>NZ_CP134876.1:1512104-1814524 GCF_032108445.1 Micromonospora halotolerans | reverse complement strand
GGTGGCCGCCAGGGTGCCCTCCAGCCGCTCGGGCACCGGCAGGTCCAGCGTCTCGCCGATGAAGTCCTTGTTCGACAGGGCCACCAGCAGCGGCCAGCCGGTGCCGGCCAGCTCGCCCAGCCGCCGGGTGATCTCCAACGAGTGCCGGGTGTTCTTGCCGAAGTCGTGCGCCGGGTCGATCAGGATGCCGTCCCGCCGGACGCCGAGGCCGACCGCGCGCTCGGCGAGGCCGGTGACCGTCGCGACCACGTCGGCCACCACGTCGTCGAACGCGGCCCGGTGCGGCCGGGTTCGCGGGGCGAGCCCGCCGGCGTGCGAGCAGACCAGCCCGGCGCCGGTCGCCGCGGCGACCCGGGCCAGCGCCGGATCCGCCCCCGACCAGGTGTCGTTGAGCAGGTCGGCGCCGGCCGCCACCGCCTCCACGGCCACCTCGGCGCGCCAGGTGTCGATCGAGATGACCACGTCCGGGAAGGCGGCCCGGACCGCGGCGATGGTGTCCACCGTGCGGCGGATCTCCTCGGCCACGTCGACCTCGTCGCCCGGCCCGGCCTTCACCCCGCCGATGTCGATGATCTCCGCGCCCTCGGTCACCGCCCGCTCGACGGCGCGCAGCGCGCTGTCCTGCGCGAACGTGGCGCCCCGGTCGAAGAAGGAGTCCGGCGTGCGGTTGACGATCGCCATCACGACGAGGTCGCCGGGGGAGAAGGTCCGCCCGCCGAGCCGCAGCGCCCCGGTCATGCCCGCCTCCTCCGCGCCGATCTTCCACCGGTCGACCCCGACGCTATCCGGTCCCGCCCGGCCCGGGCCGCGCGGCGTCGCCGTGCCCTGCCCGCCCCGGCGGGCCGGCGGCGGCGATTCCGATCGGAGGCGGCGGAGGGCTCGCCCGATCCCCGCCCGCATGCCACGATCTCCCCATGGGTGAGGTTCTGCTCCTCTTGGTCGTCGCGCTGACCGTGGCGGCGGTGGTGTTCGGGGTGACGGTGCTGGTCTCCGGGCGGGATCCGGGCCTGGCGCCGGCCGAGCCGGACGGCCGGGCCGTGCCCCTGCCGGGCAGCCGCCCCCTGGACGAGTCGGACGTCGCCGAGGTGCGCTTCGACACCGCGCTGCGCGGCTACCGGATGGCGCAGGTCGACGCGGCGATGCGCCGCGCCGCCTACGACATCGGCTACAAGACCGAGCTGATCGGTGTGCTGGAGGCCGAGAACGCCGCCCTCCGCGAGGGCCGGACCGAGGAGGCCGACGCGCTGCGCCGGGCCCGCGCGGAGGCCGCCGCGACCGGTTCGGAGGCCGAGGCCCCCACCCCGCCGCTGGCCACCGCCCCGCCGCCGGCCACCACCCCGCCCGCCGCCGGCGCCGAGCCGCCGACCGCCGAGGCCGGCGTGGCCGAGGCCCCGGCCGCCGCCGCCGTGGAGGACATGGCCACGCTGCCGTCCGCCGCCCCCGCGGCGGCCACCGGAGGGCCCGCCCCCGTCGCCCCGGTGGCGACCCCCGTCGACCAGACCCCGCCCGAGGTGGGCCTCCGGCCGCCCACCGACCCGACCGACCCCGACCCCACGGCCCGCGACGATGACCCGACCGCCGACACCGACTCGGACCGGGAACGTGGGCCCGTGGTCCGCTCGGAGTCCGCGTGACCGGCGCGGACGGTGGCGCCGGCTTCGCCGAGGCGGCGCAGCCCGGGGCCGCCGAGGTCACCGCGTCGGTGATCGTCGAGGCGCCGGCCGAGCGCGTCTTCGCCGCGTTGACCGCCTGGGAGCGGCAGTCCGACTGGATCCCGCTCACCACCGTGCGGGTGGTCGAGGGGGACGGCGGCGAGGGAAGCCTGGTCGAGGCGGTCACCACGATCGGTCCGGCCGTGCTCCGCGACGAGATGCGGGTGGTGCGGGTGGACGCGCCGTACGAGGTCGGCGTGGTGCACTGCGGCAAGCTGCTGCGCGGGCCCGGTGTGCTGCGCTGCACCCCGATGGAGCGGGACCGGACCCAGGTGGTCTGGCACGAGTGGTTCCACCTGCCGGGCGGGACGGCCGGCCGGGTGGCCTGGCCGGTGCTCTGGCCCGGCTCGAAGTTCAGCCTGACGCAGGCGTTGAAGAAGTTCGCCCGCCTGGTGGAGCAGGGCCGGCTGCCCTGACCGCCGGTCGTCGCCGTTGTCGGTGGGCTGACCTACCGTGTAGGGCGTGACTGACCTGGTGACCGGCGCCGACGGGCTGCCCCGCTGCGCCTGGGGGGCGAGCACCCCGGACTACGCCGTCTACCACGACGAGGAGTGGGGCCGGCCGCTGCGCGGCGACGACGCGCTCTACGAGCGCCTGACGCTGGAGGCGTTCCAGTCCGGTCTGTCCTGGCTGACCATCCTGCGCAAGCGGCCCGCGTTCCGCCTGGCCTTCGACGAGTTCCGCATCGAGAAGGTGGCCGGCTACGGCGAGGCCGACGTGGCCCGGCTGCTGGCCGACGCGGGGATCGTGCGCAACCGGGCCAAGGTCGAGGCGGCCATCGCCAACGCCCGGGCCGCCCTGGCCCTGCCCGACGGGCTCTCCGCGCTGCTCTGGTCCTACGCGCCGCCGCCCCGGGCGGCCCGGCCGCGGTCGTTCGCCGAGGTGCCGGCGCTCACCCCGGAGTCGACCGCGATGGCCAAGGCGCTCAAGAAGAGCGGCTTCCGCTTCGTCGGCCCGACCACGGCCTACGCGCTGATGCAGGCCACCGGCATGGTCGACGACCACCTGGCCAACTGCCACGTGGCCGGCGACCGACCGGGGGCCTGACCCGGCGGCGGACGCGGCCGGACCGGCCGCGGCCCGGCGTGATGGTATGGGGACATGACCGACACCCAGCCGCGGACGAGCGGGACGATCGAGGGCGGCACGGCCCCGGGCGCCTGGGCGGTGCTGCTGCCCGCCGAGCGCTACGAGGCCGAGCGGCTCGTGCACCACGACACGCTGGAGCTGACCGGGCTCGACCAGGCCGCCGGGCCCCGGCCCGGTGACCCGGTGGCGGTGCTGGTCGACGAACCGCTGCGGCTGGTGGCGCTCGGCCGGGTCGCAGCGGCCACCGGGGAGACCCGGGAGGACCCGGACGACCCGCAGTCCGAGGCCGGGCCGGGGGTGCTTGCGGTGACGTACACCCGGCGGGTCCTGGACGAGCCGGTGCCGGTCGCCGGCCTGGCCCTCGACGGGCCGGTCACCGAGCTCGACCCGGGCCGTTTCCGGGAGCTGGCCGACCGGATCGGCCCGCCGCCGGCCCGCCGCTCCTGGCTGGTCAGCCTCGACCTGCCGATCGAGGCGGCCTCACCCGCCGAGGCCGTCCGGCTCTTCTGGGCCTACGTGCAGGAGCTAGGCCCGCGCGAACTGCCGGCCTTCGTCTCGCCGGCCGGTGACGAGCTGGCCATGCAGGCGTTCGTGCTCGGCGCCGAGGCCAACCAGGATCCCGAGGAGGACGACTGACCCGCGACGGGGTCAGCGGCCCTCGAAGACCGGCTTCTGCTTGTTCACGAACGCCATGGTGGCGGACCGGTGGTCGGCGGTGGCGCCGCAGATCGCCTGGGCCTGGGCCTCGGCGGCCAGCGCGTCGGCCAGGGTGCCGGCGTCGGCGATGGAGAGCTGGCGCTTGATCGCCCCGTACGCGACGGTCGGGCCGGCGGCGAGCCGGGCGGCCAGCTCCTGCGCGGCCGGGAGCACCTGCTCGTCGTCGTCGACGAGCCGGGTGAGCAGGCCCAGCCGGCAGGCGTCCTCGGCCCCCACCGGCTCGGCGAGCATCAGCAGCTCGACCGCCTTGGCGTGGCCGACCAGCCGGGGCAGCGTCCAGGAGGCGCCGGTGTCGGCGGCCAGCCCGACCCCGGCGAAGGCCATCAGGAACCGGGTCTTCGGGCCGCCGATGCGGAAGTCGGCGAGGAACGCCAGCGAGGCGCCGGCCCCGGCGGCCATGCCCCGGACCGCGGCGATCACCGGCTTGGGCAGGTTGGCCAGCCGGGCGGCGATCGGGTTGTAGTGGGCCCGCACGGTGCCGAGCGGGTCGGCGTCGGCGGCCTCCAGCGTCTGCACGTGCTCCCGCAGGTCCTGCCCGGCGCTGAACGAGCCGCCCGCGCCGGCCAGCACGACCGCCCGGCAGGACCGGTCGGCCTCCAGCTCGGCCAGGGTCTCCCGCAGCGCCTCCTTGAGCGCCACGTCGAGCGAGTTCATCGCCGTCGGGCGGTTCAACGTCAGGGTGACGACGGCGTCGGTGCGGTCGACGAGCAGCGGCTCGGTCACGTTTCTAACGACCCTTCTGTCGGGCGAGGCGATTGCTGGCGTCGAGGCACTGCTCGACGTACCGGTCGGCGGCCGGCCGGAGCCGGGCCGCGTGCCGGTCGAAGAAACTGGCGGCGCTGCTGCCCGGCCAGCGCTCGGGGAGCAGCGCCGGTGGCAGCTGCGGGTCCCGGAACAGGAAGGTACGCCACGCGTGCACGAGCCGGAACCGGGCCGCGTACGCCTCCTCGTCGCTGCTGCGCACGGTCACGCCGCTGAGCAACGGCTTCTGCTCGGCGACGAACCGCTCGTACGCGCGGCCGATCTCGGCCAGGTCCCAGGCGCGCCGGACCACGCCCATGGCGCCGGGGGTGCCGGAGGTGTGCGCGGCGGTGAACCGTTCGAAACGCACCCCGGCCTCGGCGAGCAGGACGTCGACGTCCTCGCCCGGGCGGGTCGCCACCCAGGTGCAGTCGTCCAGCGTGCCGTAGCCGAGGAAGGACAGGTTGGCGGCGAGCCGCTGCCGGTCCCGGCGGGACGCGGGCGCGTCCAGCACCAGGAGGTCGAACCGCCCGTCCCAGGCGTGCCGCCCCGTGCGGTAGATCCGGGCGCCCGCCTCATCGAGTCTGCGGGCCGCCTTTGTTGTGATCGAATATCCGGGCCCGGAGGCGAGCCGGAGCGGTTCGAGCCAGCCCTGTCGGACCATCCGGGAGACCGCGGTGCGGACCGCCGGCGGGGCGATCCCGAGCGGTGCCAGCAGCTTGACCAGGGCGGCGACCGGTGCGCGGCCACCCCTCGCCCGGAGGTGGTCGCCGTACAGGTCGAAGAGTGCCGACCGTGCCTGCATGACCGCACATTGTGACAGGCCTATCCAAGATAAGCTAGATGCTGTTACATCAATGCTGCTTCGGTTTGGGTCCGGCGGTGTTCATCAGGGAAAATCGTTGGTCGACGCCCCCGCGACGGTTGCGGGTGGTCATGACGAAGTGGCTGTGGGGCAACCCACCGACCCTGGTGTAGGTCTGAGGGGAGACAACATGGCGGCGATGAAGCCGCGGACGGGCGACGGTCCGCTGGAGGTCACCAAGGAGGGCCGGGGCATCGTCATGCGGGTCCCGCTGGAGGGTGGTGGCCGGCTCGTCGTCGAGATGACTCCCGACGAGGCCACCGCGCTGGGTGACGCGCTGAAGGCGGCTGCCGGCTGATGCGGGGAACGGTTCGCGCGACGTCCGTCGTGCGAACGGTTCGCCCTACCCTGAGCCACCGGCCATGCCGGTGGCTCAGGGCCTTCCTCGTCCAGTGAGCGGCAAAGTGTCCCGCTTCGAGCAGTTTCGGAGGTACGGTCCAGCGTGCTGGCCATTCGTCTGGTGAGCGGGCCCGCGCGGCCCGACAACCTTGTCCTGCCCGTTCGTCCCGAAGGGCCGGACGGCCCGGCCGCGCTGGTTTCCACCGCCGTTCCGCCCGGCGACGACGTCCGGGCCGAGGCGGCGGCGCTGCTGCCCGCCGCCCGGCTCACCGGCGCCGCCGGTGAGGTGCGGGAGCACCTGCGTCCCGGCGGCACCCCGGCCCGGCTCTGGCTGCTCGGCGTCGGCGACGGGGACGAGCACGGCTGGCGGGTAGCCGGCGCGGCGCTGGCCCGGGCCGCCAAGGATGAGACGCACATCACGATCACGGTGCCGGACGAGGCCACGGACGCCCTGCGCGGCCTGGCCGAGGGGTTGCTGCTCGGCTCCTACCGCTACCGGCTGACCGAGGCCGGCGGCACGCCCGCGCTGGCCGAGGTGGACGTCGTGGTCGGCGACCCGGAGGCGCTCGCGCCGACCCTGGCCGCCGCCCGGACCACCGCCGAGATGACCCGGCTGGCCCGGGACCTGACCAACACCCCCTCGTCCACCAAGAACCCGGAGTGGTTCGCCGCCCAGGTGGCCTCCGCCGTGTCCGGCCGTGCCGACCTGCACCTGCGGGTGCGCGGGCCGGAGGAACTGGACGCCGAGGGCTTCGGCGGCATCCTGGCCGTCGGCGGCGGCTCGGCCAGCGGCCCCCGCCTGGTCGAGCTGGACTGGCGGCCGGCCGGCGCGCGTACCCACGTGGTGCTGGTGGGCAAGGGGATCACCTTCGACACCGGCGGCATCTCGATCAAGCCGGTGCCGGCCATGAAGCTGATGCGCAAGGACATGGCCGGCGCCGCCGCGGTGGTCGCCGCCACCCTGGGCGCCGCCGCGCTGGACCTGCCGGTGCGGGTCACCACGCTGGCCCCGCTCGCCGAGAACAGTGTCAGCGGCTCGGCGTTCCGGCCCGGCGACGTCATCCGCCACTACGGCGGCATGACCAGCGAGAGCACCAACTCCGACGCCGAGGGCCGGCTGGTGCTCGCCGACGCCATGGCGTACGCCGTCCGGGAGCTGAAGCCCGACCTGATGGTCGACTTGGCCACCCTGACCGGCGCGAACGCGGTGGCGCTGGGCAAGCGGCACGCCGCCCTCTACAGCGAGAACGACGACCTCGCCGCCGACCTGCTGGCCGCCATCACGGCGGCGGGCGAGCGGGCCTGGCGGATGCCGCTGGCCGACGACTACGTCGAGTACCTGGGCAGCGACATCGCCGACCTGCACAGCTCCCCGGCCCGGGGCGCCGGCTCCGTGGTGGCCGCGCTCTTCCTCCGCGAGTTCACCGGCGACCTGCGCGACCGCTGGGTGCACGTGGACATGTCCGCACCCTCCTGGTCGGACGACGTGCACGGCGAGCTGGTCAAGGGCGCCACCGGCTGGGGCGTCCGCGGGCTGCTGCGCTGGCTGGCCACGCTGGGCTGACCGGGCGGGCCGGTCAGCCCTTCACGGCGGCGAGCAGGCCGTCCCCGACGGGCAGCAGTGCCGGCACCCAGTGCTCCGACTCGCGGATCGCCTTGATGGTCTCCCGCACGGTCACGGTCTCCACGTCGCGGGCGGCCGGGTCACCGATCCGGCCGCCGGCGAGGGCGCCGTTGAGCGCGAGCACCCCGCCGGGGCGCAGCAGCCGCAGGGCGGCGTCGACGCAGGCGGCGAAGCCGGTCGCCTCGGCGTCGACGAAGACCAAGTCGTAGGCGCCGTCCGCGAGCCGCGGCAGCACGTCGAGGGCGCGGCCGGTGATGATCCGGGTACGTCCCGACGCGAAACCCGCCTCCTGGAACAGCCGCCGGGCGATGCGCTGGTGCTCGACCTCCACGTCGATGGTGGTGAGCACCCCGTCGGGGCGCATGCCGCGGAGCAGCCAGACACCGCTCACCCCGGTGCCGGTGCCGATCTCCACCACCGCCCGGGCGTTCCCGGCGGCGGCGAGCAGGCGCAGCGCGGCCCCGGCGCCCGGCGTCACCGCGTCCACACCCACCTCGTGGGCGAGAGCGCGGGCGGTCCGCAGCACGAGATCCTCGGTGACGTACGACTCGGCGAACTGGAGCACCTGGGCGGTCGAGTTGCCGGAGCCGGCGACCGTGGCGATGGGACACCTCCGGGCGGACTGGTGCGAGGGGTCGGTTGGCACTGAGAGCCTAGAGGCGCGCCTCGACACTCGCAGCCGCGAGTCGGCCCTGAGACGATCACGCGCGGCAACCCCTGACTCCACTCGGGGCATCCGTGCAATCCTGGACGGAGTCCCGCGCGGCACGGCCGGCTCCACCGACCGCCCGGCGCGGGACGCGGGGGACGGACTGGGAGGCACCGACGTGACCGACGGCTGGGACTGGCGCCAGCCCGGCGGGGGCCCGGCACCGGCGGGAGGGCCGGCACCGGGGCAGCCGCCGCAGGGCGCCGGGGGCGGCACCTCGCCCTGGTGGTCCGACGCGCTCGCCGACCCCTGGCGCGACCCGTACGCGCCCGCTGCCGTGGTGGTCCCGGCCGCCCCGGTCGCCGGGAGCGGCGAGCCGGAACCGGTGACCGACCCGGACGCGCCGAGGCGGCCGGGCCTGCGCCAGGTCGTGCTGGTCTCGCTGATCACCGCCCTGCTCGCCGGCTCGCTCGGCAGCGCCCTGACCTACGCGTTCCTGCGCACCGGCGGGGCCGTGCCGACGCTGGGGGCGCAGACCGGGCAGGCCCCGGCGCTCGCCCAGCGCAAGCCCGAGTCACTGGCCGGGGTCGCCGAGAAGGTGCTGCCCAGCGTGGTCACCGTCCGAGTGGCCAGCCTCGGCGGCACCAGCGAGGGCTCGGGCTTCGTGGTGAGCGCCGACGGCCACATCGTCACCAACGACCACGTGGTCGCGGGCGGGCCCGGCAAGGCCACGGTGGTCTTCAACGACGGCAGCACCGCACCGGGCACCGTGGTCGGGCAGGACCCGGAATCGGACATCGCCGTGATCAAGGTGACGCGGACCGGGCTGAAGCCGGTGGAGTTCGGCGACTCGGACGCGCTCGCCGTCGGCGACCCGGTGCTCGCCATCGGCTCGCCGCTGTCCCTGGCCAACACGGTCACCGCCGGCATCGTGAGCGCCCTGGACCGCACCATGATGGCCGGCGAGCCGGGCGGGCCGACCCGCTACTACGCGGCGATCCAGACCGACGCGGCGGTCAACCACGGCAACTCCGGCGGCCCGCTGGTCGACGGGGCCGGCCGGGTGGTCGGGGTGAACTCGACGATCAAGTCCCTGGTCGCCGACGGGCAGGAGGCCGGCAACATCGGGCTCGCCTTCGCCATCCCGATCAACCAGGCGAAGCGGGTCACCGAGGACATCATCGGCACCGGGAAGGCCCGCCGTACGGTGATCGGCGCCCAGGTCGGCGGCACCGGCGTGAGCGGCGGCGGCGTACGCCTCAACAACGTCGAGCCGGCCGGGCCGGCGGCGGCCGCCGGGCTGCGTACCGGTGACGTGGTGCTCCGGCTCGACCGGCACCCGATGAACGATCCGACCGACCTGGTGGCGCTGGTCCGCAAGTACGCACCCGGTTCGGTGGTGACGGTGGAGTACCGGCGCGGGTCCAACCGGCAGAACGCGTCGGTGACACTCGCCGCAGACGCCAAGTGAGGTCCCCTCACCCCCTCCCGGCCGGCCACCTGACGTGCGTAGTCTTGCCTTGACACGCCACGAGGAGGCCGAGTGTTCGAGAACCTGAACTGGTGGGAGATCGGCGCCCTGCTGCTCCTGGCACTGTTGATCTTCGGGGACCGGCTGCCCACGGTGATCAACGACGGCCTCCGGATGGTCCGCAACCTGCGCAACATGGCGCGGAACGCCACCGGTGACCTGAGCCGCGAGCTGGGCACGGACATCCAGCTGGAGGACCTGCACCCGAAGGCGTTCATCCGGAAGCACCTGCTCAGCGAGGAGGACGAGCAGGCCCTCCGCAAGCCGCTGCAGAGCATGTACGACAACCTCCGCTCGGACGTCACCGGCGTGCACGACAACCTGAAGGACGTCGCCAAGGCGGCCGACCTGCGCACCAACGGCAACGGCAACGGCTCCCGCCCGGCCACCGCCACCGGCGGCGCCCCGGCGCCCGCGCAGCGCCCCTCCTACGACGACGCCACCTGACCCCGCGCACCACCCCGTAACGGGACCGACCCTCCGCCGGCCGCAACCGGGGAGGGTCGGTGGACAGCTGTCCGGGGTCAGCGACCGGCGGGCTTGAGACCCAGGGGCTTGCCGAGCAGCGACTCGCGCCGCACCGCGAGGCGGTCGGCGACCTCGACGAGCGCCCGGGCGGCCGGGGCGTCCGGCTGGGCCAGCACGATCGGGTTGCCGGCGTCGCCGCCCTCGCGCACCCGGGTGTCCATCGGGATCTGCCCCAGCACCGGCACCTGCGCGCCGATGGTCCGGGTCAGCGACTCGGCGACGGCCGCGCCGCCACCGGCCCCGAAGACCTCCATCCGGGAGCCGTCCGGCAGCTCCAGCCAGGACATGTTCTCGATCACGCCGACCACCCGCTGGTGGGTCTGCAGCGCGATGGCGCCGGCCCGCTCGGCCACCTCGGCGGCGGCCGCCTGCGGGGTGGTAACGACCAGGATCTCGGCGTTCGGCAGGAGCTGGGCCACCGAGATCGCGATGTCGCCGGTGCCCGGGGGCAGGTCGAGCAGGAGGACGTCCAGGTCACCCCAGTAGACGTCGGCGAGGAACTGCTGCAGCGCCCGGTGCAGCATCGGGCCGCGCCAGACGACGGCCGCGTTGCCCGGGGTGAACATGCCGATCGAGATGACCTTCACGCCGTGCGCCTGCGGCGGCATGATCATGTCCTCGACCCGGGTGGGCGCGCCGTCGGCACCGAGCATCCGGGGCACCGAGTGCCCGTAGATGTCGGCGTCCACCACGCCGACCGAGAGGCCGCGGGCGGCCAGCGCGGCGGCCAGGTTGACCGTGACGCTGGACTTGCCGACGCCGCCCTTGCCGCTGGCGACCGCGTAGACGCGGGTGCGGGAGCCGGGCTGGGCGAACGGGATGACCGGCTCGGCGGTGGCCGTGCCGCCGCGCAGCTTCGACTGGAGCTCCTGGCGCTGCTCCGGGCTCATCACGCCGAACTCGATCTGGACGCCGGCCACGCCGGGCACCGCCCCGACGGCGGCCGTGATGTCGGTACGCAGCTTGTCCTTCAGCGGGCAGCCGGCCACGGTGAGCAGCAGCTCGACCCGGACCACGCCGTCGTCGCCGATCTCGGCGGAACGGACCATGCCCAGCTCGGTGATCGGCCGACGGATCTCCGGGTCGTTGACGGTGGCCAGGGCGGCCTGGATCGCGTCGGAGACGGTGCTGACGGGTGCTGACATGTCCGCAATGCTACGTCGGTGGTCATCGGCGTCCGCCGTTGGCGGGGGGCGGTGTGAGCGAATCGATGGCCGCCCGAGGGGTGGACGGGCCGTGCCGCGAAGTGGGACGATCGCACCGAACGCCGCTCGCCTGGCCCCTTGAGGCGCGCGGCGTTCAATACGTTCCGGGCTCAGCCCTCGAAACGCCCGTCGCGGGCGAAGTCGCCGTCGAGGTCGTCGCGGGGCTCGTCGAGCGGCTCCCCGCCCGCCTGCCGCCGGGCCTCCCGCTCGTGCTGCCGGCGCTCCAGCTTCCGCCGCCGCTCGGCCGCCTCGTCCAGTTCCTCGGCCAGCCGGGTCAGCTCCGAGCGGAGGAAGTCCCGGGTCGCCACCTCGCCCAGGGCGATGCGCAGCGCGGCGATCTCCCGGGCCAGGTATTCCGTGTCGGCCTTCTGCATGGTGGCCCGCCGCCGGTCCTCCTCCAGCGCGATCCGGTCCCGGTCGGCCTGCCGGTTCTGCGCGAGCAGGATCAGCGGGGCCGCGTACGAGGCCTGGAGGGAGAGCACCAGGGTCAGGAAGGTGAAGGTGTACGGGTCGAAGCGCAGGTTCTCCGGGGCCAGGGTGTTCCACGCGAACCAGGCGGCGATCACCAGCGTCATGTAGACGATGAAGTTCGCGGTGCCCATGCCCCGCGCGATCCCCTCCGACCAGCGGCCGAAGGTCTCCGCGTCGATCCGGGGCAGCTGCAGGCCCCGGGGCGACCGGGGCTGGTCCAGCCGCTCTCGTCGCTGGTCAGCCATTGCCGCCGTCCTGGGGCGGCTCGTCGGTGGCGGGCGCGGCCGACATGGCGTCCCGGTCCCGCCAGTCCCGCGGCAGCGAGTGGTCCAGCACGTCGTCGACGGTCACCGCGCCGACCAGCCGCATGGTCCGGTCCACGACCGGCATGGCGACCAGGTCGTACGTGGCCATCCGGCGGGTGATCTCGGGCAGCGGGGTGGTCGGCCGCAGCGGGTCGATGTCGTTGACGACGACCCCGCCGAGCAGGTCGGCCGGTGGCTCCCGGAGCAGCGCCTGGAAGTGGACCATGCCCAGGTAGCGCCCGGTGGGCGTGGTGAGCGGGGCGCGGGTCACGAAGACCTGCGCGGCCACGGCGGGGGAGAGCTGCGGCTCGCGGATCCGGGCCAGCGCCTCGGCCACCGTGGCGTCCGGCGGCAGGATCACCGGCTCGGAGGTCATCACGCTGCCGGCCGTGCCGGAGGCGTAGCGCAGGAGCTGGCGGACCGGCGTGGCCTCGTCCGGCTCCATGAGGTCGAGCAGCACGTCCTGCTCCGGCGGGGGCAGCTCGTTGAGCAGGTCGGCAGCGTCGTCCGGGTCCATCTCCTCCAGCACGTCCGCGGCGCGTTCCCGGTCCAGCGCGGCCAGGATCTCCACCTGGTCGTGCTCGGGCAGTTCCCCGAGCACGTCGGCGAGGCGCTCGTCGTCCAGCGCGGCGGCGACCTCGTTGCGCCGGGCGTCGGGCAGGTCCTGGAGGGCGTTGGCCAGGTCGGCCGGGCGCATGTCCTCCAGCACGGCGAGCAGGTTGGCCGTGCCCCGGTTCTCGCCGAGGGTGCCGAGACCGCGCACCCGGTCCCACTCCACCTGGTGCAGGTGGCCGCGGCGGGCGAGTCGGCTGGTCTGCTCGCGGACGGCGACCCGGGTGAGCGCCCACTCGCCGCCGCGGCTGCACTCCATGGCCACGTCGACCACCGAGCCGGCCTGCCCGGTGTCCAGCTGGACCCGCCGGTCCAGCAGCTCCTGGAGCACGAGCAGCTCGTTCGGGCGCTTCTCGAACCGGCGCAGGTTGAGGGTGCCGCTGCCGAGCACCACGGCGTCCGCGTCGATGGAGGTGATCCGGTTGATGGAGAGGAAGATGCGCCGCCGCATCGGCATCTCGGCGACCAGCCCCACCACCTCGGGCGGGCGCTGGGTCGGCCGCATCCGGGCGACGGCGTCCCGGATCCGACCCACCTGGTCGCCGTTCGGGTCGAAGACGGCGACTCCGGCGAGTCGAGCGATGTAGACCCGGTTCGGCGTGCTCACGGGCACCAGCCTAAGGGCCTAGTGTTTATCAACATGTCGACCTTGGCCTACGAGATCGTGGACGTCTTCACCGATCGCCCGTTCGCCGGCAACCCGCTGGCCGTGGTGTTCGGCGCGGAAGGGCTCGCCACCGAGCAGATGCAGGCGCTCGCGCTGGAGTTCAACCTGTCGGAGACGGTGTTCGTGCTGCCGCCCACGCAGGTCGGTGCGACATACCGGGCGCGGATCTTCACCCCGGCCGAGGAGCTGCCGTTCGCCGGTCACCCCAGCGTGGGCGCCGCGGTGACCGCGAGCCGCCGCGGCATGTTCGATGTGGGCAGGATCACCCAGGAGTGCGGCGCCGGGGTGCTGCCCATCGAGGTCACCCCCACCGGCGCCACCCTCACCGGGGGCGCACCGACCCTCGGGCCCGAACTCGACCCGGAGCCGCTGCTGGAGATGGCCGGCCTCACCGCCGCCGACCACGCCGGCCCGGCGCCCCGGGTCGCCGGCTGCGGGCTCGAATTCCCCTACCTTCCGGTACGCCCGGACGCGGTGGCCCGCGCCAGGGTGAACGCGGCGGCGGCGGAGCGCATTGGCGTGGAGCACGTCAGCGTCTTCTCCTGGGACGCCGACTCGCAAACCGCGCACGCCCGCGTCTTCGTGCCGGGTCTCGGCGTGCCGGAGGACCCGGCGACCGGCTCGGCCGCCCTGGGTCTGGGCGTCTGGCTGGTGGCCAGCGGGCTGCTGCCCGGCGAGGGTCGCTCCGAGTACGCGGTCCGCCAGGGCATCGAGATCAACCGGCCGTCCGCGCTGGCCTGCACGGTGACCGCGGCCGGCGGGGTGGCGGTGGGCGCGACGGTCGCCGGCCACGTCATGCCGGTCGCCCGCGGCGAGATCGCCGTCCCGCCCTTCGTGGGCTGAGCCGGGCCGGATGCGGGAGGATGCCGGAGTGAGCGACGAGGTCGAGCGGACCGTCATACCGCTGGTGGACGAGGCCGTGAAGAAGGCAGCGGTCTGCTGGGTCAGCGTCGGCGGCGGCCCGGCGTACGGCCTCTGGTGCCTTCCGCTCGACGGCGCGCTGCTGGTCGTGAGCGGCCCGGGCGAGCAGTCCGCCCCCGGGCTGGCCGACGCGGACGCGGCCGAGGTGACCCTGCGCGGTGACCACGGCGGCCGGATCGTGACCTGGCCGGCCCGGGTGACCCGGCTGCGGCCGGGCAGCGAGGAGTGGGAGACCGCCGCGCCCCTGGTCGCCGCCAAGCGGCTGAACGCGCCGGGCCCCTCCGCCGACCTGGTGGCCCGCTGGGCGGCCGAGGGCTGTGCGGTGAACCGGCTGAGCCCGGCGGGCACCGCCGTGGCCGGGGCGGACCTGCCGGCCGACTCGCTCGCCGAGCAGCCCCGGGAGACCACGGCGGTGCGGGCCACCCGCAAGCCATTCCGGCTGCACAAGGTCCGCCGGCGCTGAGCCGCCTCCGTCAGCCGACGGTGATCGGGTCGAGCAGGTCGAGCACCTCGGTGAGCGAGGTCAGCACCCGGCCGTCCCAGCCGTGGTCGGCGTTGAACACCATGTGGCCGCTCAGGTCCGGAGCGGCCAGCCGGACGGCGGTCAGGCCGGCCCGCTCGGCGCCGGTGAGTTCCTGGCTGCCGCCGTCGCCCACGTAGAGACAGTCGGTCGGTGCGAGGTCGAGCCGGTGGCAGGCGTCCAGGTAGAGCGCCGCGTCGGGTTTGCAGCGCCCGACCTGCACCGAGAAGACCCGCACGTCGAGCAGCGGGGCGACCGCCAGCTGGGGCAGGAACGCCGGCAGCTCGTGCGTGCAGTCGCTGATCAGGCCGGTGCGGACGCCCCGCCCGCGCAGCTCGGCCAGCACCGGCACCGCCTCGGCGCGGAGCCGGGTGTCGGCGCGCACGGCCCGGTGCCGGGAGGCGACGGCGGCGCGTACCGCCTCGTCGGAGGGATCCACGCCGGCCTGCCCGCAGACCCAGCGCAGGGTCGCCTCGGCGTTGCCGAACCGGCCGCTGGCGCGCTGGTAGTAGCTGCGGTCGAGGACCTCGACGAGGGTGTCGGCCGAGCAGCCGAGCAGCTCGGCGATGGTTCGGTGGGCGGACCCGCGCTGGACGCAGCAGGTCAGCGTGCCGAAGAAGTCGAACAGCACCGCCTGGTATCTGGGCATGGGGAACGGCTCCGGACGTCGAGGGGGATCGCCGGGACGGGCATGATCGTAACGGAGTGCTGACCGTCCGTGGTGCCGGGCGGCGTGTGAGTATTGCTCTCCGTGTCCCACGCTCCGCACCGCCCGCCGCTCGACGCGCTGACCGTCGGCGCGCTCGCGCTGGCCGTCACCGCCGTCTCGTCCTCCGCGCCGCTGGTCGCGTTCGCCGCCGCGCCGGCCCTCGCCATCGCCTTCTGGCGCAACGTGCTGTCGCTGGCCGTGCTCGGCCCGGTCTCGGTGACCCGGCGGCGGGCCGAGTTCCGGGCGCTGACCGCCGGCGCGGGCCGGCGGGAGGGGCTCTACTGCGTACTCTCCGGGGTGGCGCTGGCCGCACACTTCGCCACCTGGATGCCGAGCGCGCAGCTCACCTCCGTGGCCGCGGCCACCGCGCTGGGCGCCACCCAGCCGGTCTGGCAGGGACTGATCGCCCGCTGGCAGGGGCGGCGGCTGCCCGCGGCGGTCTGGGCCGGCATCGCAGTCGCCGTGCTCGGCGCGGTGCTGGCCACCGGGGCCGACTTCGGTGTCTCCGGCCGGGCCTTCGCCGGCGACCTGCTGGCCGTCGCGGGCGGCATGTTCGCCGCCGTCTACACCGCCTTCGGCGAGCGGGCCCGGGCCAGCATCAGCACCACCACCTACACCACCATCTGCTACGGGGTCTGCGCGGCGATCCTGCTCGTGGTCTGCCTGGTCGGCGGGGTGCGCCTGCACGGCTACGACGGCGGCACCTGGCTGGCGATCCTCGGCCTGGTGGCTGGCGCCCAACTCCTCGGCCACTCGATGTTCAACTACGCCCTGCACCGGGTCTCCGCCACCACGATCAGCGTGCTGATCCTGCTGGAGGCGCCGGGCGCGGCGCTGATCGCCGGGGTCTGGCTGGGCCAGCTGCCCCGCCCGCTCGCCCTGCCGGGGCTGGCCCTGCTGCTGGCCGGCGTGGCCGTGGTCATCCTCGGCGGGGCCCGGGCCGGCCGCCGCGCCGTGCCGGTCGCGGTGCCCGCCGACCCCGCCCCGCTGGCCGACTGAGGCGGTCGTCCCGGCCGCCGATCGTGGCCATTCCGCCTCGCGTGGCCGGCTCGTCCAGCAGAGTGCGGAACGTGGAGGCGGGACGCGAACGGCACGACGACGTCGAGCACGGGAGCCTCGTCACGCCCTCCGCCGAGTTCCCGCCGCTCAGCCCGCCCGAGCGGGTGGCGCTCGGCCGGATCGGGGAGCGGTGGCGCGCGCCGCGCGACGGTGACCTGCCCGCCGACCCGACCCTGGTCCGCAGCGACCGCCGGCCGGTCCCGACCCGGTTCGGCCGGCTGGCGCCGTTCGAGATGTTCACCGTGGAGAAGCCGGACGAGCTGGTCGCCACCGAGCGGGCCAACCTGCCGGGCTCGCGGCTCGGCCGGGCGTCGACCCGGCTGCGCCGGGCCCTGTTCGGGCCGCCGCTGTCCAGCGCCGCCGTGCTCTACGAGCGGATGCGCAAGGTGATCGCCCTGCCCGTCCTCTCCTCCGACCTGCTCAGCTCGGTGGCGTACGGGCCGGAGGCGATGCTCACCGTGCTGGTGCTGGCCGGCACCGGGGCGCTGGGGGTCTCGCTGCCCCTGGCCGCCGTGCTGGTGGTGCTGATGGTCGCGGTCGGCGCGTCGTACCGGCAGACGATCCAGGCGTACCCGCACGGCGCCGGCTCGTACGTGGTGGCGGGCGACAACCTCGGCAGCCTCGCGGGACTCGCGGCGGCGGCCGGGCTGATGGTCGACTACGTGCTCACCGTGTCGGTGTCGGTGGCGGCCGGCGTGAACGCGGTGACCTCGGCGCTGCCCGGGTTCGCCGCGGCCACGGTGCCGCTCGGGGTGCTGGTGATCGCCGTGCTGCTGGCGGCCAACCTGCGCGGCGTACGCACCGCCGGGAACATCTTCGTGCTGCCCACGTACGCCTTCGTGGTGGCCGTGCTGGCGTTGCTGGTGGTCGGCTACGCGCGGGCGGCGGGCCGGGGCTTCGCGCCGGTGCCGCCGCCGGAACTGCCGGCCGCCGAGGGGCTGGGCCTGCTCCTGGTGCTCCGCGCGTTCTCCTCCGGGGCGGTGTCGATGACCGGCATCGAGGCGGTGTCGAACGCCGTGCCGGCGTTCCGGCCGCCGGAGTGGCGCAACGCCCGGGCGACGCTCGGCTGGATGGTGTTCCTGCTGGTGCTGCTCTTCGCCGGGCTGACCGGGCTGATCCGGCTGGAGGGCCTGGCCCCGGTGCCCGGCGAGACGATGCTCTCCCAGCTGGGCCGGGTCACCTTCCCGACCGGACCCTGGTACCCGCTGCTCCAGGTGGCGACCACGCTGATCCTGCTCCTGGCCGCGAACACCGCGTTCAACGGCTTTCCCCGGCTGCTGTTCTTCATGGCCCGGGCCGGCCACGCGCCGCGCCGGTTCCTGCACATGGGCGACCGGTTGGCGTTCAGCAACGGGATGGCCGCCCTGGCGGTCGGGGCGGGGGTGGTCTTCGTCGCGTTCGGCGGGCACACCCAGTCGCTCATCCCGCTCTACGCCGTCGGCGTCTTCCTCGCCTTCACCCTGTCCCAGGCCGGCATGGTGGTGCACTGGCGGCGCCACCGGGGGCGGGGCTGGCGCCGGCGCCTCGCGGTCAACGCGGTCGGCGCCACCCTCTCCGGGCTGGTGCTGCTGACCGCCGCCGTGTCCAAGTTCACCGAGGGCGCCTGGGTGGTCGTGGTCGCGGTGCCGCTGCTGGTCCTGCTGTTCCTGCGGATCCACCGCCACTACGCCACGCTGAACCGGGCGCTGGCGCTGCACCCGCCCGCGACCGCGCCGCCCGGACCCGCCGGGTCCGCCGAGGGCGAGGAACTGCCCCAGGAGGTACGCCACCTGGTCGTCGTGCCGGTGGCCCGGCTGAACCGGGCGTCGCTGCGCGCCCTGGCGTACGCGGCGTCGCTGGGCCAGCCGACGCTGGCCGTGCACATCGCCCCCGAGGAGAGCGAGGCGGACCGGTTCCGGGAGCAGTGGCGGGCCTGGGGCGACCACCTGCGGCTGGAGACGATCGTGTCGCCGTACCGGGCGGTGATCGGGCCGCTCGCGCACTATCTGGAGGCGCTGCACACCACCCGGCCCGAGTTGACGCTGACCGTGATCGTGCCGGAGGTGGTGCTCCGCCGCCGCTGGCACCGCCCGCTGCACAGCCGCACCGAGCAGCGGCTCCGCGCCGCCCTGCGCGCGCTGCCCGGCGTGGTGGTCACCAGCGTCCCGGTCCACCCGGCCGAATGAGCCTCAGACGTCGTGGACGTCGAGGACCTGGGTGGTGGGGGCGGCGTCGCCCAGCGCGGCCCGCAGCGCCACCCGCTCCGGGTCCACCAGGAACGCGTCGTAGCCGGCCCGCGCGGCGAACCGGATCACGTGCACCTCGGTCGTCCCGTCCCCGGTACGCAGCCGCCGCTCCAGCCGCCCGCCGTGCCGCGTGAGCAGAGCGAGCACGGCGTCCTCGTACTCCCGGCCGGCGTCGGGGTCGGCGCTCAGGTCGACCAGGGCGACCACCCGGAGCACCCCCGCCGGATCGTCGACGAGCGGCTTCCAGAACTGGTGGTCGACGTGACCGCCCGGGATGCCGTCCCGGATGCCGGTGTCGGTGTAGCCGTGCCGGCGGTAGAAGCCCGGCGCCTGGAAGGAGAACGAGGCCACCGAGATCTCGGTGCAGCCGCGCCGCCGGGCCTCCTCCTCGGCGGCGCGCAGCAGCCGGCCGCCCCAGCCGTCGCGGCGGCGGTCCGCCCGCACCCAGACGGTGTTGATCCCGGCCCGGCCACCCCAGGTCCAGCCGGTCAGCCCGGCCACCAGCTCGCCGTCGGGGTCGGCCACGCGCACCGTCAGGTCGGCCTCGTCGGTGGCGCCGGTGGCGGCGTTGTTGAAGGCGGTCAGCTCCCGGTCGATCCGGGCGGCCAGCTCGGCGTCCGCGCCCCCGACGTGCAGGGTCGCTCCCTCGTGCTCGGTCATGCCGCGGAGTATGGCAGCGGCCGGGCGGGCATGGAGAACTGGAAACGGCTCAGGCATCGATGCCGACGGCCGTGGCGCTGGCCGTCCAGAGCCGGGCGGCAAGGGCCGGGTCGGCCGCCTTGGGCAGTGGCCGGCGGAGCCGGCGGTCGGCGTAGTAGCCACCGTCGACCAGCCGGGCCGGGTCCTGGTTGGCCAGCCAGACCAGGGTCTCCGCGCCCCGCTCCGGGCTGCGGAACGGCAGCAGCCGCATGCCGAGGGCGACCAGCCGGCTCTCGTTGCCGAACCGGGTCCGCACGACGCCCGGGTGGAACGAGTGCGCCGGCATCTCCGGCCAGCGCCGGGCCACCTCGGCGGCGAACAGGATGTTCGCCTGCTTGCTGGTCCCGTACGCGCGCATGGGCCGGTAGCGGCGCAGCGCGGCGTTGAGGTCGTCGGGGTCGAGCACACCGCTGCGGTGCGCGCCCGAGGCGGTCACCACCATCCGGCCGACCCGGTCCCGCAACAGGTTGCTGAGCAGGAACGGCGCCAGGTGGTTGGCCTGCATGCTCAGCTCGAAGCCGTCGACCGTGGTGACCGGCTGGAGCACGATCGCCCCGGCGTTGTTGGCCAGCACGTCGATCCGGTCGTACGCGGCGCGCAGCCGCTCGGCGAGCCCGCGTACGTCGTCCAGCACGGCGAAGTCGGCGCGGAACAGCTCGGGTTGCTCGCCGCAGCACTCGCGGAGCCGTTCCCCGGCGGCGCGCAGCCGGGCCGGATCCCGGCCGACCAGTACCACGCGGTCGCCGCGTCGCGCCAGGTCGACCGCGGCGGCGAGGCCGATGCCCGAGCTGGCGCCGGTCACCACGACGGTCCGGCGCTCAGTGAGATCTTCCACAGGTCCATTCACCCCGGTCACGGCACGAGGTTACCGTGGCGTCACAACGCCCTTTGGGATCGTTAAGTTCCTCGTCTTTCACCTGGTGGCGTCGGCGTGCCCGCGGACGCTGGAAGGAGCGCATCCATGGCCGCAGTCGGTCGCCCCCGCCGGTCCTGCCTCGCGGTACCCGGTTCCAGCGTCAAGATGCTCGGCAAGGCCCAGGGTCTCCCCGCCGACCAGGTCTTCCTCGACCTGGAGGACGCGGTCGCCCCGCTGGCCAAGCCGGACGCCCGCAAGAACATCGTCGCCGCGCTGAACGAGGGCGACTGGGCCGGCAAGACCCGGGTGGTGCGGGTGAACGACCTGACCACGCCGTGGACCTACCGGGACGTCATCGAGGTGGTCGAGGGCGCCGGGGCCAACCTGGACTGCATCATGCTGCCGAAGGTGCAGAACGCCGAGCAGGTGCACTGGCTGGACCTGCTGCTCACCCAGATCGAGAAGACGCTCGGCCTGGAGGTCGGCCGGATCGGCATCGAGGCGCAGATCGAGAACGCCGCCGGCCTGGTCAACGTCGACGCGATCGCGGCCGCCTCGCCCCGGGTCGAGACGATCATCTTCGGTCCGGCCGACTTCATGGCCTCGATCAACATGAAGTCGCTGGTGGTCGGCGCGCTGATCCCGGACTACCCGGGCGACCCCTACCACTACATCCTCATGCGGATCCTGATGGCGGCCCGGATGCACGACAAGCAGGCCATCGACGGCCCGTTCCTGCAGATCCGGGACGTGGACGCGTTCCGCGAGGTGGCGAAGCGCTCGGCCGCGCTGGGCTTCGACGGCAAGTGGGTGCTGCACCCGGGCCAGATCGACGCGGCCAACGAGGTCTACTCCCCGGCCCAGGCCGACTACGACCACGCCGAGCTGATCCTCGACGCGTACGACTGGTACACCTCGGAGGCGGGCGGGAAGCTCGGCGCCGTGATGCTCGGCGACGAGATGATCGACGAGGCGTCCCGCAAGATGGCGCTGGTCGTCGCCGCCAAGGGCCGGGCCGCCGGGATGAGCCGCACCTCGTCGTTCACCCCGCCCGTCGAGTGACCGCGAGCCGTTGACCGCGACGGGCCGCCCCGGACGACCGGGGCGGCCCGTCCGCGTCAGTAGCTGCCGGAGTTGTCCGAGTTGATGGCGATGATGATCATTACGACGTAGAAGATGATCAGCAGCACCAGCAGGGCGGTGAGGATCCAGCCCACGATGATGGCGGCCTTCGCCATGCCCTCGCCCTGCTCGCCGGTCTGCCGGATCTGCTTCCGGGCCACGTGGCCCATGATGGCGCCGACCGGGGCGGTGATGCAGGAGGTGAAGCCGACCAGCGAGAGCACCAGCGCCACGATGGCCAGGGTGTTCGTCTTGCTGGACGGGGGCGCGTAGCCGGGGTAGGCCGGCGGCGGGTAACCGGCCGCCGCGTACGGGTCGCCGGGCGGCGGGTAGCCGGGCGCGGCGTACGGGTTGCCGGGCGGCGGGTAGCCGGGCGCGGCGTACGGGTCACCGGACTTCATGCCGGCGTACGGGTCGGCGGGCGCGTACGGGTCCGCCGAGGTCGGCTGGGTCGGGATGGGGTTGCCGGCCATCGGCAGTGTCGGGTCGACCGGCGGGCTCGACTGTGGCCCGGCCGCCGACGGGTCGTGCCAGCCACCGGGCGGTGGGGAATAGGTCATCAGATCATCTCCATGGACGTGGTGCGGTCAGGGTAGCCACCGGCGGGCAAGTCGCAGGGACCCCTTTCCGGGTGCCGCGTTGCCCGGAACGTCCACAGCGGGCAGGATCGCGGCATGGCACTTGACGCGCGCGGTGGTCGGTCTCGACGGGACGTCAGCCGGCCGGGCCTGGTGCGCCGGCCCCGCGGCGGCGCCCCGGCGGGCTCCGCCGACCAGGACCAGCCGGCACCGCTGGAGGAACCGGCCACCATGCGCCTGGACGGCCGCGTCGCGCTGGTCACCGGCGCGGGCAGTCCGGACGGCATCGGGTACGCGACGGCGCGCCGCCTCGCCGACCTGGGCGCGCGGGTGGCGATCGTCTCCACCACCCGACGGATCCACGACCGGGCCGGCGAGCTGGGTGTCACCGGCTTCGTCGCGGACCTCACCGACGAGTCCGAGGTGGGCGCGCTCGCCGACGCGGTGGCCGAGCAGCTCGGCGACGTCGAGGTGCTGGTCAACAACGCCGGCCTGGCCAGCCGGGCCAGCCCGGAGGTGCTGCGGCCGGTGGCCCAGCTGACCTACGACGAGTGGCGCGGCGAGATCGACCGCAACCTGACCACGGCGTTCCTGTGCAGCCGCGCGTTCATCAGCGGGATGGCCGAGCGGGGCTGGGGGCGGATCGTCAACCTGGCGGCCACCGCCGGGCCGGTCAACGCGCTGCCCACCGAGGCCGCCTACGCGGCGGCGAAGGCCGGCGTGGTCGGGCTGACCCGGGCGCTGGCCATGGAGATGATCGCCGACGGGGTGACCGTGAACGCGGTGGCGCCGGGCATCATCCACACCGCGGCGTCCACCATGGTCGAGATCAAGCAGGGCCTCGGCACCCCGGTCGGGCGTCCCGGCACGCCGGACGAGGTGGCGGCGGCCATCGCCTTCCTCTGCTCGCCGGCCGCCTCCTACATCACCGGGCAGATGCTGGTGGTCGACGGCGGCAACAGCGTCCGGGAGGCCGAGTTCCGCTGACCGTCAGCGGGTGCTGAGGGTCAGTAGGTGTTGCCGTTGTCCGAGTTGGCCCAGATGGCCAGGCCGATCCAGCCGCAGCAGACCAGCAGGCCGATCGCGGTGAAGATGTAGCTGAGGATCAGCCCCCAGGTGGCGAGCTGGTCGCCCTCCTCGCCGGTCCGCCGGATCTGCCGCTTGGCCAGGTGGCCGCAGACGATGCCGGCCGGGGCGAAGACGAAGGCAAAGACCAGCGACAGGATGGCGAGCACGTTCGGCCCGCCGCCGCGCGGCTGCGGGCCGGGGCCGGGTGGCCCGTACTGGCCGTACGGGGGTTGCGGGGCATAGGGCGGCTGGCCACCCCCGGGTGGCTGATGCCCCCAGTGCGGCTGCTGCTGCGGGTCCCCGTACGGCTGGCCGTAGGCCGGCGGCTCGTACGGCGACGGTGGCTGGTCGGGCTCACCAGGTGGTTGGCTCACGTCCCTCCTCGCCCTTCGTCGCAGGTCGACGGCCTTCTCTCTTGCGGACGCTACCCGCAGCGGTGAACCTTTTCACAGCGGTTGTGTGGACTGGTCACCTTGGCTCCGCCGGTCCCGGGGCCGATACTGACCCAGCGTTCAGTTACCCACGAGTAATGCGCCGATCCCCCGGAGGCTGAGATGGCCCGACTCGCCCAGACGCCCGGCCTGACCGACGTGCAGCGGTCGATCCTGGAAACCGTCCGGGAGTTCGCCGACAAGGAGATCATCCCGCACGCCCAGCGGCTGGAGCACGCCGACGAGTACCCCACCGACATCCTCGACGGGATGCGCGAGATGGGGCTGTTCGGCCTGACCATCGACGAGGAGTACGGGGGTCTCGGCGAGTCCCTGCTGACCTACGCCCTCGTGGTCGAGGAGCTGTCCCGGGGCTGGATGTCCATCTCCGGCATCGTCAACACCCACTTCATCGTGGCGTACCTGATCTCCCAGCACGGTTCGGCCGACCAGAAGGCCCGGCTGCTGCCCCGGATGGCCACCGGCGAGGTGCGCGGCGCCTTCTCGATGTCTGAGCCCGAGTGCGGCTCCGACGTCTCGGCGATCAAGTCGAAGGCGGTCCGCGACGGCGACAACTACGTGCTCAACGGCCAGAAGATGTGGCTGACCAACGGCGCGTACTCCTCGGTGGTCGCCACCCTGGTCAAGACCGACACCGGGGCCGACTCGGTCTACGGCAACATGAGCACCTTCCTGCTGGAGAAGGAGCCCGGCTTCGGCGAGACCGCCCCCGGGCTGACCATCCCCGGCAAGATCGACAAGATGGGTTACAAGGGCGTCGAGACCACCGAGATGGTGCTCGACGGCGTCACCGTCCCCGCCTCGGCGGTGCTCGGCGGCGAGGAGAAGGTCGGCCGCGGCTTCTACCAGATGATGGACGGCATCGAGGTCGGCCGGGTCAACGTGGCGGCCCGCGCCTGCGGCATCTCCATCCGCGCCTTCGAGCTGGCCGTCGCGTACGCCCAGCAGCGCCGCACCTTCGGCCAGCCCCTGGCCAAGCACCAGGCCGTCGCGTTCAAGCTCGCCGAGATGGGCACGAAGATCGAGGCCGCCCACGCCCTCATGGTCAACGCGGCCCGGCTCAAGGACGCCGGCCAGCGCAACGACGTCGAGGCCGGGATGGCCAAGCTGCTCGCCTCGGAGTACTGCGCCGAGGTCGTCCAGGAGGCGTTCCGCATCCACGGCGGCTACGGCTACTCCAAGGAGTACGAGATCGAGCGGCTCATGCGGGAAGCGCCCTTCCTGCTGATCGGCGAGGGCACCTCGGAGATCCAGAAGACGATCATCAGCCGCGGCCTGCTGAAGGAGTACAAGCTCTGAGCCGTTAAGGAGGGGCCCCTTCTTAACGCCTGGCGTAGAGAAAGGGACCCTTTTTAACGCGGCAGGCGGGAGCCGGAGCTACCGGGGGATTGAGGCGCCGTCGTGCCCGTGGCGGGCAGGTGCCGGCGGGCCCGGGCGACCAGGGCCTTCGGGTCGTCGGCGTACAGCCGGATCTCCCGGACCGGCTCGCTCGGTCCCTTCGGCAGGCGCACCGACAGCGGCTCCCGCAGCACCACGTCGATCGCGGTCTGGCTGCCGACGCCAAGGTTCAGCACCGCCGGGTCCTCCGGGTCGTACTGCACCCCGCGGCTGGACGGCAGCGACCGGTAGCGCGCCTCCACCCGGTCGACGGCGGCCCACGGGACCAGCACGTCGAGGGAGATGCCGTTGCGGATCCGCAGGCCGGTGTCATCGACGACGTGCGGGTGGATCCGGAGGCTGGCGAGCAGGCCGACCATCCACAGCACGCCCCAGACGCCGAGCACGATGAACGCCTGCCGGACCGTCGGCCAGCCGACGGTGTGCCGGAGGATCAGGTCGAGGACCGGGATCTCGAGGGCCGACAGCGCGATGAACACGCCGAGGATCGGCTGCACCACGCCGACGTAGGCGAACGTCTCCCCGCCCGGCGCCACCGGGTGGGGCCGCCGCAGGACCCACCGGGCCAGGCTGCGCCACATGCCCCACTCGTACGCGACCGCCCGGCGGGCCAGCCGGACCACGTCGATCTGTGCCATCCCCCGCCACCTTCCGTTTACATTGCAGTTGCAACGTAAACGCTCGCGGGCGGCGTGTCAATGCAGTCGTACTGTGAAAGCATGGGGGGATGCCGAAGCGGGTCGACCACCGGGAGCGCCGGGCGCTGATCGCGGACGCGCTCATGCGGGTCGCGGCCGAACAGGGTCTGGAGGCCGTCAGCCTCCGGCACGTGGCCGCCGCGGCCGGGGTCAGCGCCGGGATGGTGCAGCACTACTTCCGCACCCGGGACGAGATGATGACCTTCGCGCTCGCCGTGGTCCGGGAGCGCAACGAGAGCCGGGTGACCCGCGCCATCGGGGCGCTCGGCGCGACGCCGGCACCCCGGGCCCTGCTGCGGACCATGCTGGCCGAGCTGCTGCCGCTGGACGAGGAGCGCCGCGCCGACGGCCGGGTCGCGCTCGCGTTCCTGGCCTACACCGCCGTACGCCCCGCCGTCGCCGCCGCGCTGCACGACGAGACGGCCGCCCTGCTCGGGTTCGTCGCCGGCCAGATCCGGGCCGGAGCCCACCCCGGGGTGGACCCGGAGCGGGCCGCGGTCGGGTTGCTCGCCGTGATGGAGGGCCTCGGCATCTACCTGCTCGGCGGGCACTACCCGCCGGAAACCGCGCTGGCCGCCCTCGACACCCAGCTCGACCTGCTCTTCGGCCCAGAGGCTGATCGTCCTCCGGCCGGGGCCGACGTCAGCCGCGCCGCGACAGGCCCCCGGCGGCCCGCTCGATGATGAGGCAGCGGTCCTCGACGTAGTCGATCCCCGCCTCCTCGGCGATCCGCCGCGCCTCGGCCGAGAAGATCCCGAGCTGCAACCAGACCGCCGGCGCGCCGATCGCCACGGCCTGCCGCACCACCTCGACGGCGTCGCGGGCCGGGCGGAACACGTCGACCAGGTCGACCGGGTGCGGGATGTCGGCCAGCGACGGGTACGCCTTCTCGCCGAACAGCTCGTCCACGGTCGGGTTCACCGGGATGATCCGCCAACCGTGCCGCTGCATCTCCAGCGGCACGCGGTGCGCGGCCTTGCCCGGGTCGCGGGACGCGCCCACGACGGCGATCACGGCGGAGTCGGCGAGGATCTGCTGGGCGGAACGCATTCGCCGAGCCTAACCCCGCCGGCGGCGGACGGCCGCGCTCCCGGTCACAGCAGGGACAGCTGCTCGGCCGCCGGTGCGGGCGGCTCGGGCAGCTGCCGGTTGTCGCCGACCTCGCCCCGGTGCAGCCCGTGCCGGCGGGCCGCCATCCGCACCCGCGCGGTCACCTCCCGCTGGTAGGCCTGCGGCGCGTACGCCCCGGCCTGGTAGAGCTGCCGGTAGCGGGGGACCAGGTGCGGGAACTCACGGGCCAGCCAGCGCGCGTACCACTCGCGGGCGCCGGGGCGCAGGTGCAGCGGCAGCGGGGTGACGCTGGTGGCCCCGGACGCGGCGACCGCGGCGACCGTCGCGTCGATCGACTCGTCGTCGTCGCTGAGGCCCGGCAGGACCGGCGCCATGAGCACCCCGACCGAGAAGCCGGCGTCGGTGAGCCGGCGGACGGCGTCGAGGCGGCGACGCGGGCTCGGCGTGCCCGGCTCGACGGCCCGCCACAGCGCCTCGTCCACGAAACCCACCGAGTAGGACAACCCGACCCGGGTCACCTCGGCGGCCTGGCGCAGCAGCGGCAGGTCCCGCAGCAGCAGGGTGCCCTTGGTCAGGATCGAGAACGGGTTGGCGAAGTCGCGCAGCGCCGCGAGGATCTGCGGCATCAGCTCGTAGCGCCCCTCGGCCCGCTGGTAGCAGTCCACGTTGGTGCCCATGGCGATGTGCGCGCCGCGCCACTTCGGCGCGGCCAGCTCACGGCGTACCAGCTCACCGGCGTTGACCTTGACGATCACCTTCCGGTCGAAGTCCGCGCCGGCGTCGAGGTCGAGGTAGGTGTGCGTGTTGCGGGCGAAGCAGTTGTGGCTGACCACCCCGTTGGCGATGAAGTCACCGGTGCCCGTGGTGATGTCCCACAGCGGGAGCTCCAGCCCGAGATCCTCGATGCTCGCCACCCGCAGCCGGGCCCGGCACTTGAGCGCCATGCCCTCGATCGAACGCTTGCGGGTGACCGCCGGGTCGGTCAGGTGGAAGAAGCGCAACCGCTCCGGCAGGCCGCCGGTCAGCCGGAGCTGGCGGGCCCGGTTGAGGTTGCCCGGGTCGTCGAGCACCCACCGGAAGCCGAACCGGTCCAGGGCGGTGGCCGCCCGGCGCAGGCCCCCGTCGTCGCCCACGGTGATCCGGAACACGCCCCGCCGGCAACTGCCGGCCGCGTCAAAGGCGCCGGCCAGGAAGCCCAGCCACCAGTCGTCGGTCGGCTCGTCGTCGGGACGGATCAGCCCGGCGACCGCGTCGGCGTCGCCGGGGCGGGCGGTGCGGATCGGGGTCGTCGACCGGCGGGCGCCGCGGACCGGCGGGCCGGCCAGCCGCTCCGCGCCGATCCCGGCGTCGGCGAGGAACCGCTCCGCGCGCTCCAGCGCCTCCTCGTCGGCCGTGGCCAGCCGGAAGCGGCTGCCCGGGTGGTCGGCGTCGCGCACCAGCGCGCAGAGGTAGCCCCGCCGGTAGTCGGCCGAGCGCTTCGGGGCGGAGGCGAACCCGCCCGTGCCGAGCAGGCGGTTGTGGGTGGTCAGGTAGGGCCGCCGGCCGCCACCCCGCATGCTGCCGGTCACGTGTTTCCAGCCGCGCTCGGTGAGGAACCGGTGGTCGCCGCTGGCGACCAGCGTGGTGCCGTCCTCCAGCGTCACCCGGTGGGCCCGCTTCACCGTCGACCACTTGGCACGCACGGTGGTGACCACGTAGTGCCGGTAGGCGCCCCGCCGCTCGGTGCCGTAGATCCGGTCGCCGACCTCCAGCTCGCTGATCAGCCTGGTGCGGCCGTCGGCCATCAGGATCGGCGTGTCGCCCGCGAGGCAGTACACACACGCGTGGGAGCAACCGCGGTAGGGGTTGATCGTCCACTCGAACGGGACGCGGGACTGGCCCGGCACCCGATTGATGATCGACTTGGCCCGCACCTCGTAGAAGGTCATGCCGGCGAAGCCGGGGGTGTCGAAGGTGCGGGCGATCGCGCCGGGGAGCGCCAGCGGCAGGGGTGGAGCCGCCGGCGCTGCCCCGTCGGGAGTCCCCTCGTCCGGGGGAGCGGAGAGGTTGTCCCAGCGCATGTGCTTCATTCGAACACGCGTACGAACGAAGCGCAAGTGACCCGCCGGACACCGGCCACCGGAGTGGGTGCGGCGGGGTGCAGGATGGGGACATGGAGACGTCGACCTTCGTCTACGACGGCGACTGCGCGTTCTGCAGCAAATGCGCGCGGATCATCGAACGGTGGATCCCGACCCGCGCCCGGGTGCTGCCCTGGCAGTTCGCCGACCTCGACGCGCTCGGCCTGACCGTCGCCGAGTGCGACGAGGCGGTGCAGTGGGTCGGCGCGGACGGCGTACGCGCCGCGGGCCCGGACGCCATCGCCCGGCTGCTCGGCGACAGCAACCCGCTCTGGCGGGCCGCCGGGGCCGGTCTCCGGTTCCCCCCGGTCCGCGCCGCCGCCTGGCCGGCGTACCGCTGGGTGGCCCGCAACCGCCACCGCCTGCCCGGCGGCACCGCGGCCTGCGCGGTCCCGTCCGCCGCGCGCGACTGAGGCGCCGACCTGCCGGTCAGTCCCGCAGACCCGTGCAGGCGGCGCCGTCGATGGTGCACGCCGTGGGCGTGGCGCTGGTCGCCGCGCCGTTCACCCGGAACGTCACGCGCACCGTGCCGCCGCCCGGCACCCGGCCGGTGTCACCCTCCGGCACGAACGTCCACGTCGCGCCGTCCCGGCTGGCCCGCGCCCCGGTGACCGAGGTGACCCGGAGCGACTCGCGGGGCAGCACGACCACCAGGGTCCAGGTCGGCGCCGGCGCCGTTCCCGGGTTGTCGATCGTCACCGCGGCGCCGTAGCTGAGCAGGGCGTTGTCCTCGACCGCGAAGGCGGCCCCCAGCGGGACGGGTGGCGGTGGCGACGGGGTGGTCGCCGGCCGCGCACCGGTCGACGACCGCGCGGCCGGCGGGACGGGGGCCCCGGGCGCCCCCATGGTCACCGGCGGTGTGGACGTCCGCGGGGTGGCGTCGCTCGACTCGGGCCGCTCCTCCGGTGTCTCGGTCGCCACCGGGCCGGTCGCCGGCACGGTGCCGGCCGGCCCGACGGCCACCGGGCTCAGCCGCTCCGGCGTGCGCAGCACCGCGACGATCGAGTACGCCGTCGCCAGCAGCACCCCCAGCGAGGCGGCGATCGCCACGAACGCGAGCCGCGAGCCGTCACGCCGGCCGACGACGGCGCGACGCACGGCCCCGACCGCGGCGACGAGCCCGTCCAACAGGATGAGCGGCAGGGTCCGCCGTGGCGGGGACGGTGGTGCCGGCACTGGGCCTTCCCCCTTCAGGTCGTCCATCGGGTCGGAGGCCGCGGTCTCCGGGCCCGCCGGTCTCCGCCGTCACAGCGTGCGGAGGCCGTCGAGCAGCGCCTCGAGCAGTTTCCTGGACGGCGCCCCGGACAGTGACGGTGGCTCGTGCGTCTCGATCAGGCCCGCCTCCAGCAGATCGCCGAGCAGCACCCGGACGGTACCCAACGGCAGCTCCAGTCCGGCGGCGACCTCCGCCACCGACAGTGGACGGTGGCACCGCTCGATTATGCGGGCCTGCTCGGGAAACAGCTGTGCGGAGGCAGGGGCCGTCCGCCGGGCCACCACGAGGGAGATCAGATCGAGCTGACCGTGGTCGGACCTGAGACGTCCGCGCGTCACCGTGTACGGCCGGGCCACCGGCCCGGCGTCCGCGTCGTACCAGGCCTCGTCATCGTCTCCAGTGGTGTGCACCGCTGATCCCGCCTGTCACCGTCGGGGCCGGTTCGAGGTAGACGGGCAGGGCCCGCTCGGCCTGCGCCGCGAACAGCGCCACCTCGTACGCCATGTCGCCGACGTCGGCGTCACCGCCCATGCGGACGGTGAGGATCGCTCCGCCCCGGGTGGTGGCGACGAACACGAACGAGCGTGCCATCTGCACGACGACCTGCCGAAGCCCGCCGGCCACGCAGACCCGGCCGGCGGCCTGTCCCAACGCGTACAGCCCGCTGACCAGGCTGGCGACCTGCTCGGCGAGCTGGTCCTCGACGTGCCGGGACCGGCCGAGCAGCAACCCGTCGGGGGAGAGCACCACGGCGACCTCGGCTCCCGGAACCCGGTCGACCAGGCCGTCCAGGGCGGCGGCCAGGCTGTCGGTGGCGACCGCTGAATGCGTCATCTAGGTCCTCTCCCGCTGTTGCGGAGCGTTGTCTCGGAGGGTGTCGGGGTCGGTGGGTGCGGGCCGGGCCGCCCCGGACCGGCGGATCCGGGTGGGCAGCGCGCCGCCGGGGACCGTCGCGGCCGGCGGGGGCGGGGCCGGCGCCGGCCCGGCCGCACCGCCGCCGGCCATCGGGCCGGAGGGTGGGGTCGCGGCGACGAGACCGGGCGGCAGCAGGACCACGGCTGCGGTGCCGCCGCGCGGGCCGGGCCGCAGCGACACCCGGGCGCCGCACCGGGCGGCGAGGAGGGCGGCGACGTGCAGCCCGGCGCGGCCGGCGGGCGGGCCGTCCGGCGGTGGAGCGCCCAGGATCCGGTTCGCCTCGGCCAGCGCGGCGGCGTCCAGGCCGGGTCCGTCGTCGAGGATCACCACGGCGCAGCCCTGCGGCCCCGGCTCGCCGGCGACCCGGACGGTGGTGTGCTCCGGGGAGCAGGCCAACCCGTTCTCGATCAGCTCGGCCAGCAGGTGGACGACGTCGGTGACGCCGGAACCGGCGAGCGTCCACGGCCAGTGCGGCGCGACCAGGACCCGGTGGTAGTCCGGCACCTCGGCGACCGCCCCGCGTACCACGTCGAGCAGCGGCACCGGCCGCCGCCAGCGGCGGGCCGGCGCCGCGCCGGCGAGGATCACCAGCTTCTCCACGTTGCGCCGGATCCGGGTGGCGAGGTGGTCGAGCCGGAACAGCTCGGCCGTCTCCTCCGCCGTCCGGTCCCGCCGTTCCATCGCGCCGAGGAGGTCGAGCTGCTCGCGCAGGAGGGCCTGGTTGCGCCGCGTCAGCCGCAGGAACAGCTCGCCCGTGCCCGGTGCGGAACCGGCGCCACCCCGGGTGCCCGCCGGGGGGACGGTTACCGAGCGGTCCGGCCCGTCGGCCGGGCGGCGGACGGTGCGGGCCGAGCCGACCAGCACGACGAGCACGGCGATGAGGCCGAGCCCCACCACCAGGCCGGTCCGGATGACCACCAGTGCGGCGCCGGGCGCGGCCCGCTCGACGCTGCCGCGGGCCGTGGTGGTCACCAGGTCCCGCAGCCCGCTCAGGGCCGGGTCGGCGGCCTCCCGCCAGCTCCGCGTGCTGATCCCGGTCGTGCCACCGGCGTCCGCGGCCCGCAGCAGCCGGTCCTCCAGCCTCAGCAGGCCGGCGAACCGGGGTCCCTCCACCAACCGCCGGTGCTGGTCCCGTCCGCCGGCCGGCAGCGCGGCGGCGGCCGACGTCCGGGCGTACCGCGCAATGGTCACCAGCTCGGCCAGGCGGCGCCGGTCGTCGTCGCCGATCCCGCCGCCGGTCAGGGCGAAGGTCACCAGGGTGTCCTCGCGGGCGAGCAGCTCGCGGGCCCGGGCCAGCGCGACGACGGCCCGGGTTTCGGCGGCCAGTTCGTCCTCGCGGCCGCCCCACTCCGGGCCGTACACCGCGAAGGCGGCGTCGACCAGCCGGTCGTACGCGGCGACCGCGCTGGGCCGGTCGAGTCGCCCGCCGTCCACCTCGGACCGCAGGGTGGGCAGCCCGGTCAACTGCCGGACCAGCTCGGCGGCCCGGTCCCGCACCGCGCCTGCTGTGAGCAGGCGCGGGTCGTGGTCCTCGGTGAACGCGCGCACCGGGGCGACGGCGCCGTCCGTCCGGTCCCGCGCCTCGGCGAGCGCGGCCCGCGTCCGCCCGGCGCCCGCGATCGTCTCGGCGGTCAGCCGGCGTTCGAGCTGAAGGTCGAGGATCAGCAGGTCGGTGGGCTGGCCGAGGGTGTCCGCCAGGGCCCGGACCCGCACGAGGCCGGCGGCGTCGCGGCCGGTCAGCACGGCCGCGTACGCCCAGAGGGTCAGCAGCACGGCGGCCAGCGCGCCGAGCTTCAGGCGGGTCCGCCGGTCACCGGCCCGGTGCGGCCCGGCCGGCCGGCTCACCGCGGGTCCCGTTCCGGCCACGGCTGCCGGCCGGCGCTCGACCGGTCCGCCACGACGGTGCGCAGCAGGGCCAGCAGCTCCGCCCGGTTGGCGCAGTTGAGCCGGGACCGCATCCGTGCCACGTGGTGCTCCACCGTCTTCGCCGAGATGAAGAGCCGGTCGCCGATCTCCCGGTAGGTCAGGCCGGCCAGCACCAGTTCGGCCACCTCGTGCTCCCGGTCGCTGAGCCGGTACCGGGTGGGGCCGGCGGCCACCGGCGCCGCGCCGTCATCCGCGCCGTCCGCGCGGGCGGGCGACCGGGCCTGGAGCACCCGGGCGCACTCCAGGAGGGTGGTCATGGCACGCCGGTCCGAGGTGCGGATCGCGGCCTGCCCGGCGAGGCGGGCGGCGTCCCAGCACAGCCCGGCGTCGTGCAGCCCACGGGCGGCGGCCTCCACCCGGACCGGGTCCACGACGCCGCGGAGCACCTCGACCCAGACGGTGGCGGCTCCGGCGGCCACGGCGGCGTACCGGCTGTGGTCGGCGGCGGCGAGCAGGGCGGCGACGTGCGCGTCGGCGACCACCGGCTCCTCGGTGAGGATGGCGGCGTGCAGCCCGGTCCAGTGCAGCGGCGCGCTCCACAGCGCCGGGCCGCCGAGCCGGTCCAGCAGCAGCCACCCCTCCCGCAGGTAGGGCTCCAACCGGGCCAGGTCGCCCAGCCGGGCGCCGGCGACCGCCAGCTCGCCCAGCGGCAGCAGCGTGAACAGGTCCACCGGGTGCCGGACCACGGCCTCCAGCGCCGGGCCCCACCCGCGTTGCAGCCCCGCGACGTCGCTGTTGCGCCGGGCGATGCCGAGTCGGAGCGCACTGGCCAGGAGCAGGTCACGCGACTCCAGCGGCCGGTCGCCGGCGGTCACCGCGGCGAGGCGGTCGGCCGCCGCGGCCGTCTGGCCGCGCACCATCAGGATCCAGGCCTGCAGCAACCGGTGCCGGTGGGCCATCAGCGGCCCACCGATGCCGGTCGTCACGGCCCGCTCCAGCACGCCCTCGGCGATGTCCAACTCGGCACAGTGGATCGCGGTCAACGCGGCGAGCGCGGCCGGACTGTCCGGCAGGAGCACCCGGCGCCCGTCCGGCTCCAGCAGCGCGGTGGCCTGCACCAGCCGGGACAGGGCGCTGGTCGGGGCCGCGGTGATGCTCTCGCGTACCCCCTGGGCCATGAGCCGCGCGGCGCTGGCGTGCAGGGTTGGCGGCCCGCCGGCCGGGTCGTCGGGCAGGTCCGCGCCCGCGACCGGGCGGCCGAGAGCGAGCGCTCCGACGGTGGCGAACGCCGCCGACGGTGCGAGGCCGGACCACCGGTACAGCTCGACGCTGCGCTCCACCTGGCCCCGGTGCGCCAACGCCGTCGCGGCCACTGTGGCCGCCTCCGCCCGCACGGCCGGCGGGGCCGTCGCGAGCAGCCGGTTCGCCAGCCGCAGCGCGACCTCCAGGTCGCCGGCGAGCGCCACGGCGACGGCCTGGCGGGCGCCGGCCGGCAGCCCTCCGGCGGTGGCCGCCGCGAACAGCTCGGCGGAGAGCGCCGGCTCACCGCCCAGCGCCTCCTCGGCCGCGGCCTCCAGCGCCGCGGCCGGGCAGTCGTCGAGGGCGCCGGCCGCGCGCAACGACCGGACCAGCGGCAGCACCGCCGCACCACGACCGAGCTGCACCTCGGTGAGGCGGCGCCAGATCGCGGTGCGTTCGGTGGCCGGGCTCAGCGCGACCACCGCCCGCCGCACGATCGGCGCGAGCCGGCCGTCCGCGCCGAGCAGGCCCGCCGCCCTGGTGTACGCCACCAGCTCGTCCACCGAGGCCGGCTCCCGGTCGAGCAGCGGGCCGAGCAGGTCCACGGGCAGCGGGACGCCCGCGGCGACGGCCAGCAGCAGCCGCCGGACGTCCGGCGGCAGCTCCTCCAGGTCCGGCCCGAACGCGAGGATCGCCGCCCGCGGCGGCTCGGCCGGAAGGCCGGGCGGGCTCTCCGACCCGCGCAGCCCACGGGCCAGCCGCTCGACGTCCCGTGGCACTCCACCGGTCTGCGCGTGCACGAACGGGGCCAGCTGGCCCTCCCCGCCGAGGTCGGGTACGCCGGCGAGGTAGTCGCGGGTCTGTTCGACGGTGAACGGGTCGAGCACGACCTGCTGCCCGCTCCGTTTCAGCGCCTCGGCCAGCCCGGCCAGCCCCGCCGGCCGGGGCCACGGGCGGTAACCGATCAGCAGCCGGTGCCGGCCGCCGACCACCAGCCGGCGCAGCGTCTCGAGGCGCGCGTCGTCCAGCAGGTGCGCGTCGTCGACGAGCAGCACGGCCTCGGGGTCGACCGGGCGGTCCGGGCCCGGAGCGCCGTCCCGCACCGTGCCGCCCGCGTCGAGGTGGGCCCGCGCCAGTGCCCGGAGCAGGGCGGTCTTGCCGTGGCCGCCGGGACCCGTCACGCCGACGGCGAGGGGGCGCCCGGGATCCGCCACGACCGCTCCGAGCAGCGCGGTCGGCGCGGTGCCCAGCACGAGCCGGGCGTCGGAGACGGTACTCATGATCATGTCGGTCATCCTTCGCGGTCCCGGACCCGGCCGCGGGCCAGCGCCAGGCGGGACGCCTTCGGCAGGTTCAGCGGCGTGATCCGGACCGGGGGGCGGGCCGGGGGCTCGCCATGGCGGGGGTGGTCGGGTTCGGCGTGCCGCCTCGCCGGAACGGCCGGCGCGGCGGCACCGACCGAGGCGGTGGCGGTGGCGGGGGCCGGCGCGGGGCGGCGCGGCCGCGGTGACACCACCTGGCAGGCGGCCAGCGCCGCCCCGGTGGCGGCGGTCAGCTGCGGGTCCGGCTCCACCTCGACGGGGACGGGAAACGCCGCGGCGAGCAGCTCGGTGACCAGCGGGATCCGGGCCGAGCCGCCGGTCAGGAGGACGCCGTCGAGCTGGGCCGGCGTCAGGCCGGCGGAGTGCACGGTCTGCGCCAGCAGGTCGACAGTGGCGCGCACCGCGGGGCGGATCAGGTCCTCGAACTGCGCCCGGGTCACCGGCACCCGGACCGGGCCGCTCGGCAGGGTGAGCAGGACGTCGGTCTCCGTGGCGATGGTCAGCTCCCGCTTGACGCGGTCGCACTCCGCCAGTAACCCGTGCAGGGCCGGGTGTGCCTCCCCGCCGGCGAACTCACGGCCGAGCGCGGCGCGTACGTGCTCGGCGAGCGCCTCGTCGAAGTCGGTGCCGCCGAGCCACTCCAGACCCTGCGGCAGGCCGAACGTCTCGTACCTGCCCCGCGCGTTGCGGCGGACCAGCGCCGCCTCGAACGTGTTGCCGCCCAGGGCGTAGACCGCGGCCGTGGTGCCCGGGAAGCCCCGTGCCGCATGGCTCTCGGCCACCGTGACCGTGCGCGGAAGCAGGGTGACGTTGCGCAGGTCGAGGGCCCAGAGCGCGCGGTGCAGCAGGTCACGCCGGTGCGGGCCCCACCCGGCCGGATGGCTCAGCACGACGGCCTCGGCGAACGCTCCCTCGTGGGCGGAGACCCGGTGTATCACCCACGCCGCCAGCTCGGCGACCAGCGTCTCCGGTGGACACGGCTCGCCGCCGAGCAGGAGGGGCACGTCGTCGCCGACCCGGCGGACGAAGTCCCGGGTGGTGCCGCCGCGGTCGTCGGTCGCCGGCTCGCCCACCCGCAGCGACCCGTCGGGCGCCAGGTGCAGCACCGACGGTACGACGGCCGACCGGCCACCCAGCGTGACGACTTCGGGGCGGGCCCAGGCGTCGCCCCGCCGCCTCGCGACGGTGGCGGCCGTGCCGGTGTTCCCGATGTCCAACCCCAGGACGTACGGCATGAGTTCTTCCTCCACGGCGAGTGGCCTGGGGACGGTGTCGGCACCGTGGCGACCCACCCCCGGCGAACCCCGTGGGCTCCTACGTTCGTACCAGAGATCGCCTCCGACCCGGTACCCTAACTCCGGCCGGCCCGGCTCCCCCTGTCCCCCTAACGCACGAGGGGGCGAGGGCCCTAATCGGCGGGGGCGGGTTGCGGGTCGCGCCCCGATGACGACCGGCGACCCCCGGTCCTAGCGTCACTGTCGCGGCACGACGGTGCTGACGCTACGTTCGAGGAGAAGCCCCCATGGATTCGCACCAGACCCTGCACGACTTCGTGCTCAACCTGCTCACCGACCCTGACGCGCGGTCGGCCTTCGACCTCGACCCGGAGGGCGCGCTGCAGGCGGCGGGGCTCACCGACGTCACCGCCGCCGACGTGCAGGACGTCGTCCCGCTGGTGGTCGACTACGCCCCCGGCGCGGCGGGGCTCGCCCCGGTGGCCCCGGTGGTCGGGCAGCTCGGGCTCGACCCGCTCACGAGCGACGTCACCGACGTGGTCGGCCAGGTCCAGGCGGTGCCGCACCAGATCGGCGTGAGCAGTTCCCACAGCGGTGTGGACGTGTCGGCCGGCGCGCTGGGCGCCATCGCGGTCGACCCGGCCGGCCTGTACGCCGGCGCGGCCCTGGTCCCGGGCATCGGCCTGGGCGTCGGGCCGGGCGGGCTCGGCACCGACCTGACCGCGGTGCACGACGTGGCGGACACCCTCGACTCGGACGTGGTGGGCACGGTGGACACCGCCGTCGACCCGGTCGTCGGGGACGTCACCGGGGCGGTCGGCGACCCGCTCGGCACCACGGCCGGCACCGACCTGCTGCACGACGGCGGGGTGCTCGGCGGCGACCTGGGCGTCCTCTCCGGCACGCAGGCCCAGGTCCACGGGATCGTCGGTTCGCTCGGCGTCGACCAGACCCTCGGCGGGCTCGGCCTGGGCGACGGCGCCGGCGTGGTCCCGCCGGTGCACGTGCCGGCCACCGTGGACGGCGTGACGCACCAGGTGGACAGCACGCTCTCCGGCGTGACCGGCACGGTCAGCGGCGTGACGGGCACCGTCGGCGGCCTGACCGGCGGGATCACCGGCGACACCGGGTCGCACGACGCGGCGGTCCACGGCGACGCGCACGCCTCGTCCGACGGCGGCCTGCTGGGCGGGCTGCTCTGACGGACGGTTCCGGCAGGAGCGGGAGGCACGATCCGGTCTCCCGCTCCTCTTCCGTTCACGACCCTCTTGATAATTGAGCCGAAATGCGCACACTTGGTGCGTGATCGCGGGGATCTGGCTGGATGTGCTCGACGAGATCGCCCGTACGTGCGGCGCACACGGGCGAGGCGACCTGCTCCAGACGGTGCGGCAGAAGCGGGTGCAACTGCTCGACCCCCGGCTGCGGGTGCTGGTCATCGGTGAGTCGCAGCAGGGCAAGAGCCAGCTGATCAACGCCATCGTCAACGCGCCCGCCTGCCCGGTCGGCGACGGCCGCACCACCGCGCTGCCGACCGTGGTGCAGCACGCCGAGGTCCCGTCGGCCGCCGTGGTCCAGGCGCCGCCGCCCACCCCGGGCCGGCCCGCCGGCGCGGTGCTCCCGGTGGCCGGCGAGCGGACCCCGGTGCCGCTGGACCAGGTCGCCGCCGGGGTCGCCGGCACGTTCGGCCGCCGGCCGGGCGGCGGCCCCGCGTACGTCGAGATCGGACTGCCACGCGCGCTGCTCGGCTCCGGGCTGGTGCTGGTGGACACCCCGGGCACGGAGGAGGCGGCCGCACTGGGCGCTGCCGGTCCGACCGCCGCGCCCGCGTGGGCGGACACCGTGCTGCTGGTCTCCGACTCCACCCGGGAACTCTCGGCCGGTGAGCTGACCATGCTGCTGCACGTCGCGCGGTCGCACCCGAACGTCGTGCTGGTGCAGACCAAGACGGATCTCGTGCCGGACTGGCGCGCGGTCGCCGAGCGCAACCGGCAGCACCTCGCCGAGGCCGGCGTGCCGGCGCCGGTCATCCCGGTCTCGGCGGCCCTGCGGCTGCGCGCGGCCGCCGGCGACGACCGGGAGCTGAACGCCGAGTCCGGCTTCCCCGTGCTGATCGGCCGGTTGCAGCGGGACCTCGCCGGCAAGTCCGACCGCCTGGCCCGGGCCGCGGTCGGGGTCATCGCCCGGACCGTGGTGGAACAGCTGGCCGCGCCGCTGCGCGCCGAGCTGGAGAGTCAGGCGGTCGAGGAGCAGTCCGGCCCCATCTCCCGGCTGCACGCGGCGCAGCGCGAGGTCGACGAGCTGCGGCGCTGCTCCACGAGGTGGCAGAACTCGCTCGCCGACGAGATGGCCGACCTGCTCTCCGACATCGAGTACGACCTGCGCGACCGGACCCGGCAGATCCTGCGCGAGGTCGACGACGCGTTCGACAGCGCCGACCCGCTGGTCAGCTGGGACGAGTTCCAGGAATGGCTGGAGCGCAGCCTGTCCGAGGCGGCGGAGGCCAACCACGAGTGGCTGGTCCGGCGCTGCGACTGGGCCGCGCGGCGGGTGGCCGACAACTTCGCCCGGTACGGCGGCGACGTGCTGCCGCCCTGGTCGATGACGGCGCCCCCGGACCCCGGCGACGGCCTGCCCGAGCTGGAACGGCCCGCGGTCGACCGGTTCACCACGAGCCAGAAGCTGATCAGCGGCATGCGGGGCTCGTACGGGGGCCTGTTGATGGTCGGCCTGGCGACGACGCTGGCCGGCATGCCCATGATCAACCCGCTGTCGGTGGGGGTCGGCGCGCTGTTCGGCGGGAAGAGCATCCGCGACGAGAGCAAGCAGCTGCTCCGCCGCCGCCAGGCGGTGGTCAAGACGGCGATCCAGCGGCACGTCGACGACTTCTTCGTCCGGGTCACCAAGGAGCGCCGGGACGCCGTCCGGCAGGTGCAGCGGATGCTGCGGGACCACTTCACGGCGCTGACCGAGGAACTCCAGGAGGCCATCATCCGGTCGTTCCGCAGCGCCAAGCAGGCCGCCGACACCGACGCTGCCGTCCGCGACCAGCGGCAGCGGGAGATCCGGGTGAAGATGACGCGGCTGGCCGGGCTCTTCGAGCAGGCCCAGCAGTTGACCGGCGCCCGCACCGCCCCGGCGCCGCTGGAGCCCCGGCCGTGACGGTCGGGCTGCGGCTGGACGAGGCGGTCTGGGGGCTGCTGCACCAGGCGCTCCAGCACTACCGGGACAACCCCCGGGCGACGGACCACCTGCGGCACCAGCTGGCCCGGCTGGAACAGCCGCTGCGGATCGCGATCGCCGGCCCGTGGCGGTCCGGCAAGTCGACCCTGCTGAACGCGATCATGGGCGAGGAGGTCGCGCCGGTCGACGGGGTGGACGGCAGCACGGTCTTCACCTGGTACGAGGACGGGCCCCAGCCGAGCGCCACCGCGTACGTGAACGGCCAGCCGCCGCAGGAGCTGGCGATCGCCAAGTCGGCGACCGGGATGCGGGTGGATCTCGTCGGCTGGCGGGCGGGCGAGCTGCGCGACATCGTGGTGCAGTGGCCGACCCGGACGCTGCGCCAGGTCACCCTCATCGACACCCCGGCCACCGGCCGCGACGAGCAGGGCCGGGCGCCGGTGATGGAGCGGGTGCTGAGGGACGCGGACGCGGTCCTGTACCTGACCCGGGACGGCCGCGACAGCGACCTGCGGGTGTTGGAGACCAGCCGGGAGAGCGCGGTCGGGCAGGCCGCCGCGGTGCACGTGATCATGGTGCTGTCGCGGGTGGACGAGACCGGCGGTGGACGGATCGACGGCCTGCTCACCGCCCGCCGGCTCGCCCGGCGCCAGCACCGGGACCCGCGGGTGAACGAGCTCAGCGTGCACGTCGTCCCGTGCAGCGGCCTGCTCGGCCTGGCCGGCCGGATCCTCAGCGAGTCGGACTACGCCGACCTCGCGGCGCTGGCCCGGGTGCCCCGGCCGGAGCTGGAGACGCACCTGCTGTCGGCCGACCGGTTCCTCCGCGGCGACCTGCCCGTCCGGCTCGACACCGGCGTACGCGCCGGACTGCTGGACCGGCTCGGGCTCTTCGGGATCCGGCTGGCGACGACGCTGATCCGCACCGGCTGCGACAGCCGGGCGAAGCTGTCCGCCGAGCTGATCCGGCGCAGCGGCCTGACCGAGCTGCGCGAGTCGATGGCCCGCTTCCTCGTCGACCGGCGGGACACGCTCAAGGCGCGCTCGGCCCTGGCGGCCGTCGAGGCGCTGCTGCGGGCCGAGCCCGGCCGGGGGACGGACGAGCTGCTGGCCCGGGTCGAGCAGATCCTCGTCGGGGCGCACGAGTTCCGCGAGCTGCGCCTGCTCGCCGCGCTACGGACCAGCCGGCTCGGCTTCGACGCCGAGCTGGCCGCGGAGGCGGCGCGGCTGGTCGGCGGCGACGGGGTCGGCCTGGCGGCCCGGCTCGGCGTGGAGCACGACGCGACGGTGCACCGGCTCTGGGACGTCGCCTCGGAGGCCCAGTGGCGGTGGCGGAACCGCGCGGAGGATCCGCTGCTACGCCTGGCCCAGCGGCGCGGCGCCCAGGTCGTCGTGCGCAGTTGTGAGGGGATGCTGGCCGAGCTGGCCGAGGGGGGCCGGTGACCGGCGCCGGCGGAGCCAGGCGATCGGGCGGACCTTCTCCAGGGGCAGGAAGCTGGTCATGGCCACCAGGTGCGGCGCGAACGAGATGGTGATCGTCGCGATGGTCACCAGGTGGAACGAGTAGAAGAAGCCGACCATGGCCAGCCGCCACCGCTCGGGCAGCAGGAAGACCAGCGGGCTGAGCAGCTCGAACGCCAGGATGCCGAACTGGGCGACGATCAGCAGGTGCGGCACCTGGGCGATCACGTCGGCCAGGTCGGTGCCGCGCCGGATGATCGCGCGGGCCAGCACCGAGCCGGTGGCCCAGTCCAGGCCGCCGAAGCGGAACTTGGCCCAGGCGGCCAGGAAGTAGGTGCAGATGACCGCGATCTGCGTGACCCGCAGCGCCCAGCCACCCGCCTCGGTGCGGGTGGGGTCGCCGTGCCGGGCCCGCCCGGCGGTGGGCAGCACGGCCAGCGCGACGAGCAGCCCGACCCGGTCGTGGTCGACCTTGCCGTAGCTCATCGCGACGATCATCCACTCGAAGTAGAGGGCGAAGACCGTCCAGCCGAGCAGCCGGGGCGCGCGGCCGGTGGCGGCGAGCAGGGAGACCGCCAGCAGGACCCAGAAGACCACGCCGACCAGGGCCGGGGTGGGGGTGGGCAGCGGGAGCAGCCGGCCGATGAGCAGCGGCTGGTAGAGGTCGCCGGGCACGTCGACCCGGGTGCGTACCCAGGGGGTGAAGACCACCAGGTCGGCGGCGACGAAGAGGTAGACGAGGGTGCGGAAGGCGGCCACCCGGCCGCGCGGGACCGCCTCGGTCAGCCAGCCGGTCACGGGGCGGTCTCCCAGCGTACGGCGGTGCGGTCGGTCCAGCGGCCGGTCGGCCGGCCGCCCTGGATGTCGTACCAGCGGACCACGATGCGGACCTCGACCAGCGCGGGGGCGGCCGGGTGGCGCTCGGCGTACGCCTCGGCGACCTGGCGCAGCAGGCTCGGGTCGGCGGCGTATCGGCCCTGCTGGCCCTCGATCTCGGCCCGCCGGATGCCGGTGGCGTCCTGGCCGAGCGGCACCACGGCCCCACTGCGGTCGACGCCCTCGACGCGGGTGTCGGGGGCGGGCGCGTCGGGCGGGTCGGAGGTCGAGTACATCCGGAACGGCCCGAACGGGAAGTCGTCGTCGGTGCCGCGCACGGTGCCGAGGAGGAGCAGCGCCAGCCCGAGCAGGGTGGCGCCCAGCCGGACGGCACGCCCGCGGGTGGTCAAGGTCTCCATCGGCTGGTGACGATACGGGATGAACACGGCCGGAAGGCGTCGGTCCGTCGTCCATTCCTGGCTGCCCGTGTCGCTCTTTCCGGCCGGCCCGGACGACACCGGCCGGGCCCCCGCGTGGGGGCCCGGCCGGTGGTGTCGGAGCCGGTCGGCTCGGTGCTCAGCGAGTCGGCTCAGTGCTGGTGGCCGTGCTCGGCGAGCTTCTTGCGGACGTCCTCCATGTCGAGCTGCTCGACCTGCTCGATCAGGTTCTCCAGGGCCGACTCGGGCAGGGCACCCGGCTGGGCGTAGACGATGACGCCGTCGCGGATCGCCATCACAGTCGGGATGGAGCTGATGTTGAACTTGGCGCCCAGCTCCTGCTCCGCCTCGGTGTCGACCTTGCCGAAGACGATGTCCGGGTGCTTCTCGGACGAGCGCTCGTAGACCGGGGCGAAGCGCTTGCACGGGCCGCACCAGTCCGCCCAGAAGTCGAGCAGCACGATGCCGTCGCGTTCGGTCACCTCGTCGAAGTTGGCCGTGGTCAGCTCAACCGTTGCCATTGCACTCTCCGATCAGCGCGGATTGCCTACGTCCGGTGGAACCAGGGCGGATGGCTCGGCATTCCCGTGACGTGCGCGACGAAACACTGCGCAGCGCTCCGGTGACGGAGGGATGCATCGAGCGAGGTCTGTCTCCCTCCGCCCTGCCGAACGCAAATGCACGACGCATTTGCGTGACGGGACGTGATGGGAGCGTTTCCATGGCGATCGCGACCGCTTCGCGCTACGAATCGGTAACTTGACGCTTGACAAGCGGGGATCCGGACCGCGGAGATCGCTTGTGGAGTGATCACGTGTCACTGAGCGTAGTGTTACGAAAAGATAAATGTGAGGTCCGTCTCTATCATCACCGTACCGACGTACGGCAGAATCTGTCGCATCAGAGCGTGGGCGGCGGGTGCCGGGGAGGGCCCCGCCGCTCATTGCGTCTCCCCCCGGGTTGGTCCGGGTGTGACTTTTCCGCACCGCCCGCGCCCCGCCCACCGCCTTAACAAGCGGTAAGGCATGCTGTGCCGAACTCCATCGCCGCCCGTCGAAGGGGACAAGGATGCAGTTCGGCCGCTACTACGAGGAGTTCGAGGTCGGCGCCGTCTACCGGCACTGGCCGGGCAAGACGGTCACCGAGTACGACGACCACCTCTTCTGCCTGCTCACCATGAACCACCACCCGCTCCACATGGACGCCCACTACGCCGAGTCGGCGAGCCAGTTCAAGCGCAACGTGGTGGTCGGCAACTACATCTACTCGCTGCTGCTCGGCATGTCGGTGCCCGACGTCAGCGGCAAGGCGATCGCCAACCTGGAGATCGAGTCGCTGCGGCACGTCGCACCGACCTTCCACGGCGACACCATCTACGGCGAGACCACGGTGCTGGACAAGCGGGAGTCCTCCTCCAAGCCGGACCGCGGCGTGGTCGCGGTGGAGACCCGGGGCTACAACCAGGACGGCACGCTGGTCTGCGTGTTCCGCCGCAAGGTCATGGTCCCCAAGAAGGAGTACGCGGCCGCCGCCCTGCCCGAGGGCGTCGACCCCGAGCGGCCCAGCTTCCCCGAGCCGCGCTGACCCCTCCCCGTACGCCCGGAAGGGCCCCTTCGCCGATCCGTGGGGAAGGGGCCCTCTTCCCGTTCCGGGGCATATGCTGACGCCGGAGGTCACCATGAGCCACTCCGTCGCCGGAGAGCCGCCCTCTGCCGGCCGCCGTGCCGCACCGCTGACCACCGCCGTCTACTCCGCGGCCGAGTGGGACCTGCTGACCGACCTGCCGGGCCGGGTCCTCGTCGCCGCCGCCGCGCCCGGTCCGGGCCGTCCGCCGCGCGGTGTCGCCGCCGGGCTCGCCGGGCTGGACGCAGTGGCCGCCGGCCGGGCCTTCGACAGCGACCTCATCCGGGCCGTGGTCGCCGCGATCTACGCCCGCCACGACGGCGCCGCCGACCGGGACGAGCGCCTCACCGACCTGGTCGACCTGCTCGCCGCCGCCCGGGCCACTGTGCGGGTGCTGCGCCGGCGCGCGGACCCCGCCGACTCGGCCGCGTACCGGCAGTGGGTGGAGTCGGTGGCGGCCCGCGTGTGCCGGGCCGGCGAGGCCGTCCCGAGCCCCGCCGACCGGCGCTTCCTCGACCGGCTCGCCGGGGCGCTGGACCTGCGCTGATCCGCCGGCCCGTGACGGCCGTTCCGCCGGTCGGGCCGTACCCTCTGCAGACCGTGACCGACGACCAGCTCGACGTGGGCGTGGGGCCGTGGCCCGGCGACCCGCCGGACGACCCGCGCTACGACCCGGAGCTGCTCGCCCAGGGCGACCGGCGCAACGTCGTGGACCGGTACCGCTACTGGCGGCGCGAGGCCGTGGTGGCCGACCTGGACCGCCGCCGGCACGACTTCCATGTGGCCGTCGAGAACTGGCAGCACGACTTCAACATCGGCACGGTGGTCCGCAACGCCAACGCCTTCCTCGCCGCCGAGGTGCACATCGTCGGGCGGCGGCGCTGGAACCGGCGGGGCGCCATGGTGACCGACCGCTACCAGCACGTCCGGCATCACCCGACGATCGAGGAGTTCGTGGCCTGGGCGGCGGGGGAGGGGCTGCCGGTGGTCGGCATCGACAACCTCCCCGGCTCGAAGCCGCTGGAGAGCAGCACACTTCCCCGCCGCTGCGTGCTGCTCTTCGGTCAGGAGGGGCCGGGGCTCTCCGAGGTGGCCCGGGCCGCCTGCGACCAGCTCTTCTCGATCGCCCAGTACGGCTCGACCCGCTCCATCAACGCCGGGGTGGCCAGCGGGATCGCCATGCACGCCTGGATCCGGGCGTACGCCGGGCCGCCACCGGAGTGACCGATCCGGCCGCTCCGCTTGACGCCCCGCCGGTCGGGGGCGACGGTGAAGGCGTGAGTGTCGCGGTGAGTTGCCCCAGGTGCGCGGGCCCGGTCCGGGAGCCGGACCTGATGCACGGCGAATACCGGTGCCTGCGCTGCGGTCCCGTGCCGCCGCTGCACGTCCCCGAACACATCGGTGCCGAGATCATGGCCAGCGTGGTGGAGCGGGTGGCCGCCGACACCGGTCCGGCGGAGGGGCCGGGGATGCCGCTGTGGTGCCCGTGGCCGCTGCCGACCGGGTGGACGCTGACCGGGGTCGCCTGGGCGGGGGACGAGCGGTCCGGGATCCGCGCCACGGCGGTGGCCTGCGCCGGCCCGGCCCCGCTCGACGGTGGACCGGCGGACCTGCTCTTCGTCGCCGAGGAGCCGGGCGTCGGCCTGGGCTCCCGACTCGCCGGCCTGCCCGGCCCCGACCCGGGGCCCGAGATGGCGGAGGCGCTGACCGATCCCGGCCCTGGTCACCCGGAGCGGGTGCCGCACGCCAAGATCCGGGTGGGCGGCCATCCCACTCCACTGTGGCTCGTGAATTCCCCGACCGATCGAAGCGCGTACGCCGGCGAGGCTCGGGGAATGTGGCTCCATGCGATAGCCTGGCCGGCGAGTGCGGGTCACCTCCTCGCGGAAGAAGTCGTGCTGCACGACCTCACCGAGTGGACACCGCCCGAACTCGTGTACGGCGCACCATCTCCGTACCTGCAGGGGCGGGCCTGACCGGCCGGCACCGGCGAGGCGGACAACAGACGCAGATATTCACTCTACGACACCATACTGATACTCTGGGTGCCGCTGCGGTAAACGGACCCGGCTCCGCGCGAGAGGATGGCCCGCTATGGTCAAGAAGGTCCTCACCTGGGCCGGCCTCGCATTCTTGATCTTCTTCATCGCCTACCGGCCGAACTCCGCCGCCGACGTGTTCAAGTCCCTGGGCGGCGGCATCATGGACATCGCGCAGGGCTTCGGCGACTTCTTCACCAACCTGGTCGCCTAACCGCCCATGGGAAGCCCCTCCGGTCCGCCCTTCGACCCGGACGACCCCGATCGGGAGCGCCGGGAGCGCGACACCGAGCCGATCCCGCGGATCGACCCCGACGACGGCCCGGGCTTCGGCTCCGGTTCCGGCTACGGCGGCGGCCCGTCCCTTTCGGACGACGCCGCCTTCGGTGACGGCCCCGGGTACGCCGGGGAGGGGCGGTCCGGCCGCGCCTGGATCCGCGACCCCGAGGCCGGCTACCAGGACCCGCAGATCTCCGAGGAGGAGCTGGCCGGGCTGCGCGCCGACGCCGCCGGCATGGCCCCGCGCCGGGTGCTGCCCATGGAGGACGAGCCGAGCGCGCTGGCGGCCCGCTACCTCTTCCCGACCGAGCGTTTCCGGGGCGAGTGGAAGCGGCACTGGGTCCACCTCTCCACGCCGATCATCGTGGGCATCGCGGCGACCTTCGTGCTCGGCTACCTCTCCGGTTTCCTCGCCGGGCGCGACGTCGGTGCGCTGACCACCGTCGCGGTGCTGCTCTGGTTCGGCGTGATGGGCTGGGTCGCCTGGCGGGTTGCCGACTGGTGGTACGACCGCTTCATCCTCACCAACAAGCGGGTCATGGTGGTCAACGGGATCATCACCCGCCGGGTGGCGATGATGCCGCTGGTCCGGGTCACCGACATGAAGTACGAGCAGACCCCGACCGGGCGTGCGCTCAACTACGGCACCTTCGTGCTGGAGTCGGCCGGCCAGGAGCAGGCGCTCCGGGAGATCAAGAACCTGCCCAACCCGAACGAGCTCTACCTGCGCGTCGTGGAGGAGATGTACGAGCCGCAGGCCGTCGAGGCGCGGATCGGCAAGGAGCAGGACGAGGCGAAGGCCGACGACGGCGCCTGAAGGTTTCTGTCCGAACATCGGAGGAACTGCGCACCTTTTGCCGTCGACCCATTCCGCCCTACCGTGAAAGCCTGCCAGGCAGGACGGGGTGTGGAGGTGGGCGTGGCGAGCAGGGATCCGCTGGAGGAGGAGTTCCGCGACTTCGTCGCGGCCCGCTCCGGTGCCCTGCTGCGCACCGCCTACCTCCTGGCCGGCGACTGGGCGACGGCCGAGGACCTGCTCCAGACCGCGTTGACCAAGACCTACCTGGCGTGGAAGCGGCTCGGCGGGATCGACGCCCTCGAGCCGTACGCCCGCCGGGTCCTGGTCAACACCTCGACGAGCTGGTGGCGCCGGCGCTGGCACGGGGAACGTCCGACCGAGGTGCTGCCCGAGCGGGCCGGGGTCGACGAGATCGAGCAGCAGCTCGACCGGGACGCGCTGTGGCGGCACCTCCAGGCGCTCCCCGCCCGGCAGCGGGCCGTGCTCGTGCTCCGCTTCTACGAGGACATGTCCGAGGCGCAGACCGCCGCCCTGCTGGAGATCTCCCCGGGCACCGTGAAGAGCCAGACCTCCCGGGCGCTGAACACCCTGCGCCGCCGGCTCGGCTCCGAGGCCGCCCTCGGCCTGCCCGCCGCGCCGGCGGAGACGGTCGCGCCGCCCGCGCCGCGTACCCCGCCGCGGGTGGTCCGGCAGCCCGCCCCGCCGCCGCCCGCCCCGCCGGCCGCCCCGGCGGTCCGGCCGGCCGTGCGACCCGCCGCGTCCGTGCCGGTGGAATCCCGATGAGCCGCACGCCGGACTCCTGCGACAACCGGACGGGCCGCCCGGAGCGTCCATTACCCGTGACCGAGGACGAGCTGGAACGGGCGCTGCGGCAGACGCTGGCCGGCCGCGTCGCCACGCCCCGGCCCCTCGCCGCCGACCCGGCCGGCGCCGTGCTCCGGCGGGCCCGGGGCGCCGCACGGCGCCGTACGCTGACCGGGCTCGCCCTGGCCGGGGTGGCGACCGTGCTGGTCACCACCGGCATGGCCCAGCTCGGCGGGCCGACCGGGCACAGCGGCACGCCCACCGTGGTGCTCGGTGACCCGGACGGGTTCTCGCCCGTGCCGCTGCCCACCGCCAGCAGCCCGGCCCCCGGGACGGGGCCGGTCCGCGCCGAGCTGGATCTGATCGTCGGCTCGCGGCTGGAGACCAGCGGGGGCGAGCGCCGCGAACTGATCGGGTTGAGCGGCGTCGAGCGGGCCCAGCGGGTCCCGGACTACGGCGGCTGGCTCGTCACCTCGGCGGCCACCGCGGCCGGCCGTACCCTCTGGTGGGTGCCGCCCAACGGCAGCGACCCGCAGGTGCTGCTCGCCGGTGCGGACGCCGTCGTGGTGGCCGCCGACGGGCGGCAGGTGGCCTGGCGCGACGGCGCCTACCTGGCCGCCGCCGGCGTGGTCGGCGGGCAGCTCCTGGCCAGCAGCCGGACGCCGGCCCCCGCGGGGGCGGTCCCGATCGGCTTCGCCGGCGACGCCGTGCTGGTCCGGCAGCCCGACCGCGGTGGGGTCAGCGTCTGGCGGCGGCCGGTGGGTGGGGTGCCGGGTCCGGCGAACCCGGACGTGCTCACGGTCTACGGCACGCTGCCCGACGGCCGGGTGGTCGGTCTGGTCTCCGCCGGCACGCCCCGGCAGCCCTGTGTGGCACTGCTCGACCCGGCCCGCGAACTCGTCCGCGTCCGCACCGCCTGCGGCACCGCGGTGGCCACCGACGGTCTCGGCGGGGTCTCCGCCGACGGGCGCTGGCTGCTCCTCAACGCCGCGCGCCGGGACGCCCTGCTGGTCGACCTGGCCAGCCTCGACGGCGCCGCCGCCGCGACCCGCCCGGCCGGCCCGGCGATCACCGGGGCGGTGGCCTGGACCCGCAGCGGAGCGGCGTTGCACGCCGACGCCTCCGGCGGCCTGGTCCGGGTCCACCCCGACCGGGTGCTGGCCGGCGAGCGTCCCACCGCCTCGGCGCTCGACGGGGTGCCCCCGGGCGAGCGCCTCGTGGTGGTGGCCGACGCCCGCTCCTGACCGGTGCGGGGTGGGCGTAGCGTCGGCGGGGTGAGCGCCGCCGCCCGGATCGACCTGCACACCCACTCCACCGCCAGCGACGGCACCCTCGGCCCCGCCGAGCTGGTCCGGGCCGCCGCCGCGGCCGGCCTCGACGTGGTGGCGCTCACCGACCACGACACCACGGCCGGCTGGGAGCCGGCCGTCGCGGCCCTGCCGCCCGGGCTCACCCTGGTCCGGGGAGCCGAGCTGTCCTGCCGCTGGTTCGGTGTCGAGCCGGCGATCCCGCTGCACCTGCTCGCGTACCTCTTCGACCCGGCCGAACCGGAGCTGGCCGCCGAACTGGCCCGGGTCCGGCGCGCCCGGGAGGAGCGGGGTGAGCGCATCGTGCGGCTGCTCCAGGCCGACGGGATCCCGGTGAGCTGGTCGGAGATCCTGGCCGGGGCCGCCGGCGGGGCGGTCGGCCGGCCGCACATCGCGCAGGCGCTGATCCGGGCCGGGCTGGTCGCCACCACCACCGAGGCGTTCGGGCCGCGGTGGCTGGGGGAGCGGTACCGGCTGCCCAAGGAGGACATCGACGTGTTCCGGGCGGTGGCGCTGGTCCGGGCGGCCGGCGGGGTGCCGGTCTTCGCCCACCCCCGCGCCAGCCGGCGCGGCCGGATCGTGCCGGACGAGCTGATCGTGGACCTGGCGGCCGCCGGGCTGGCCGGCCTGGAGGCCGACCACGAGGACCACAGCCCCGCCGAGCGGGAGCACGTCCACGCGCTCGCCGCCGACCTGGGCCTGCTCGTCACCGGGTCGTCCGACTTCCACGGCACCCACAAGACCGTCCGGCTCGGCGCGTTCACCACCGGCGCCGGGGCGTACGAGCGGATCGTCGAGCTGGCCCGGGGGGTGACCCCGGTCGCTTCGAGCTGAAGCGATCCGGCCACGCGGCTACCGTGTCCGAGTGGATCTCAAGCTCTTCGGCGAGGTCTTCGTGACCCTGCTGGTGATCGTCGACCCGCCCGGCATGATGCCGATCTTCCTGGCGCTGACCGGCCCGATGGCCGCCCGCGACCGGAACCGGGCCGCCTGGCAGGCCGTCGCGCTGGCGCTCGGGGTGATCGTGGTGTTCGCCGTCGCCGGCCAGACCATCCTGGCCTACCTGCACGTCGACCTGCCCGCGCTGCAGGCCGCCGGCGGGCTGCTGCTGATCCTCGTCGCGCTGGAACTGCTCACCGGCAAGTCCGACGACCCGAACCAGCAGGCCACCAGCAACATCGCGCTGGTGCCGCTGGGCACCCCGCTGCTGGCCGGCCCCGGCGCCATCGTCGCCACCATGCTCTTCGTGCAGCGGGCCGGTGGCTTCACCGACTACCTCGCCATCGCCGCCGCGATCGTCGCGGTCATGGTCGCCGTCTGGGTGGTGCTGCGCTTCTCCGGCGGCATCGTCAAGGTCCTCCGGCCGGGCGGCATCGAGGTGCTGACCCGGATCGCCGGCCTGCTGCTGGCCGCCATCGCCGTGCAGCTCATCGCCGACGCCATCGCCGCGTTCGTCACGCAGTACCTCACCATGGGCTGAGCCGTCGCGGCGCTGTCGCACCCGGATGGCAGGATCTGAGGCGTGCGACGACCCTCCCCGACCGGGCGACCCACCGGCGGCCGGCCACCCCGGCCCCGCGCCGAGCAGGCCGAGCAGCTCGGCTTCGAGGGCATGCCGGAACGGCTCTTCGTCTGCACCCCCAGCAAGCTCGGCGCCTACACCGACTGCCCCCGGCGCTACCGCTACTCGTACGTGGACCGCCCCGCGCCGCCCAAGGGCCCGCCGTGGGCGCACAACTCGCTCGGCGCCAGCGTCCACACGGCCCTGAAGAACTGGTACGCGCTGGCCCCCGACCGCCGCCGCCCCGAGGTGCTGGCCACCCTGCTGAAGGGCACCTGGGTCCGTGAGGGCTACCGCGACGACGAGCAGGAGCGGGACGCGTTCCGCCGGGCGCTGTCCTGGCTGGAGTCCTACGTGGCGGGGCTCGACCCGGCCGACGAGCCGGTCGGGGTGGAGCGCGTGGTCGCCGTGAAGACCGCGGTGCTCGCCTTCAATGGCCGCACCGACCGGATCGACTCCCGCCCCGGCCCGGACGGCCGGCCCGAGCTGGTCATCGTCGACTACAAGACCGGCCGCACCGGGCTCGACGGCGACGACGCGCGCGGCTCACAGGCCCTCGCGCTCTACGCCTACGCGGCCGAGCGGGTGTTCCGCCGCCCGTGCCGCCGGGTCGAGCTGCACCACCTGCCCACCGGCACGGTCGCCGCGCACGAGCACAGCCCCGAGTCGTTGCAGCGGCAGCTCACCCGCGCCGAGGACACCGCACGGGACATCATGGCCGCCGAGCGGGCCGTCGCCGACGGCGCCGACCCCGACGAGGCGTTCCCCACCGAGCCGGGGCCCCGCTGCGGCTGGTGCGACTACCGGCGCACCTGCCCGGCCGGCGCTCGGGCACCGGGCAAGGACCCGTGGGCGGCCGTGGACCGCCCCGCCGAGCCGGTCGCCGACCAGGGCTGACAGCGCTTCTCAGGCCGCCGCGGCGCGGGCGGCGCGCTCCTTGGCGGCCTGCAACAACGGGCCCTCGCGGTAACGCCGCGGCACCGCCGCCAGGGCGAGCCGCAGCGCGCGCACGCTCAGGTCCGCCGACAGCGCGGTGGTCGGCAGGCCGAGGCCGCCGTACAGCCGCTGGGCCCAGGCCGGCAGCAGCGCCAGCGCCGTGCCGGCGATCCCCAGGTACGCCCAGCGCGGCGGGCCGAGGTGCAGGCCGAGCTTCAGCGGCAGGCTGAGCTTCCACGGGATCGGCGGGGCGGTCAGGAATAGTGCCGTCTCCGCCGCCTCCCTGGTCATCCGCAGCTCGGGCCGGATCCGGCGGTAGTAGTCGGCCACCTCGGCGGCGGTGCCCGGCACGTCGGCCGGGTCCAACCCGACCAGGGCCGCCGCGCGGCGCTGCTCGGTGTAGTAGCCGTCCACCTCGTCGTCGGTCAGCGCGAGCCCGGCCCGCCGCGCGGTGCTCACGAACGACTCGACCTCGGTGACGTGCACCCAGCGCAGCAGGTCGGGGTCGTCGATCCGGAAGCGCTCGCCGGTGAACGGGTCGGTGGCCCGCATCCGGGCGTGCAGCGTACGCAGCCGCCGGCCGGCCGCCTCCGCCTCGGCGGTCGTGCCGTAGATCGTCGTGGCCACGTAGGTGGCCGTGCGGACCAGACGGCCCCAGGCGTCCGTGCGGTAGTTGCTGTTCTGGGCGACGCCCGCCATGGCGCGGGGGTGCAGCGCCTGGAGGTAGAGCGAACGCAGGCCGGCGACGATCAGGATCGGCTCCTCGTGCACCTTCCACGTGACCGATCCCGGACCGAACAGGCCGAGGTCATCGGTGTCCACCGACCAAGAGTGCCACGCCGGCGTCGGCCTTCGTGCCGCCAGCTCGTCGAGGTCGGCGGGCGGCCGGTCAGTCGTCGACGGAGCGCCGGGCCTGGCAGGCCGGGCAGAGGCCCCAGAAGGTCACTTCCGCCTCGTCGACCTCGAAGCCGTGCGCGACGTTCGGGTCCAGGCAGGGGGCGTTGCCGGTGGCGCAGTCCACGTCGGCGATCTCGCCGCAGCCCCGGCACACCACGTGGTGGTGATTGTCCCCGACGCGGGCCTCGTAGCGGGCGGGGCTGCCGGCCGGCTCGATCCGGCGGGACAGCCCGGCCCGGGAGAGCGCCCCGAGCACGTCGTAGACGGCCTGGGTGGAGACCGAGTCGAGGCGCTCACGGACCCGGCGGGTGATCTCGTCGACCTCCAGGTGACCGCCGGCGGCGAGCACGTCCAGCACGGCGAGACGCGGCCGGGTGACCCGTAGGCCCCTCGACCGGAGCAGCTCCTCACCCGTGGACATGCGTCCATGACAGCACGGCGCCCCGGGGCCGACAAGCGAGCGTCACCCCGGGTGGTTCGGGCCACAGGTGAACCGGGCCGACGCCCCGTGCGTGTGTCGGTGTACGAAGGCGGGACGGCGGATCACCACGCCGTACGCTGACCGCGCGATCCCGTCCACTCGCCGGAGGTGTCGGTGTTCAGGGAAGTCAACGGCCTACCGGGCCACGTCCTGGTCGTACACGCCGCGGTGGTGCTGGTGCCGCTGCTGGCGTTGCTCTCCGTCGCGTACGGGGTGCTGCCCCGCTGGCGGCCCCGGCTGGACTGGGCGGTGGCGGTCCTCGCCGTCCTCACCCCGATCGTCACCTGGGTGGCGACCGAGTCCGGTGAGGCGCTGGAAGAGGTGCTCCGGCAGCGGGGCTACCCGCCCGAGGGCCTCCAGAAGATCCACGAGCACTCCGAGTACGGCGAGAACCTGTTCTGGTTCACCGTCGGGCTGGCCGTGGCGGCGCTCCTGCTGCTGCTGGTGACCAGCGGGCTCGCCCGCACCCGCAACCTGCCCCGCTGGCTGCCCCTGGTGCTCACCGCCATCGTGCTCGTGCTCGCCGTGTTCGCGCTGGTCTACGTCTACCTGACCGGTGACAGCGGCGCGAAGATGGTGTGGAGCGGCATCGTCTGACCCGGACCGGCCGGGCCGCCCAGCCGAGGCGTCCCGGCCGGCTCAGAAGAGCAGGCGCGAGCAGAGCAGGCAGGTGAGCAGCACCAGCACGACGCCGACGACGGCGCCGATGCCGTAGGTGACCCGCTGGGCCTGCCCCTCGGCCTGGTCCATGGCGGCCATGTCCTGCGGCGGGAGCCGGCGCGGCGGCGTCGGCTGCACATGCACCGGCGGCCGCCAGCCGGGCGGCGGCGGGACGGTCGGCGGCGGGCCCGCATAACCGGCCGGCGCGCCCCCCGGCCCCCAACCACCGGCCGAGGCCGGCTGCTGCGGCCCACCACCGGCCGGGCCGGTCTGCGCGGGCCAGCCGCCGGCCTGCCCTGGCCAGCCGCCGGCCGGTGCGGCGCTCTGGCCGGGCCTCGCCCACGGGCTGTCGGTGTGGCCGGCGCGCGACCAGGGGCTGGCCTGCGCCGTCGGAGCGTCGCCGGTCGAGCTGTCGGGCTGGTCGCTCCCGGCCTCCGGGCCGGGAGCCGGGTCCCGGCCGGCCGCCGAGCGGGGCTCGTCCTCGCCGGGCGTCGGGACCGCGCCGGCCGGCTCGTCCGGGCGTTGCCAGATCTCGTCCTCGGGGCTGCCACCGCTCGGCGTCGTCACGCCGTCCGACGCTACCAACGCGCCGGCCGGTCGGCCGCCCGACGCGACGGGCCACGGCGTCCCGGCGTTCCCGCCCGACCGGTCGATCCGTCGCCCTCGCCCCGGTATCCTTGCCGCTCGTGAGCGATCCCGGCATCCGTGTCCCGCGCGGCGACGACGACCGCGTGGTCGACCTCAGCGAAGACTTCGTGGTGCTGCCCGAGCAGACCACCGACGACACCGACCGCGGCTGGGGCGAGCGCTCCGCCGGCAACGACGACTGGCTGCTCGCCGAGCGCCCGCCGCACTGGGACTGACCCGACAGGTCATCCGCGCACCACGACGGCGAAGCGGCTGCCCTCGGGCAGGCCGACCGCGCGCTGCGCCTGCTCCGGGCGGAGCGCCAGGTAGAGCGCCGAGGAGCCGTCGACCGCCCCGGCCGCACCGACCACGTCGAGGACCAGCGCCCGCGGAGCGAGCAGGGTGGCCGCGCCCGCCGTCCCGCCGGCCGGCACGACCAGCAGGTCCACCCGGGCGCCGGGGCGGAGCACCGCGAGCGCGGCCGGCTCGGCGAGCCGGACCGGCACTCCGACCGCCCCGGCCGGCAGCGGCAGGGCGGCGGCGCGACGATCACCACCGGCCGGGGCGCCCCCACCGGCCGGAAGGCCTCCACCGGCCGGGAGGCCTCCACCGGCCGGGACCTCGCCGGTGGGACTGGGAGCCACGGCCGGGACCGTGCCCGGCGGGCAGCCGTCCGGGGTCTGCAGGACGGCCGCGGCCAGCCCGAGCAGCACCGCGACCAGCGCCACCCGGAGCAGCGTGCGCCCCCGGGGCAGCCCCTGCCAGCGCACCGGCCGCAGCGATGCCTCCTCACCCGCCACCAGCACCCTCCCGCGCACCCGACCCGACCGGTACGCGGGCAGGTTAGGCGGCGGGCGGCGGCCCCCGCCGCCCGCGCCGGCTCACCTGTGGATAACCCGCCGGCCTGTGGACAGGCGCCCGGTGACGGCCAACCGGAGGGAAACCCCGGGAAACGCGAAAAGTGGCCATCCGCGCGGGATGACCACTTTCCGGGGACGAAGAGGCGTCAGGAGGAGCTGCTGGCCGCCGGCGCCTTGCTGGTCGACGAACCGGAGGACGAGCTGGACGACGCGGCGGACGAGCCGCTGCCCGAGCCCGACGACGAGCTGTCGGACGAGCCGCCGGTCGACGACTCGGACTTGGCCGGCTTGCTCGTGGCGCTCGTGGTGCTGTCGGAACCGGACGAACGGGAGTCCGTGCGGTAGAAGCCCGAGCCCTTGAACACGATGCCGACCGAGTTGAAGACCTTGCGCAGCCGCCCCTCACACGCCGGGCACTCGGTCAGCGGCGCGTCGGAGAAGGACTGCACCGCCTCGAGCTGGTGGCCGCACGCGGTGCAGGCGTACTGGTACGTGGGCACGTTCTCCTCCGGATCTTGGCTCGGCCGCTTGGCACTCGACGGATTCGAGTGCCAATGGTGCGTCATGGAACCCGGGTTCGTCCAGCGGAAGCGCCTTGGGCCACACCGGGCACCCCCACCAGACCCTCCGCCGGTGTGATCACGAAGCGCACCGGCCGGTCGTGCGGCTGCGCCGGAACCGCCTCGACCAGCTCCCCGTCGTGCAGCAGCGCCACCGTGGGGACCGTGGCGGGCACCCGGGCCAGCGCCCGGTCGTACGAGCCACCGCCCCGGCCCAGCCGGAACCCCCGGCGGTCCACCGCCAGCGCCGGCACCACCACGAGGTCGGCCCCGGCGACCGCCGCGCTCCCCAGGCGCGGCCCGGTCGGCTCGCGCAGGCCCCGGCCGGCCGCCCGCAGCGACTCCGGCCCGGTGTAGGCGGCCCAGTCCAGGTCGAGGTCGTCGAGGAGCACCGGCAGCAGCAGCTCGGCCTCCGGCGCCAGCGCCGCCCGCAGCACGGCGGGCAGGTCGCTCCCGCCCGGCTCGGAGCCGACCGGCACGTACGCGGTCATCCGGGTCGGCCGCAGCCGACGTACCAGATCGACCAGCTCGGCCCGGACGGACGCCGCCGCCTCGGCCCGGCGCGGCGGCGGCAGCGTCCGGCGGTGGGCGAGCAGCGCGACCCGCAGGTCCCGCTTGGTCACATCCGCTCCATCAGAAAATTCCGGCACGCAACACTCCTGACGCAACGCTTGCCTCCCGGTCGCTCTGTGTCAGCATCGCAGGAAGGGGCGCAGGACTTCCGGGGGGCAGCTTGACGCTACGCGGGCGGTTGACGGCGGCCTTCCTCACGGTGGTGCTCGGCCCCGTCCTGCTCGGCGCCTTCTTCGTCGGGTCCACCCTGAGCGCCGTCGACCGTGGCCGGGCCACCGAGCGGCTGGGTGTGGCCGCGGCCGGGGTGCGTACCTCCGTCGACGCCCTCTGCCAGCAGCTCCGCGCGGCGGCGGACGCGGTCGCGCTGGTCGCCGACCCGGCCGCCCGGTCCCGCGCGGCCGACCAGGTCGTGGGCCGGGGCCTGGCCGCCGCCGTGCTGATCGTCGACCCGGCCGGCCGCACCAGCTACGCCACCGCCGGCGGCCCGGCCGGGCCCTGGCAGGACTGCGCCGCCGACGCGACGACCGGCCCGGTGCGTGCCCTCGCCGCCCAGGTCCGGCTCCGCGACCCGGCCGGCGCCGACCTGGGCACGGTCGCCGCCGCGCAGCCCGTCGACCCGGCGTTCGTGGCGCGGCTCGCCGCGGTGACCGGTGCCGGGGTCACCCTCCTCGACGACCCGGGCCGGATCACCCACACGACCGAGACCCGGGAGGTACGCGCAGCGGTGCTGGCCGCCGCCCGCCAGGCGGACGGGGACCGGGTGACCGGCACCACCGACGGCCGGTACGTGCGCCGGGTCGGCCCCGCCCCCGGCCAGCCGCTGCCGCTGGTGCTCTCGGTGCCGGGTGAGCGCCCGCCCGGGCTCTACGCCGCCCTGGTCGGCGCGGTGGTGCTGGCCGCCCTGCTGGCCGTGGTGGCCGCCTGGCGGCTGGCCCGGGTGACCACCCGGCCCCTGGTCGAGCTGGCGGGCGCCGTGGACCGGGTGGCGCACGGCGACCTGAGCACCCGGGTGCCGGTCCGCAGCCGCGACGAGATCGGGCGGCTGGCCGGCGCGTTCAACCGGATGACCCGGGAGACCGGCAGCTACGTGGCCGCCCTGACCAGCAGCCGGGACCAGCTCCGCGGCCACCTGGCCGTCCTCGGCGACACCCTGGCCAGCACCCACGACCTGCAACGCATCCTGCGGGTGATCCTGCACAGCGCGATCGCCGCCACCGGCGCCCGGGCCGGCGCCGTGCTGCTGGTCGACGGCGACGGCGCGCTGGTCGGCCAGTGCGTCGAGGGGCTGGACGGCCGTTGGCCGACCGAGGACCCGGCCGATCCGGCGACGCTGCGGGTGCCGGTCGGCGCCGGGGTGCTCGGCAGGGTGGCCGCCACCGGGGAGCCGCTGCGCGGCCGGTGGGAGGCGACGGACACGCCGACCGGGGAGCCGTCCTGCGAGACGTACGTGGCGGTGCCCTTCGCCGCCCCCCGCGGCACGGAACCGCGCCCGGAGCGGCCCGGCCACCCGCCGGCCGACTCTGACGGCTCCAGCTCGGCGCGTCCGGCGCCGCGCCGCGACCTGGAGTCGCGCCGCGACCTGGAGCCGTCGTCCGACGACTCGTGCGCGCTCGGTGTGCTCGCCCTCTACGACCGGCTCGGCGCGGACGAGTTCGACGACGACGACCTGGTCACCCTGCGGACCTTCGCCGGGCACGCGGCGGTGGCGGTGGAGAACGTCCGGGTGCACGAGGAGGCACAGCGGCTCTCCCTCACCGACCCGCTCACCGGGCTGTGGAACTACCGCTACCTGCGCGAGTCGATCCGGCGCGAGGTGGAGCGGGCCAACCGGTTCGGCCGGATGCTCAGCGTGCTGGCCCTCGACCTGGACCGGTTCAAGCACGTCAACGACACCTGGGGCCACGCCGCCGGGGACGCGGTGCTGGTCGAGTTCGCCCGCCGGGTACGCGGCGAGATCCGCGAGGTCGACCTGGCGTTCCGGCACGGCGGTGAGGAGTTCGTGGTGCTGCTGCCGGAGACCGACGCCCGGGGCGCCACGATCGTCGCCGAGCGGCTCGGCGCGGTGATCCGGGGCCAGCCGGTGCCGGTCGAGGTGCACGCGGGGGAGGTCGTCCGGGTGCCGGTGACCGTCTCCATCGGCATCGCCGTCTACCCCGACCACGCGGCCGGCGGGCAGCAGGTTCTCGACGCCGCCGACGAGGCGCTCTACGCGGCCAAGGCCGCCGGCCGCGACGGCTACCGGCTGGCCCGGCCCCCCGATCCGGTCCCCACCCAGGAGATCCCGGTGGTGGTCGCCGCGGTCAGTCCGCCCGACGGACTGCCCCGGGCCGGCGCCGGGGACGGCGCGACGGCGGCACAGGGCGGCGCGTCTTCCGGTCCTCACCCGCCGCGGCAGAGCCGTGGCCGATAGTCTCGCGACATGTCGGAGCACTCAGCGAACCCCTCAGCGACCGCCGCGACCGGTCGCTCCCGCGCCGTCAAGGCCGTCATCCCGGCCGCCGGCCTGGCCACCCGGTTCCTGCCGGCCACGAAGGCGGTCCCCAAGGAGTTGCTGCCGGTCGTCGACCGGCCGGTGCTCCAGTACATCGTCGAGGAGGCCACCCAGGCCGGGCTCAACGACGTGCTGCTGATCACCGGGCGCGGCAAGACGGCCATGGTGGACCACTTCGACCGCCGGCCCGACCTGGAGGAGCGGCTGGAGAAGAAGCCCGAGCTGCTGGCCGCCGTCAAGCGCACCGAGGACCTGGCCGAGATCTACACCTGCCGTCAGCCCGAGCAGCTCGGCCTCGGCCACGCCGTGGGCTACGCCGAATCCCACGTCGGCGACGCGCCCTTCGCGGTGCTGCTCGGCGACGAGTTCGTCAAGCCGTCCGAGCCGCTGCTGCCGGCCATGCTGGAGCTGCAGGCCCGCACCGGCGGCATCGTGCTCGCCTTCTTCGAGGTCGACCCGGCCGAGACCTCCCGCTACGGGATCGCCTCCGTCGAGCCGGCCGGGCCCGAGTTCGGCGACCTCGCCGAGGTCGTGCGGGTCACCGGCATGGTGGAGAAGCCGAAGCCGGAGGACGCGCCGAGCAACCTCGCCGTCCTCGGCCGCTACGTGCTCCCCGGCCGGATCTTCGACGCGATCCGGCGCACCGAGCCGGGCAGCGGTGGCGAGATCCAGCTGACCGACGCCATGGAGATCCTGCGCAACGAGGGCGTGCCGGTGCACGCCATCGTCTACCGGGGCACCCGCTACGACACCGGCCAGCCGCTCGGCTACCTCCAGACCGTGGTGCAGATCGCCGTCGAGCGCGAGGACCTGGGCGCCGAGTTCCGCAAGTGGCTGACCGAGTTCGTCAACGCCGGCGACGAGACGGTCACCGCGGCGATTCTGAACGGGATGCGCGACACGTCCGGCGGTGCCGGTACATGACCGCGACGGCCGACGCCGAGGCGGCCGCGAACGAGTTGACGCCGCTCGCCGACTACCTGGGCAGCGTGCTGCGCAGGTTACGCGCGCTGCCTCCGCTCGACCTCGACCTCACCCAGGCGTACGGCAACGTCCTCGCCGAGGACGTGGTCGCGCCGCACTCGTTTCCCGCCTTCGACCAGGCGGCGGTGGACGGGTACGCCGCGCGCTGGGAGGACATCTCCGGAGGGAGCCGGGGGCCGGGCTACGTCCCGGCCCCCTCCGGTATCCCCGGTGGCCGCAGCATCCGGCTGAACGTGGTCGGCGACCTGGGCGCGGCGAGCTGGCGGCCGGTCCGGCTCACCCCCGGCTCCTGCTTCTCCGTGGCGGCGGGCGCGCCGCTGCCCGTCGGCGCCGACGTGGTGGTCCCCGTGGAGTGGACCGACCAGGGCATGGCCGCCGTGGAGATCTTCCGCGCCCCCAAGCGGGGCTACGGCGTCCGGCGCGCCGGTGAGGAACTGCCTGCCGGCACCCTGCTCGCCCCCGCCGGCACGTACGTCTCGCCCGCCCTGGTCGCGGTCTGCGCCGCCACCGGCATCGGTCACGTCGTGGTCCGGCCCAGCCCGCGGGTGGTCATCGTGGCCACCGGCGACGAGCTGGTCGACGTGGGCCGGGGCAGCCAGCCCGGGCAGGTGGTGGACACGAACTCGCACGCCCTGACCGCCGCCGCGGCCGAGGCGGGCGCGCTGGCGTACCGGGTCGGGATCTGCGACGACGACCCGGAGGCGCTGCGCGGCCTGCTGGAGGACCAGACCCTGCGGGCCGACCTGATCATCACCACCGGTGGCACCGGCACCGGCCCGGGCGACATGGTCCGCCGGATCCTGTCCCGCCGGGAGGGCGGCCGGGCCGGGCCGGTCACCTTCACCGAGGTCGCCCTCTATCCCGGAACGGCCCTCGGATTCGGTACGGTCGGCGCCGAGGAGGTGCCGGTGGTGTGTCTTCCCGGTGAACCCGGCGCGGCGCTGATCGGCTTCGAGGTGCTGGCCCGCCCGGCCATCCAGTTGCTGGCCGGCGCCGAGCCCGTGTTCCGGCCCAGCGTCCGGGCGCACCTGCTGGAGACGGTCTCGTCCCCGGTGGGGCTGCGCGAGTTCCGCCCGGCGCACGTGGCCGAGCGGCGCGGCGGCGGCTACACCGTGCAGCCGCTCGCCGGTGGGCCGTTCACCCTCTCCGGCCTGGCCGAGGCGAACGGCCTGCTCGTCCTCGGCGAGCGGGTCACCACCGCGGCGGCCGGGTCGACTGTGGACGTCCTCCTGCTGGACCGGCGCCGGTGAGCGCGAGGAGTGGGCATGCGAGCCGCGCGGGAGCGAACGGAAGGCTGACTCGGTGAGTTGGTTCCGGCGGCAGCCGGGATGGCCGGCGGTGCTGGTAGACGGTCCGGTGGTGCTGCGGCCGTACCGGCGTTCCGACGCGACCGGCTGGTCGGAGATCCGGCGGGCCAACCGGGCCTGGCTGTCCCCCTGGGAGTCCCACCTGCCCGGCAGCTGGGACGAGATGAACTCGCCGGCCGCGTTCCGCTACGTCCACGCCGACCAGCGCCGGTCGGCGCGGACCGGCGACGGCATGCCGTTCGCGGTCTGCCTTCGCGAGAACGGCGAGGAACGACTCGTCGGCCATCTCAACGTGGGCAGCATCGTGCGGCGCGCCTTCTGCTCCGGCTACGTGGGCTACTGGGTGGACTCCCGGGTCGCCGGCCGCGGCGTCATGCCCACCGCGGTGGCCCTCGCCGTGGACCACGCGTTCGGCCCCGGCGGGCTGCACCGCATCGAGGTGAACATCCGGCCGGAGAACCAGCCGTCCCGCCGGGTGGTGGAGAAGCTCGGCTTCCGCGAGGAGGCCTACCACGTGCGCTACATGCACATCGACGGTGCGTGGCGGGACCACATCGGATACGCGATGACCAGTGAGGAAGTGGTCGCCGAGGGCGGGCTGCTGGCCCGCTGGCACCGCGTACGTGACAACCGCGGTTGAAGGCTCCCACCCGCCACGCCCGGCGCGGCGCACGGTGAAGTGGGTCGGCGGCCCGTAACCTCAAGTAACTGCAAGCTGTGGCAAGCGCTGCCTGCCCGCACGATCTGCGCCATCAACGACGGGCGACGGAAGAAGTTGCGGTTGTGTGGCGCTCGCCCCGAACTTGGTGACGGGAGGGGTGAGGGTGCCGACCTCGGTGCTCCTCGCCGTCCTCGCCGCCGCCGGTCTGCTCGCCCTCGCGCCGGCGCTGGTCCGCCGGTACGACGCCACCGAGCGGCTGGTGGCGGAGCGGGCGCAGTCGACGGCCCGGGTGCTCCAGCGCCGCCGTCGACGTCGCACCGTGCCCGGACGGCGGCCGGTGCACCCGCCCCGCTCCCTCGTCGTCACCCTGAGTGAAGATTCCGACACGGGCGGTCTCGCCCGTCCGGTGTCGGCGCCACCCGCACGCCGCCGGTCGGGCCGGCTCCGCTCGGTGCCGCCCGCCCCTGCCAAGTCCCGCCGACGGCACCCTCCGAAGCGCCGGCACACCCCGGCCGTCTACCGCCGACGCCGGGTGCTCGCCGCGCTGCTGCTGCTCAACTTCGTCGAACTGATCGGCGTGGTGCTGGTGAGCCCCGGATTCTGGATCAGCGTCTCGGTCACCGGCGCCCTGCTCGTGGCGTACGTCGTGCACCTGCGGCAGCGGGCCCTCGCCGAGCGCCGGCGGCGGCGCGCGGAGGCCCGGGAGGCGGCGTGGCTGGCCGCCCGCCAGGCCGAGGTACGCCGCGAGCAGGCGCGGCGCGCCGCGGCCCGGCGGGAGGCGCAGCGCCGGCTGGCCGCCCAGCGGGAGGCCGTCCGGCGCACCGCCATGGGGCTGGACCGGCCCGCGGACCTGCCGCCCGCGGCGAGCGGCGGCTCGGTCTCCTACCGCCGGGCGGGTGGCCTGCGGGGGCGGCCGTACCAGAGCGGGCGGGGCGCTTAGAAGTTTTTTCCGCGGTGATGTCGAATCCGGCTGCTCTCATCCGACGGGTTGATGAAGGCCGGTGCGGAAGCCGGCCGCGGACAGGGGAGCTTGTGATGGCCAAGATCGTGTCGAACTTCTTCATCTCGCTGGACGGGGTCGTGGAGCGGCCCGACCAGTGGCACTTCCCCTACTTCGACGACGAGATGGGCGCCGTCGTGGGCCGCGGGGTGGAGGGGACCACGGCGTTCCTCATGGGGCGCACGCAGTACCAGGAGTGGTCCGAGTTCTGGCCCAACCAGTCCGGGGACGACCTCGAGTTCGCGTCGTTCATCAACTCGGTGCCGAAGTATGTGCTGTCCAACACGCTCACCGAGACGCCCTGGCAGAACTCGCACCTGATCTCCGGCGACTCGGACCGGGTCGCGGCGCGGCTGCGGGAGATCAAGGAGCAGGCCGACGGGGACATCTCCATGTCGGGCGGCGCCACCACGGTCCGGTGGCTGCTCGCCAACGGCCTGCTGGACGAACTGCGCCTGCTGGTCCACCCGATCGCCGTCGGGCACGGCCAGCGCCTCTTCGAGGGCACGCCGACGTACCCGCTGCGGCTGCTGGACAGCTCGACCCTCAAGAGCGGCGTGCTGAACCTGACGTACGCGCCCGCCTGACGCCCGCGCGGTCCCGACCCCGGCCGCTTCGCGGATCTTGGAGGGTTTCGGCCCCTCTGGAGGCCTTTTCCCTCCAAGATCTGCGTGCCCGGTGGGGCGGTTCGCTTCGGCGCCGCGGAACCTGTTAGCCTTGTCGCCGGCCCGCCCGGTGCAAGCCGGGTGGGACCGACGCTGGTACGCCAGCGGAGGGGCTGTGGCGCAGACCGGTAGCGCACCTCGTTCGCATCGAGGGGGTCAGGGGTTCAAATCCCCTCAGCTCCACCCAGTTCAAAGGCCGTTTCCCGTTCTGGGGAACGGCCTTTTTCGATCTTGTACAGCAGCGAAGTACAGCAGACGTCGACTGCACGGCGATGGGGCTGGCCGCGAGCTGATCCGGCAGCGGCGTGGGATGCATCGTGAGGTAGATCAGCCCCCTGCTCCTCGTGAACGGTGCAGCTCAGTTCGTAGGGCTCCGCAGCGCCGATGCGGAAGACGAGGGTGACTCGATCCTGCACGAATCTCTCTGTGCCGGTCGGCTCGCCGAAGATGCCGGTGATCTCTTGCTGGTCCAGCCCTGCTACAAACACCATCACCGCTACCGCGAAAATCACGATCCGCTTGGCATGCCGGGGATGCAAGTGCTGCATGAGTAGGCCGGTAGGGGCCAGCGCGGCAAACGCAACCCATTGAAGAACTTCCCGCCAGAGGCCCAGGCGCACCCGACGCGCGACCCGTTCGATCTCGCCGAGGGCGGCAGCGGTGCCGAACCGAAGTGGTTCGGCGCCTGGTGGGGCCGAGGGTCGACGGCGGTCAGCTCGTGGACGTGACGCCCAGCATGGCGGCGCAGGTCCTCACCGAACAGCCCTCGTACGTCCAGCGCCATCGGCTCGACCACCTGCCGGCTGGATCGGGGGGAATCGGGCTGAGCTCAGCTCTGGCTGGTCACCGCCGTGGACTGACGTTTCTTCGCTGGGGCGACGTCCTTGAGCAGCCAGCCGACCGGAGGGCTGACCAGCGGACGCAACGCCCACACCACGGGCCGGCTGGCGGTGATCCAGACCAGCGTAACGACCGCGGCGGTGAGCACCAGCAAGGCTGGGATGTTGTCGACCTGCTTGTCGAGGGGTGACCACTTGAAGGCCAGGACGACGAACCCGTGCAGCAGATACGGGTACATGGAGTTGGCTCCCCAGCCCGTGATGAACGTGTGGCGACGGGGAGCGAGCGTCATGATCGCCCATGTCATCGCCAACCCGACGGCCATCAGTCCAAGCCGGATCAGGACGCCCTCGGTCACCTCCACCCCGAGCCGCTGGTAAATGCGGTTCCAGTACACCCAAAGGTCCGACAGGCGCGAGGCGACCAGGTAGGCGATCGGCGCGGCAGCGATGAGGACGGCGATCGCGGTCAGCCGCACGGGCGGAGATGGGCGGTACGCGAGCCTGCCGCGACCGAGCCAGACGCCGAGGACGAAGAAGGGCAGCATTCCTGCCACCCGGTCCAACGACAGGGCGTGGCCGAGCAAACTGGCGGTTCCGGCGGAGAGGGACACGATGATCGCGATGACGACCGCTCCGCGAAGTTGGACGAAGAGCGGAGCGAGCATCCGCCAGATGAACAGAGCGGGCAGGAACCACAGGTGATAAATCGGGGAGAGGAACATGTTGGCCGTCCAGGGCATCGGCTTGTCCATCGCCGTGTAGAAGCTCATGTAAAGCAGCTGGAACACCACGTACGGCGCGAGCAGATCCCGGATCAGCGACGCCGCACGACGGCCGGTGAGCTCGGTTGCCGAGAGCATCCCCGAAAGCATGACGAAGGCCGGCATGTGGCACAGGTAGATGAACGTGTAGATCGTCCTGCCGGCTGGCGCGGAGCCGACCGTCTGACCCACCATGTGGCCGAGCACGACCAAGACGATCAACAGCCCTTTGACGTTGTCGATGTACGGGTCGCGCCTGGTGGGCGCGACAGCGACGCCAGGGCTCTCAGGCATCACCGTGGTTGTCATCCGGCCAGGCTGCCGGTCGGCCGATACCCGATCTAGCTGGAGTGAGCAGGGTCACCAAAAACCGCCCGCGAAGCGCTGGACGTGCAGGCAGGCCGGCAGGACCCCACTCCCTGCTCTGGCGATAGTTACGCCTAGAAGCAGCCGACCAAGCAGCCAAGCCGGCGGACAGTGGCGGACCACAGCGAACATCAGGGGCAGGTCGACGAGGGCCAAGCCAGGAGGAGCAGCAGGCCGCGACCGACTCGTAATGCGTCGGTCAGCGGCCGACGCGAATGCGATCGGCGGGGTACGTCTCCCGGGAGCCGTCAGCGCGGAAGATCATCGAGGGGGCCAGGGGTTCAAATCCCCTCAGCTCCACCCAGTTCGAAGGCCGTTTCCGCTCGCCGGAGACGGCCTTTTCCGCTTTCTGGCGGGATCGGCGGCGGCCCGTCGACCTCGACACTATGGTCGAACAATGATCAATGGTGCTCATCTGATCATCTACAGCCGCGACCCCGAGGCGGACCGCGCCTTCTTCCGGGACACGCTCAACTACGGCCACGTGGACGCCGGCCATGGCTGGCTCATCTTCACGCTCCCGCCGGCCGAGCTCGCCCTGCACCCGACCGAGGGCGCGCCGGCCCACGAGCTCTACCTCATGTGCGACGACCTCGCGGCGACCATGGCCGACCTGGGCGCGAAGGGCGTCGAGTTCACGACCCCGGTCACCGAGGAGCGGTGGGGGCTGCGCACCGCGCTGCGGCTGCCCGGCGGGGGCGAACTCGGTCTCTACGAACCGCGCCACCCGGTCGCCATTCGACGCGCCGAATAAGACGACGGGTTGGGTCGTCACACCCGGCGCACGTCGGTGACCATGACCGGATAGGGCCCGGCGGACTTCTCGGCCGTGGCCCGGTCGGCCGGGATGACGTTGTCCATCCGCATCCGCAGGTTCTCCGCGTCGGTGGCGTCGAAGACGATCCGCCACGCCCAACCGCCGCCGTACTCGGCCGTCAGCTCGAACGTCGCATCCGGCCCCGGGCTCCCGGTCAATGACATGGGCGCCGGCTGCTGGTGCCACGAGTCGCCCCAGACGGCGACCAGCGAGCCCTCCCGGTCGCCGGCCCCGATGACCACCAGGCCGTCCTGCGGCCCGTCGTCGGGATGGGTCCAGGAGTAGGCGACCGAGGTGAGATGACCCCCGGCGGCGGTCGTCACGGTGAGCGTGGCCGGCGACTCGACGAGCGGGTCGGAGGGCATCAACCGGAACCCGTTGGTGCCGGCCCAGGGTCCGGCGAAGTCGGCGAGGATCATCCGCCCACCCTAGGGGCGAGGTGGGAGACTCCCGGCCGCGGACGCACTGCTCCGTCTCCGTCTGACTGCCAGCGGTCCGATCACCGTGGTACGACTGCGGGAAACCGGTGCGAAGCGGACAGGGGGCGTTGGCGGTAGGTGTCGATCGGTGGCTGGCGCGGAATGCTGCAGGGCCGGGAGGGGGAGCTGCTCCTCGACCTGGTCTTCGTCTTCGTGCTGACCCGCTTCTCGCAGCGCCTGATCGAGGACTTCACCACCGACCGTCAGGTCGTCCTGCCCGAGGTGGGTCAGACGGTGCTCCTGCTGCTGGCCCTGTGGATGGTCTGGGTCCACGCGGCGTGGGTGACCAGCAGGGTGGAACCCCGGCAACCGGTGACCCAGCTGCTGATCGTCTGGACCATGTTCGGCAGCATGATCATCGCGGTCACCCTGCCGCACGCGTTCGGCGCGCGGGGGCTGCTCTTCGCGATCACGTACGTCGCCATCCAGGTCGGAAAGCCCCTCATCCTCCTGTTCGCGCGCCGGGACGTCGCGCGGCACAGTCCCGCGCGACACCTGTGGTGGGCCACGTTCTCCGCTGTGCCGTGGATCGCCGGAGCGGCCCTGTTCCCCCAGAGTCCCGCGCGCGGAGCGCTCTGGACGCTGGCGGTCGCCCTGGACTACGCGGGGCTCGTGCTCGGCTGGCCCGTTCCGAGGCTCGGCCGGACCGGGGCGGAGGACTGGCGATACGCGGGCGAGCACCTCGCGGAGCGCTACCAGCAGCTCATCGTCATCACGATCGGCGAGACGATCCTGCTCACCGGCGCGACGTTCGCCGACGCGTTCACGCCGGACCGGGTGGCGCCGGCCGTGTTGTCCTTCGCCACCGCGGTGCTGATGTGGCGGATCTACTTCCACCGGGCGGGCGCGCTGTTCGCCGCCGCCATCGAGGTCGCCGCTCGCCCGGACAAGCTCGGCAAGTCCGGGTACTACACCCAGCTCGTCATCGTGACGGGCATCCTGGCCGCCGGAGTCGGCAACGCGCTGGTCATCCGGGAGCCGCGCGGGCGCCAGGATCCGCTCTGGCTCGCGGTCATCCTCGGCGGGCCGGGGCTCTTCCTCGCCGGGCGGTCCCGCATGGAGTACGAGGTGTTCTCCCGGCTGTCCCCGTCCCGGGTGATCGGACTGGTTGCGCTCGCCGCCGCGACACCGGCGCTGCTGCACCGCTCGCCGGTGCTCGCCGCCGCTGCCGCCACGGTCGTCCTCGCCGGGGTGGCGGTGTGGGACGCGATGCGCGAGCGCCGGAACCCCGCGGAGGCGCCGTCACCGCCGGCCTAGCGGAGCCGCGAGCAGCCCGGTGGAGGCGCGGAGGCGTCACACGGACGGCCGGTTCCGGGGTACGGCCGCCGGGCGCGCTGTGGCGCGCCCGGCGGTTGCGCCGTCAGTCGCAGGCGATCCCGTCGCCGTCGCGATCCAGGTCGTAGATGTCGCTTCCCACCACCCGCACCGGACCGCGGACGTACGCGGGACCGTTGCCGCTGCCGCCCGCGCAGTCGACGTCGCTGGCGATCGGCACGCAGGCGCCGCTGTAGTTCGGGTCGCACTGTCGCGTCTGCTTGGTCCCGACGGCGACCACCTGCGTGACCGGCGCCTTCGTGACCACCGACCGCACCAGCTTCTTCCCGGTCTGCACGCCGTCGGTGACGGTCACCTGGTAGGTGAGCGTCCGGACGCCGGCGACCCCCCGGGTGCGGATCTTCTTCGTGCCTTCCGGCAGGGAGGAGTCCTTGACCGTCCTGGTCGAGTAGGCGATCTTCTCGGTGGCCGTGACGGTCCTGGTCTCCACCTGGGGGGACGGCGACTCGCTCGGCGCCACCTCGCTGGGGCTCGCCGCTGCCGTCGGACTGGCGACATCGGCCACGGCCGGAGCGGGAGCGGCGGCCTCGTCGCCGTTCGGCGCAGAGGTGGCCGGGGCGGCGTCCTTCTTGCCGGTGTTCGCCGGCGGGTCGGTCACCGCGCCGATGGCGACGCCGCCGCAGCAGCAGAGCATCAGGACGCCCGCCGTCACGATGGCGATCTGCGCCCCGCGGGAGAGCCGGCGCCACCAGGACTGCTGCGGCAACGTGGCCGGGTACTGCCCCGTCGGATAGGGGACCGTGCCGAACTGGGCGGTCGGCTGCTGGGGTGGCGGCGGGGGCGGCGGCGCCTGCCCGTGCCACGGGTCCTGCGGGGGTGGGTACGTCACGCCTCTCAGTGTGCTTGCGGCCTCAACAATTGCTAGCGTCCGATTGGGCACCCCGGGTCCTGACACCTCGACGGCCCGTCACGTCGGAAGGCTCCGACTGGTTGCCCGGAGCGACGAGTGGTGATCAGCTACCCGGCTGGCGGGAGGCGCTGGTCAGCGGGTTCCGGTCCGACCGACGACCGGCCGCGGGACGTCAGCCGCTCGGCGCAGGCCAGCGCGATCAGCACCGCCGTCAGCAGGCCGAGCCCCACCAGTGCGGGCAGCGCCAGGGAGCAGCAGGCCCTTGGTACAGGCCGAGCGCGGTCGGGTCTCGGCCATGAAGCCGATGAACCGGGTCAGCGCGAAGACCAGGACGAGGTCGAAGAAGATCTCGAAGGTGGTGGCCCGGTGCGACCCGGTCACGGGCACCGGCCGGGACCGGGGCACCTCAGGCGGTGAAGTCGTCCCGCGCGTCCCGGGCGTCCTGCTGGACATGCTCACCGGGCCGCTTGCCCTGGATCTCGTCCTGACGCCGCACCTCGTCCGCCTCGGACCGTTCGTCCCGGTTCATGTCGCCCAACCGCGCCCGGGCCGGGCCGGCCAGGTCTTCAAGGTCGTCCTTCGCCCGTTCGACGCTCATGCCGCCTCCCCTGTCGTCGTGGGCGCCGTGGCACCCCTCCGCCGACGCGTCCCCGGCCGTCGCGCACTGAAACCCCGGTGGTCCGCCGGGGTGGGCACGGGGGTGGTCAGTCGCCGGCCGCGGCGAGGTCCGCCGCGTGCCACAGGGTGGCGGCCAGCCGCTCCCGGCCGTCGTCGCTCAGCGGCACGGCTTCCGCCCGCTCCAGCAGCTCCCGGGCGACCGCCGGCTCGTCCAGCACGAGGGCCAGCTCGGCCCGGCAGACGAGCGCCTCGACGTGGACGAGTGGATCATCGGCGGCGTCCGGCCGGGACAGCGCCGCGTCGAGGATCCGGGCGGCCTGCCGGTGGTCGCCGCGCGATGTCGTCCACCGGGACCAGGCAGGGGCCCTACGAGGTTGCCGGGTCGAACTCGGGCATGCCGAAGAGGTGCAGGTGGAGATCCTCGCGGTGCAGGGCGAGGTACGGGTTGGGCGGTGCCCCGACGGCGCTCGCACATGGAAGTGTCCGAACAGACGAGGGGCCGGTCCCTTCCGGACCGACCCCTCGCTCACACGGTGGACGTCGTTACGGCTTCCAGGAGCCCGCGGTACGCAGGTGGTGCTCGTACTCCAGCGTGCCGTTCTTGTTCTTCACGTCGAAGATGAGCTGGCCGCTGCGCTTGCTGCCGGTGGGCAGGTTGTTGCCCGAGCCCATCAGCTTGCCGCAGCCGGAGAAGGCGCCGCCGACGCCGCTCTCCTCGGTGCCGTCGGTGCCGACCCACTTGAAGAAGAACGGGTTGATCGAGCCGGTGCCCTTGGTGACCTCGGCGGTCACGTCGGCGATCAGGTACATACCGTTCTTCGGCCCCGGCATGAACTCCTGGCAGGACTTGTCCTTGGTCCGGAAGTTGCCGACCGTGATCTCGACGGTGCCGTCGTCGTCGTTGACGATCAGCGTGTCGCCGGACGGCATGTTGAAGGTCTCGCTGTCGGTCCGGCCCGGCTCCGGCGTCGCCGAGGTGCCGCCGGTCGGGGTGTCGTCGACCGGGTTGCTGAAGGTGACGCCCGGGGTGGGCAGGCTGTCGATCGCGTCCTTGGTCTTCTGCGCCCCGCTGTAGATGGCGAAGATGCCGCCGCCGCAGCAGAGCAGCAGCATGACCGCCGCCACGATGCCGACGGTGATCCAGACGTTCTTGTTGGACTTCTTCGCCGGCGGGCCGAACTGCCCCGGCGCGGGCGGGTACGGCCCGGTCGGCGGGTAGGCCTCACCGGGAGGCGGCGGGTACTGCCCGGGTGGCGGGGGGAACCCGGCCCCCGCGGGCGGGTACGGCGGCTGTGCCCCGCCCGGCGGCGGGTACGGCGCACCCGACGTCGGCGGCTGCGGCGCGTAGGGCGTGCCGGAGGTGGGCGGCGGCGCGTACGGCGATTCCGGGGCGGGCGGGTATCCGCCACCGGGGACGGGCGGGTACGGCGCACCGGAGGTCGGCGGCTGCGGCGGGTACGGGGCGCCCGAGGTCGGCGGCTGCGGCGCGCCCGAGACCGGCGGCTGCGGCGCCTGCGGGCTGCCCGGCACCGGCGGCATCGGCGCGGTGGGGAACGCCTGGGTCGGCGGTTCCTGAGGCTGCTGGTTCGGGTCCTGCGGTCCGAACGGAGGCTGAGGGTGGCTCACCGTACTCCTTGGGCACCTTCGGGATCGTCAGTCGGGACGACGGTACAAGCCGCCCGCAACGCGACCGTCAGGCCCTCACCCGGGTACCGGAACGGCGGCGGTGCGCATCAGTTCGGCGTCCACCGCGAACCGACCGGCTATCGATGATGGCGAATCGGCCAGCGGGGTGGCGGCGAGCCGGGCCGGCGCGATCCGGGCGGTGAAGGCGCCCGCCTCCGGATCGAGCGTGACCCGGGCGTCGGAGAAGTCCAGCCAGGTCCCGCCACGGCGACCTCGGGCGGCAGCAGGTCCCGCGTGACGCCGAAACGTAGCGCAACCGTGTAACGCCGAAGCGTTTCGGAGCGCTGTCAGGTCGTTGCGGGGGAAGCACCGTCCACACACACGTGTTCATTGACGAGAGGAACGGCCGATGACGCCTGGTGCTAAGGCGTCGGAATCACGACCGGGCGAGCACGCCCCCGTGACCCCCGACTGGACCTGCGGTTCCTGCGGCGAGGACTGGCCCTGTGCCACCAAACGCCGGCAACTGCTGGACGAGTACCAGGTGGACCGTGCCTCGTTGAGCGTCTATCTGGGCTCCTGCCTGGCGGCCGCCACGCAGGACCTCCGCGCCGATCCGGACTCCTCGCTCCAGGACCGTTTCATCGGCTGGGTGCCGCGCGGCCCGCGCACCCACTGACCCCCGCTTCCGGTGGCCGCCCCGCACCCGACGCGGCGGCCACCGGTCGCGGGCTCAGGGCCGGCGGGGACGCCGGGTGAGCGCGAAGCCCACCACGCCCGCCACGGCGGCGAGCACCCCGCCCGCGCTGGTCCACACCCAGCGCGAGCCGGCCTCCGGGAGCCAGCCGGTGAGGCCGGCCTCCTCCTCGGCGACCGGCTCGGGTGCCGGCTCCGCGGTGAGCACCGTGCCCGCCCTGGTGTTCGCCACCAGGGGCGCCGCCAGCTCCCCGTCGTCGCCGGACCCGCCGCCCCCGGTGGCCGCGCCGACCAGCAGGTCCACCTCGACCGGCAGGCCGAGGTCGGGCTCGGGCAGGTCGGTGACCGAGAGCCGGAGGTAGTAGGTGCCGGGCAGCGGGTCGCCGGACCACGGCTCCGCCCACGGCCGGACCCGGCGCAGCGTGCACCCGAGGGTCACGCTGGTCGCGGTCGCCGCGACGGTCGGGGTCTGCGCGCCGGCCGTGCACGCCTGCCGGCGGCGCAGCCCGTCGAAGACGTCGATGGTCCAGGTGGACGGGCCGGTGCGCGCCCTGCCGCCGAACGAGACCGTCGCGCTGACCTCGTGGACGTCGCCGGCCTCGGCCCGGAACGACCAGTAGAGGTGGTCGCCGGTCGAGGCGCCCACCCGGACCGGCTGGCCGGGGGTGATGGTCGTGGCGGTCAGGAACGAGGTGCCGGCCTTGGTGACGGTGGCCGCGCCGGGCGACGGGGTGGGCGCCGCAGCGGCGGCCGTGGGGGTGAGGGCCAGCCCGGCGGCGGCCAGCGCCGCCGCGGAGCGGATCAGGGTACGCATCCTCAGTTCTCCCTCCACGTGGCCACCCACCAGCGGGTGAGCAGCCCGGCGACCAGCCCGGTGACCAGCCCGGCCAGGGTGAGCAGGAGCAGCAGCGCCCAGCCGCGGCCGAGGTCCGGCCCGTCCGGGGCGGGGGACGCGGCGACCACGTCCACGGTCAGCTCCACCGGCATGCCCGGGGTGACCTGGGTGCCGGAGCGCGGCGCGAACGAGTTGCTGACCACCAGGCAGACGGTCCGCGCCGCCTGCACGCCGCTCGGGGTGGGTTCGGGGCTCTCCTCCTCGGCGGCCGACCAGCGCAGCCCGGCCGAGACCACGTCGGTACGCCCGCTGCCGGCGTCGACCCCCCGGACCAGTTCCCGCCCGTCCGCGGCGGTGGCCCGCAGCAGCACGCCGTAGTCCGGGTTCACCGGCCGGTCCAGCGCGACGCTCACAGAGGCGCGCAGTTCCTGCCCCGGGCGCACCGGCACCCGGTACCAGCGGTGCTCGGCGAACGCCTCCCGGTCGGTGTAGACGCCCGGGGCGAGCAGCGGGGCACCGTCGCACCCGGCCGACCCGCCGACGACCGTCGGGGTGGCGGTGTACGTGTCCCGGGCGCGGTCCACCAGTTGCTTGATCCGCCCGGTCAGCTCCTCGGCGCTCTGCGCCGCCGTGTACGTGCCGCCGGTGGCCGCGGCGATGCAGAGCAGCTGCCGGCGGACCTTCTCGTCGGGGGCCAGGCCGAGCGTGTCGACGACCAGCCGGGTGCCCTGGGCGGCCAGCTCGCGGGCCACCTGGCAGGGGTCGGGCGGCGCGCAGGTGTCCTCGCCGTCGGTGATCAGCACGATCCGGCGCGCCGTGCTGCCGGTGCCCAGGTCCTGCGCGGCGGAGCGGAGCGCGAGCCCCACCGGGGTGAAGCCGGTGGGGCGCAGCGTGGCGACGGCCGCCTTGGCCTGTGTACGGTCCACGGGGCCGACCGGCACGATCTGCTGGGTGTCCCGGCAGCCCTGCTTCTTGTCCTCGCCCCGGTAGGTGGCGCCGAGCACGCGGATGCCGAGCTGGGTCTCGTCCGGCAGCGCGTCGACCACCTCGTTGAACGCCTGTTGGGCCACGGAGATCCGGCTGCGCCCGTCGATGTCCCGGGCCCGCATCGAGCCGCTGACGTCCAGGACCAGTTCGACCTTGGGCGGCTCGGCGGGGGGTTCGGCGGTCTCGTCGTCGGCCGCGGCGGGCGGCGCGCCGAGCAGCGCGGTCGCCGCCAGCAGTCCGATCAGGACGGCCGCCGGTCGTCTCTTGTTGATCATCGGGCGAAGTGTAGTGAGATCCACTATGGAAGATCATCCGGGTCGCTCGATCAAGGTGGGTCGATGCGATCGGCGGCATGATCAGGAGTTGCGGGGCCGGGCCGCCCGCGCGCCGCGAATGGTAAGGAATTCGTGACGTTTCCGCAGGGTGACCCAACGTGAGGTGCCCGATGTAAACCTTTTGTGGGGTGGCGCATTCGTCGGAAATCTGACCAGGGCCGACCCGTTGTGCCACTGCCGCACTGTGGTTAAGCTCTGTCTTGCGCGCCCCAATCGCCCGCTTCCCCCGTGGCAGGCGATCGGGGCGCGCTTTTTCGCACCCGAAGCCGCCGCCGACGGGCGGGCCCGTGATCGCAACCGGTTTTCCGGCCCAGCGGGTGCCCCCGCCGGGCCGCGCCGGTCAGATCCAGCGACCGTCCAACCACATCCGGGCGGACCAGTCCGCGTAGGCCATCAGCCGGCCCACGAAGATCGGGTAGAAGTAGCCGAAGCAGAGGGCGACCAGCAGCACGTACGCGCCCGCGATGATCCCGCCGACCAGGCGGCGGTCGGCCGTGGCCTCGGTGCTCGGTGGCGGCGCCGTGCCGGCGACCGGGGCGGGCGAGACGATCGCGCCGAGCACGTAGACCACCGCCAGCACGAGGAACGGCACCGCCGGCGCGGCGTAGAACGAGAACATCGTGCGCCCGTCGAGGGCGAACCAGAACCAGGGCAGCAGGCCGGCGGCCACGCTGAGCACGATGGCGCCGGCCCGCCAGTCGCGCCGGGCCAGCCCGAGCCAGACCGTCGCCACCAGCGCCGGCAGGAACGACCACCACAGCAGCGGGGTGCCCAGCAGCAGGATCTCCGAGGCGCAGCTCGGCGCGCCGCAGTTGCCGTCACCGGACCAGTAGAAGGCGACCGGCCGGCCGAGCAGCAGCCACTGCCACGGCCAGGACTGGTACTTGTGCGGGTCGTCGAGCTGGGTGTGGAAGCCGTACGCGGCCTTGTGGTATTCCCACAGGTTGATCAGCGGCCCGATCACCGGGGTGTCGCTCAGCCCCGGGGTGTTCGGGTAGCGCTCGGCCAGGCGGTAGTAGCCCTCGTCGCCGAGCAGCCAGCCCGACCAGGTGAGCACGTAGGTCACGACCATCAGCGCGCCCGCCGCCAGCAGCCACGGCAGCTCGTCCAGCAGGGCGTCCCGCCACGGGCGGCGGGCTCCGGCCGAGCGGCGCACGCCGACCTCCCAGAGCAGCACGAGCAGCGCGAAGGCCGGGACGAAGTAGAGGCCGCTCCACTTCACCGCGCAGGCGCAGCCGAGCAGCACGCCGGCGGCCAGCCGCCACCACGGCCAGTCCCGCCAGGTCGACGGCGGCCGGCCCGCCCGCCCCGGCAGCGTCGGGTCGAGCCCCGCCTCCAGCGCCCGGGCCCAGCGCCGCCGCCGGGCGTCCCGGTCGAGCACCAGCGCGCCGAACGCGGCCAGCACGAACAGCAGCAGGAAGATGTCGAGCAGCGCGGTGCGGGAGAGCACGAAGTGGAAGCCGTCCAGGGCGAGCAGCAGCCCGGCCGCGCAGCCCAGCGTGGTGGACCGGAACATCCGCCGGCCGATCCGCACCAGCAGCAGCACCGACAGGGTGCCGGCGACGGCCGCCGCGAACCGCCAGCCGAACTCGGGGGCGGTGGTCATCAGGTGCCCGGGCACGGAGATCTTGGTCTCGGCGTCCTGGTAGCCGAAGGCCCACTCGCCGAGGCCGATGAGCCACTTGCCCAGCGGCGGGTGCACCACGTACGACGGGCCGTTGTCCTTGTAGTTCCACTCGACGCCGCGGTCGATCAGCCCGTACGCGTCGCGGGCGTAGTAGATCTCGTCGAAGATCTTCCCGTTGGGGCCGCTCAGCCCGACGAAGCGCAGGATGGCCGCGATCGCCACCACGACCCCGGTGGCCAGCCAGGCGCGCCCCCGGTCGAGGCGGGCGTCGACGGTGTCGAGCCGTCGCCGGACGACGGCCGGGATCCGGCCGCCGCCGCCGCTCGCCGCGGGGTTCGTGGCCTGGTCGGCGTTGGTCGGCCCGGCGGCGGACCCGCTCGCGTTCGCGCTCTGTGCTGTCGACGCACTCGTCACCCGGCGATCGTAGGCTGCGGAGGTGCCCGGTGGCGCCCGTCGTCTCCGAGATTGGTACGGCCGTCGATGAAGGAGCGCACGCCGTGGGTGAAATGTCCGAGGTTGGCCGCCTGGTGCTGCTCGGTGCGCCGCTGGGCAACCCGGCCGACGCGTCCGCCCGGTTCCGCGAGGTGCTCGCCGCCGCCGACGTGGTCGCCGCCGAGGACACCCGCCGGCTCACCCGGCTGGCCCGCGACCTGGCGGTCAGCGTGCCGGGCCGGATCGTCTCCTACTTCGAGGGCAACGAGGAGCGGCGCACCCCGGAACTGGTCGACGTCCTCGCCGCCGGCTACACCGTCGCGCTGGTCACCGACGGCGGGATGCCGAGCGTGTCCGACCCCGGCTACCGGCTGGTCCGGGCCGCCCTGGACGCCGGCGTCCCGGTGACCGCGGCCCCCGGGCCGAGCGCCGTGACCACCGCCCTGGCACTGTCCGGGCTGCCGTGCGACCGGTTCTGCTTCGAGGGTTTCCTGCCCCGCACGCCCGGCGCCCGCCGGTCCCGGCTGCGCGCGCTGGCCGCCGAGGAACGCACCCTGGTGCTCTTCGAGGCGCCGCACCGGATCGCCGGGGCGCTGGCCGACCTGGCCGAGGCGTTCGGCCCGGACCGGCCCGCCGCGCTCTGCCGCGAGCTGACAAAGACGTACGAGGAGGTGGTCCGCCGGCCGCTCGGCGAGCTGGCCGAGTGGGCCGCGGCGGGCGAGCCGCGCGGCGAGATCACCCTGGTCGTGGCCGGGGCGCCGCCGGCCGCGGCCGTCCGGCCGGACGACGACACGCTGCGCGCCGCGGTGGCCGCCCGGGAGGCGGCCGGGCTGTCCCGGCGGGACGCCGTCACGGAGGTGGCCACCGAGTACGGGCTGCGCCGCCGCGAGGTCTACACGGTCGTGCACAGCTGACCGGGAGGGCCCCCGGTCAACGCCCCCGGCACGGCAGGGGAGCGGCTACCAGGCCGCGGCCAGGAACCCGAGGGTGATCAGCAGCGGGCCGGCCAGCGCCACGCCCACCGCCCAGCGGCGGTGCCGGCGCTCCGGCAGCCGGGTGGCGCCGGTCCCGCGGGCGATCCCGGCGGCGCAGCCGGCCACCAGCAGCAGCCCGAGCAACCAGCGCAGGTGCCGGCCGGCGCCGGCGTCCGCGTAGGCGGTGCCGGCGGCCGGCCCGGTCATCCGGGCGGGCAGCATCGAGCCGGTGGCGGTGCGGTCGGCCGGCACCCCGCTGACCCGCACGCCGTGGGCCAGGAAGCGCTCGCCGTCGGCCAGGAAGAGCCCCCGGCAGCGCTGGGTCAGCCCGCCGCCGCTGCAGCCGGTGATCACCGCCGTGCCGCTCGTGCCGTGCCCCACGGCCAGCCAGAGCGGCCCGGCGCTCACCCAGGCGAAGAACGCGGCCAGCAGGCTCAGCGACAGCAGCACGGACAGGCCGGTGACCGGGTCCGGGGGACGGGCCGGACGGGTCCCGTCGCGCCCGGACGCCGACCGGCGGAGCGGCCACCGGCGGGACCGGCGGTGCGGCTCCTCCCGCAGCGGGGTGCCGTCCCAGTGCACCTCCTCGATCGGCGCCCAGGCGGTCCCGCCGTCGACCGCGGCGGAACGCCGGTGCCAGCGTGGCTGCCGGACCGGCACCCGGCGCGGGACGGCGTCCACCGGCGCCCCGGTCGTCGGTTCCACCTCGACGGGCGGGTCCGCCGGTTCCAGCCGGGGCTGGGGAGCCACCGTGCCGCGCGCCGGAGTCCGGCGCGCGGCACCCCGGCCGGGGGCGCGGAGGAGGGCCCGCCCGGCCCGGGTGCCGCTGGTCTGCTGGTCACGCCGTTCATTTCACACCGGCGGGACGGGCCCGCCGGGCAGCTCAGGCCGCGTGTCGGCGACAAATCGGGCGTACGGCCGGGGTCGGCGCGTGGTACGCGCCCTATTGGTTCGCCGGTGTCCCGCGGCAATCACTAGGCTTGGCGCTCATGAGTCACGTTCTCGCCGCGGTCGCCTGGCCCTACGCCAACGGCCCGCGCCACATCGGCCACGTATCCGGATTCGGCGTTCCCTCCGACGTCTTCGCCCGGTACATGCGGATGGCCGGTCACGACGTGCTCATGGTCTCCGGCACCGACGAGCACGGCACCCCGATCCAGGTGCAGGCCGACGCCGAGGGGGTCACCCCGCGCGAGCTGGCCGACCGCTACAACCGGGTGATCGCCGAGGACCTGCGGGCGCTGGGCCTGTCGTACGACCTGTTCACCCGGACCACGACCCGCAACCACTACGCCGTGGTGCAGGAGCTGTTCGAGGGGCTGCACCGCAACGGCTACATCGTCCCCAAGGTCACCACCGGGGCGATCTCCCCGTCCACCGGCCGGACCCTGCCCGACCGCTACATCGAGGGCACCTGCCCGATCTGCGGCTACGACAGCGCCCGCGGCGACCAGTGCGACAACTGCGGCAACCAGCTCGACCCGATCGACCTGATCAACCCGAAGTCGAAGATCAACGGCGAGACGCCGGAGTTCGTGGAGACCGAGCACTTCTTCCTGGACCTGCCGGCCCTGGCCGACGCGCTGCGGCAGTGGCTGGACAGCCGGGAGGGCTGGCGCCCCAACGTGCTCCGGTTCTCCCGCAACCTGCTCGACGACCTCCAGCCCCGGGCCATCACCCGGGACCTGGAGTGGGGGGTGCCGATCCCGCTCGACGGCTGGCGCGACCGGCCCGACAAGCGGATCTACGTCTGGTTCGACGCGGTCATCGGCTACCTGTCCGCCTCCATCGAGTGGGCCCGCCGCACCGGCGACCCGGAGGCCTGGCGGAAGTGGTGGTCCGCCGACGGCGAGGGCAAGGACGCCCGCGGCTACTACTTCATGGGCAAGGACAACATCGTCTTCCACTCGGTGATCTGGCCCGCGCTGCTCGGCGGCTACTCCGGCGAGGGCTCCCGCGACGGCGAGCCCGGCCGGCTGGGCCGGCTCAACCTGCCCACCGAGGTGGTCTCCAGCGAATACCTGACCATGGAAGGGCGCAAGTTCTCCTCCTCCCGCAAGGTCGTCATCTACGTCCGGGACTTCCTGGCGCGCTACGACGCCGACGCGCTGCGCTACTTCATCGCGGTGGCCGGCCCGGAGAGCAACGACACCGACTTCACCTGGGCCGAGTTCCTCCGCCGCAACAACGACGAGCTGGTCGCCGGCTGGGGCAACCTGGTCAACCGGTCCGTCTCGATGGCGGCGAAGAACTTCGGCGCGATCCCGCCGGTCGACGCCGCCGGCCTCACCAAGGCGGACCGGGCCCTGCTGGACACCGCGAAGGCCGGCTTCGCCACCGTCGGTGACCTGATCGCCCGGCACCGGCAGAAGCAGGCCATCGGCGAGGCCATGAAGGTGGTCGCCGAGGCCAACAAGTACCTGTCCGAGCAGGCGCCCTGGAAGCTCAAGGGCGAGGACGACAAGCCCCGGATGGGCACCATCCTGCACGTCGCCCTCCAGGTGGTCAGCGACGCCAACACGCTGCTCACCCCGTTCCTGCCGCACTCCGCGCAGAAGATCCACGAGCTGCTCGGCGGCACCGGGGTGCACGCCCCGATGCCGGTGATCGAGGAGGTCGAGGACCTCGACGGCGGGCCGGCGTACCCGGTGCTGACCGGCGACTACACGGTCGGTGCGCGGTGGGAGTCCGTACCCCTGGAGGTGGGCCGGCCGCTCGCGGCGCCGAAGCCGGTGTTCCGCAAGCTCGACCCGTCGATCGTCGACGAGGAGCTGGCCCGGCTGGCCGGCTGACGGCCCGACGCGCGACGCGGCCCCGGGGTGTCCCCGGGGCCGCCGCCGTCGGTGGATCAGGCGCGGGCCATCTTCGGCGCGCCGATGAACTCCATGATCGCCTGGTTGACCTCGGTCGGGTGCGTCCACGGGGTGCCGTGCGGCGCCCCCTTGAGCATGACCAGCCGGCAGTCCGACAGCATGTGCTGCAACCGCTGGCCGGTGGCCGGGAACGGCAGCACGTTGTCCTTGTCGCCCTGGATGATCAGCACCGGGATGGTGATGTTCGGCAGGTCGCCCCGGAAGTCGGTCAGCCAGGCGTCCACGGAGTCGTAGGTGGCCTTCGCCGACGCCTGCGCGCCGATCTGCCAGTGCGCCCGGTACGCCTCCTCGCTCACCCACTTGCCCTTGTTCTCGCTGTAGTTGAAGAACGCGTCGCAGAACTGGGTGAGGTAGGCGAACCGGTCCTGGATGATCGCCGCCTGGAACCCGTCGAACAGGCTCTTGTCGACGCCTTCCGGATTGTCGGCCGTCTTCAGCAGGAACGGCGCCAACGGGGCCATCAGCACCGCGCGCTCCACCCGGTCCGACCCGTACGCGCCCAGGTAGCGGGTCACCTCGCCGGTGCCCATCGAGTGCCCGACCAGGATCGCGTTGCGCAGATCCAGCTCGGTCATCAGCACGTCGAGGTCGGCGGCGAAGGTGTTGTAGTCGTAGCCGAACGCCGGTTGGGCGGAGTTGCCGAACCCGCGCCGGTCGTAGGTGATCACCCGGTAGCCGGCCGCCAGCAGTGGGTTGGCCATCTTCTCCCAGGTCGCCCCGTTGAAGGGGAAGCCGTGGATCAGGACGATCGGCTGGCCGGAACCGTGATCCTCGTAGTAGAGGTCGATGGGTGCGGAATTCTCCGTACCGACGGTGACGAAAGGCATGTCGGGTTCTCTCCCCTTGCGTGCGACTCGGACGCCCGCGCTTTCCCGGTCCGCTCCCCGTTATGCCGTCCGGTACGGCAGATCCACCACCCGGTCGTCGGTCAGCTCCGCTCCCGGCGCCCACGTCTCGTAGACGCCCCGCTCGTGGCACTGCGCCCCGGTCGTGGCCACCGCGTCCGGATCCGGCCGGCACAGCCGCAGCCGCAGCCAGCCCGCCTCCTCCCGCAGCACCAGGCAGGGCACCCCGCGCCAGGTCGCGTGGCGCAGCCGGCGGGCCGCCGACTCCACCGGGTAGCGGGCCGCCCGGGTCATCGCCAGCAGCCGGAACCCGCCGGGCTGGTCGGCCACCGCCTCGTACTCGACGCCGCCGTACCCGCCGACGAGCTGGGTGGAGCGGGGCGCGTCGCCGGTCGGCACGTACTCCTGGTCGGGGGAGAGGCCGGGCACCGCGGCGAGCAGGTGCCGCCACTGCGGGCCGACCATGCGCAGCCAGCCCCGCTGCTCCGCCTGGTAGGTGTAGAGCACCACCTCCAGCCCCTCCGCCGGGTAGGCGAGCAGGGTGGCGTTCGCCGGCATCGGCAGGTCCGCGAAGTCGCGCGTGACGAACTCCGGGATGAGCTGGGCGTTGCTCGGCACGAACCCGGTGCCCAGCACCGGCGGCCCGAGCCGGTCGCGCGGCGGCAGCGCCGTCAGCCCCCGGTGCGCCGGCCCGACCGGCACGTCGTAGTCCGCCGGGTCGGTGGCGCGCCAGCGCAGCGCGTACGCCACGTCGCCGCCCTCCGAGTCGCCCCGCAGCACCGCCATCCCGGCCGGGGTGCGCAGGTGCGCCACGTCGTGCTCCCGGTGGCAGAAGCCGTGCGGCAGCCAGCCCCGCACATAGCCGGCGAGCTGGCGGGCGGAGAGCACCTTCACCATCCGGGTGCCCGGGCGGATCACCGCCGAGCCGCGCACCGCCGCGAGATGCGGGTCGCCCGCCGCGCCGGGCTGCTGGCTGAGCTGGTGCAGGTACGCCCAGCCGTGCTCCCGGTGCAGCGGCATGAGCAGCGGCGGGTCGACGTCCTCCGTCGGCTCGGCCGCCCCGTGCACCGCGCTCACCTCGGTGACGTGCACGAACTTCCGCCACGGGTACGCCACCCCGGGCCGGGGCGCCCACTCGAACCCGGGCGCCTCCTCGGCGCTGAACAACTCGTACGCCGCGCCCCGGGCGATCTCCTCCGCCGGGTGGACGCGGCCGCCGTACGTCACGCGCAGCCCGGTCCGCTCGGGGGCGGCCTCGCCGGCCTGGGGAGTGGCGGTCACCCACGGACCGTAGGCGCGACAGATGTGGTGCACGTGAACAGTCGGTGGCGGTCCGGAAACGCCGGCCCCCGGCGGTGTGTGATGCTGGCCGCGATGAGCGAGCAGACCGAAACCCGCAAGCAGCGCGCCGCCCGCCGGGCCGGTGAGTTCCCGCCCGCCCCGGAGCCGCTGGCGGTGCCCGTGCTGGACAGCCACACCCACCTGGACATCACCGTCAGCGAGGCCGGCGTTCCCGGCGGGCCGGCCGACGATCCGGTGGGGGCGGCCGTCGCGGTGGCCGCCGGCGTCGGCGTGGACCGGCTCGTGCAGGTCGGCGTGGACGTCGAGTCGTCCCGGTGGGGCGCCGACGTCGCCGAGCGCTACGCCGCCGTGCTGGCCACCGCGGCGCTGCACCCGAACGAGGCGCCCCGCCTCGCCGACCTGGACGAGGCGCTGCGCGAGATCGAGGCCCTCGCCGGCCGGAGCCGGGTCCGCGGCATCGGCGAGACCGGGATGGACTTCTTCCGCACCGGCGACGAGGGGCGGGCCGCGCAGGAGGAGAGCTTCCGGGCGCACATCGCCATCGCCAAGCGGCACGGCAAGGCGCTGGTCATCCACGACCGGGACGCGCACGCCGACGTGCTGCGGATCCTCGACGACGAGGGCGCCCCGGACACCGTGGTGCTGCACTGCTTCTCCGGCGACGCCGACTTCGCCCGCGAGTGCGTCCGCCGGGGCTACCTGCTCAGCTTCGCCGGCACGGTCACCTTCGGCAGCGCCACAGCCCTGCGCGAGGCGGCCGCCGTCACCCCGCCCGGGCAGCTGCTCGTGGAGACCGACGCGCCGTACCTCACCCCGATGCCGCACCGGGGGCGGCCGAACGCCTCGTACCTCATCCCGCTGACCGTCCGGTTTTTGGCCGAGACCACCGGGGCGGACCTCGACGAACTCTGCGCGGCGATCTCCGCGACCGGCGAGCGCGCCTTCGGGCCGTGGTGAAAGGATGCCCGGCGTGACCGGACTCCTCGGCCCGGCGGAGATCCGGGAACTCGCCGCGCGGCTCGGCGTCACGCCGACCAAGAAGCTCGGCCAGAACTTCGTGCACGACCCCAACACGGTCCGCCGGATCGTCACCACGGCCGGGCTCACCCCGGACGACGTGGCGCTGGAGGTCGGCCCCGGCCTCGGCTCGCTCACCCTGGCCCTGCTGCCGGTGGCCGCGCACGTGCACGCCGTCGAACTCGACCCGGCGCTGGCCGCCGCGCTGCCGGAGACCGCCGAGCGGTTCGCCGGCCCGGACGCCGCCCGGCTCACCGTGCACCCCGCCGACGCGCTGCGGGTCACCGCCGCCGAGCTGGCCGACCCGGCGCCGACCGCGCTGGTGGCGAACCTGCCGTACAACGTGGCCGTGCCGGTGGTGCTGCACCTGCTCGCCGAGCTGCCCACCCTGCGCCACGGCCTCGTGATGGTCCAGAAGGAGGTCGCCGACCGGCTCGTCGCCGGTCCCGGCTCCAAGGTGTACGGCATCCCGTCGGTCAAGCTCGCCTGGTACGCCCGCTCCCGGGCCGCCGGCAAGGTCCCGCCGAACGTCTTCTGGCCGGTGCCGAACGTCGACTCCGGACTGGTCGCCTTCACCCGACGCGAGCCGCCCCGCGCCGACGTACCCCGGGAGGCCGTCTTCGCGGTGGTCGACGCGGCGTTCGCGCAGCGCCGCAAGACCCTCCGCGCCGCCCTCGCGGGCTGGGCCGGCGGCGCGGACCGGGCCGCCGCGGCGCTCACGGCCGCCGGCGTCGACCCCGGCGCGCGGGGCGAGTCACTGACCGTCGAGCAGTTCGCCGCCATCGCCGCGTCGGCCCCGGCCGCTTCCGCGGCCGCCCAGTAGGCTGGCGCCGTTACCGACCCCGCCGAGGAGCTGACCGTGCAGAAGCCGTTCGACATCCGCCTGCGCCCGCGGGACATCGTCCCGTGACCGAGGCCTGGCGACCGGACGACGAGGACGGGCAGCGGCGCGGGGCGAGCGGCCCGGTGAAGGTGCGGGTGCCGGCCAAGGTCAACCTGCACCTCGGGGTGGGCCCGCTGCGCCGGGACGGCTACCACGAGCTGAACACCGTCTACCACGCGATCTCCATCTACGACGAGCTGACCGCCCGCCGGGGCGACACGCTGACCCTCACCATGGAGGGTGAGGGCGCCGGCGAGCTGGCCCTGGACGACTCCAACCTGGTCATCCGGGCCGCCCACGCCCTCGCCGGCTACGCGGGCGTCCTGCCGCACGCCCGGCTGCACCTGCGCAAGCAGATCCCGCTCGCCGGCGGGCTGGCCGGGGGCAGCGCCGACGCGGCCGCCGCGCTGGTCGCCTGCGACGCGCTCTGGGGCACCGGGCTGTCCCGCGACGAACTGGCCGGGATCGCCGCCGACCTCGGCTCCGACGTGCCGTTCCTCATCCACGGCGGCACCGCGCTGGGCACCGGGCGCGGCGAGGCGGTCAGCCCGGTGCTGGCCCGCCCCACCTCCTGGCACTGGGTGGTGGCCCTCGCCGACGGCGGCCTCTCCACCCCGGCCGCCTACCGGGAGCTGGACCGGCTCCGCGACGCCGGCACCGCGGGGCAGCCGCTGGGCAGCACCGACGGGCTGCTGGGCGCGCTGCGCCAGCGCGACCCGCGGGTGCTCGCCGCCACGCTCGGCAACGACCTCCAGGCCGCCGCGCTCGCCATGCGCCCGTCGCTGGCCGAGACGCTCAAGGCGGGGGAGGCGGCCGGGGCGCTCGCCGGCCTCGTCTCCGGCTCCGGCCCGACCTGCGTCTTCCTCGCCACCGACGAGGCGCACGCCGCCCGGATCGCCGCCGACCTGTCCGCCGCCGGCGTCTGCCGGGAGGCGCGGGTCGCGCACGGCCCGGTCCCCGGCGCCCGCATCGTCTGAACCCCGCCCCGCCCGGTCCGCGTACCCTTGACGTGGGCGTCCCGGGCACCGGGGCGCCTTTGATCATGAAAGGTGGGTTCGTGGCCAACATCGTCAACCTGGACCGGGTGTCCAAGGGGTACGGCGCCGCCGGGCCGCTGCTCACCGACGTCTCGCTCGGCCTCGACGACGCCGACCGGGTCGGCGTCGTCGGCCTCAACGGCGCCGGCAAGTCCACCCTGCTGCGCCTGCTCACCAAGCAGGAGGAGCCCGACGACGGCCGCGTCACCCACCGCCGCGACCTGCGGGTCTCCTGGCTGCCGCAGAGCCTCGACCTGGCCCCCGAGGCCACCGTGCGGGACGTGGTGCTCGGCACCGCCTGGCTCGGCCAGAGCATGGGCGCCGAGCACGAGTGGGCCGGCGACGCCGGCGTCCGGGCCATCCTCGACGGCCTCGGCATGCCCCACCTCGGCCTCGACGCGCCGGTCGGGACGATGTCCGGCGGTGAGCGCCGCCGCGTCGCCCTCGCCGCCCTGCTGGTCCGCGACGCCGACCTGCTCATCCTCGACGAGCCCACCAACCACCTCGACGTCGGCGGCGTCGACTGGCTGGCCCGGCACCTCGTCACCCGCAAGGGCGCGCTCGTGGTGGTCACCCACGACCGCTGGTTCCTCGACGCCGTCTGCACCACCACCTGGGAGGTCGCCGACCAGACCGTCCGGGCCTACGAGGGCGGCTTCGCCGCCTGGACCCTGGCCCGCGTCGAGCGGCAGCGCGTCGCCGCCGCCACCGAGGCCCGCCGGCAGAACCTGCTCCGCAAGGAGATCGCCTGGCTGCGCCGCGGCGCGCCGGCCCGCACCTCCAAGCCGAAGTTCCGGATCGACGCCGCCAACGCGCTCATCGCCGACGTGCCGGAACCGCGCGACACCACGTCGCTGCAACGGCTCGCCACCGCCCGGCTCGGCAAGCAGGTGTACGACCTCGACCAGGTCACCCTGCACGCCGGCCCGAAGGAGATCCTGCACGACACCACCTGGCAGGTCGGCCCCGGCGACCGCGTCGCGATCCTCGGCCGCAACGGCGCCGGCAAGACCACCCTGCTGCGGATGCTCGCCGGAGTGACCCGCCCCGACGGCGGGCGGTTCGCCGCCGGGCAGACCGTACGCCCCGCGTTCCTCTCCCAGGAACTCGCCGAACTCCCCGGCAACCTGCGCGTCCTCGAAGCCGTCGAGGAGGTGGCCCGGCGGGTCCAGTTCGGCGACCGGGAGATCAGCGCCGCCCAGCTCGCCGAGGTCTTCGGCTTCGACGACCGGCGGCTCTGGACCCCGGTCAGCGACCTCTCCGGCGGCGAGCGCCGCCGGCTCCAGATGCTGCGGCTGCTCGCCGGCGAACCCAACGTGCTCCTCCTCGACGAGCCCACCAACGACCTGGACACCGACACCCTCGCCGCCCTGGAGGACCTGCTCGACTCCTGGCCCGGCACGATCGTCGTGGCCAGCCACGACCGCTACCTGATCGAGCGGGTCACCGACGTCGCGTACGGGATGTTCGGCGACGGCCGGCTGGTGCACCTCCCCGGCGGCGTCGACGAGTACCTGGCGCGCGCCGCCGCGCGCGGCGGCCCCGCGCCCGCGGACCTCACCCCGGCCGCGGCCGCCCCGGCCCGGGAGGGCATGTCCGCCGCCGAGGTACGCACCGCCAAGAAGGAGCTCAGCCGGCTGGAACGGCAGATCGCCAAGCTCGAACAGAAGGAGGCGACGCTGCACGAGCAGCTCGCCGCCAATGCCACCGACTACGCCAGGGTCGCCGAGCTGGACGCCCAGCTCAAGGAGGTCCGCGCCGAGCGCGACCGCACCGAGGAGGCCTGGCTGGCCCTCGCCGAGGAACTGCCGGCCGGCTGACACCGACCCGCCGGTGGGGGGTGTGCGGCGTCACTGACGGGCGTGCGGGACAATCGCAGGCGACCCCTCTTCCGTTCGGTCTTGGAGACGCACAGATGGCCCACACCCCCGTCAACCACCCCGCGCGGCCTGTCTACCGGGCGATCGGCGGGCTCGTTGGTCTGTACTTCGTCGTCTTCGGCGTGCTCGGCATCATCGCCAGCGCCGGCGACGACGTCCTCGCGCAGGACGACACGAAGGTCCTCGGCCAGGGCACCAACCTCGGCTTCTCGATGCTCGCCATCCTGCTCGGCGCCGCGATCCTGGTCGGCACGGTGATCGGCCGCAACCTCGACGTGGCGATCAACCAGTGGCTGGCCTACGCCCTCATGGTCCTCGGCCTGGCCGAGCTGGCGTTCCTGCACACCGACGCCAACATCTTCAACTTCTCGATCATGACCGACATCGTGGTGCTCACCCTGTCCCTGGTGCTCCTCATGGTCGGCATGTACGGCAAGGTCGGCACCGACGACGAGCACGAGGCCTGGCAGAAGGCCCGCCTGGTGCTCTGACCCGCAGCCACCCCCGAAGGCCCGGCGCCCGCCGGGCCTTCGGCGTTTTCCGGGGACGGGAGCGGGTGACTCGGGGGACAATTGGGCCAAACCAGTCAGCCGACCGGAGGTTCCCATGGCGCACTTCCCGGTGAACCACCCCGCACGGCCGCTCTACCGGGTCCTGTCCGGGCTCATCGGCCTCTACATCCTGGTGTTCGGCGTCTACGGGGTCTTCGAGACCTGGGGCGACGGGCTCTTCAGCCGGGAGGACACCACGGCCCTCGGCCTCCGCACCAACCTGGCGTTCGCCCTGGTCTCCGTGATCTTCGGCGCCTTCCTCATCATCGGCGCGTCCCGCCGCGGCAACCTCGGCCACTACATGAACCTGACCGCCGGTGCGGTCTTCCTGATCACCGGCATCCTCATGATGGCCGTGCTGCAGACCTCGGCGAACTTCCTCAACTTCTCGATGTCCACCGTCCTCATCTCGCTGGTGTTCGGGCTGGTCCTGCTCGCCACCGGCCTCTACGACAAGGTCGGCACCGACGAGCACGCCGCCGAGGAACGGCGCCGCCGCGAGCACCCCATCGCCGAGGCCAACCGCTGAGCGCGGCTCAGGCCCGCTTGCGGACGGTGATCAGACCCGGCTTCGCCTCCAGGTGCGACAGGCCGTTCCAGGCCAGGTTCACCAGGTGCGCCGCCACCGTCTCCTTCCGCGGCTTGCGCACCTCCAACCACCAGCGCCCCGTCAACGCGACCATGCCCACCAGCGCCTGCGAGTACAGCTCCGCCAGCTTCGGGTCGTAGCCCCGACTGGAGAACTCCGCACCCAGGATGTGCTCCACCTGGTGCGCCACATCGTTCATCACGCTGCTGAAGTTGCCCGTCGCCGACATCAACGGCGACTCCCGGACCAGCACCCGGAACCCGCTGGTCTCCTCCTCGATGTACGTCAGCAGCGTCAACGCCGCCTGCTCCAGCAACTCCCGCGGATGCCCCGCCGTCAACGCCGTGGTGATCCGGTCCAGCAACGAGCGGACCTCCCGGTCCACCACCACCGCGTAGAGCCCCTCCTTGCCGCCGAAATGCTCGTAGACCACCGGCTTGGACACCTTGGCCCGGGCCGACACCTCCTCGATCGAGGTGGCGTCGAACCCGCGCTCGGCGAAGATCTGCCGCGCAATCGAGATCAACTGCTCGCGTCGTTGGGTCGCGGACATCCGAACCCGGGAAGGCTTCGCCGCCGGGACGGCCCGCCTGCGGGCGGAGCTGGCGTCGCTGCCGGGAACGTCGGTCACCCGGCCCATCCTGCCAAACCCCACCCGCCCCGAACGACCGGTTACCGCGCCGGTCGGCCGCGCACCCGCCCCGGCTCCACCAGCTTCGCCGTGATCCGCTCCGGTTTCGGCCACCGCACCGACCAGGCCGCGCCGACCTTCTCCAGCAGCCAGATCACCCGCGCCGACGGATCGACCTGCCCGCGCAGCACCCCGTGGCGCGCGCTCGTCGGCTCGGCGTGGTGCAGGTTGTGCCAGCTCTCCCCGAACGACAGCAACGCCAACGGCCAGAAGTTCGACGCCCGGTCGCCCTGCCGTACCGCGAACGGGCGCTCACCGTAGACGTGGCACACCGAGTTGATCGACCAGGTGACGTGGTGCAGCAGCGCGATCCGGACCAGCCCACCCCAGAAGAACGCCGTCAGCGCGCCCTGCCACGACCCGGTGAGCAGCCCGCCCATCGCCGCCGGCCCGAGCATCGAGACCACCACCAGCACCGGGAACAACCGGTCGACGCGGCGCGTGATCGGATCGGCGAGCAGGTCCGGCGCGAACCGCTCCCGGTTCGACAACTCCCGGTTGAACAGCCAGCCGACGTGCGCGTGGAACAGCCCCTTCGTCAGCCCGCCGATGCTCTCCCCGAACCGCCACGGCGAGTGCGGATCGCCCTCCTGGTCGGAGAACGCGTGATGCCGCCGGTGGTCGGCCACCCACTGGACGATCTCGCCCTGCACGGCGAACGAGCCCGCCACCGCCAGGACCGCCCGCAGCCACGGTTTCGCCTTGAACGAGCCGTGGGTGAAATAGCGGTGGTAGCCGACCGTGATGCCCAGGCCGGACAGCACGTACCAGAACGCGGCCACCAGCACGTCGGTCCAGCCCAGCCAGCCGCCCCAGGCCACCGGCACGGCGGCCAGCAGGGCGAGGAACGGTACGACCACGAAGGCCCACAGTGCGATCAGGATGCCGGGTGACTGGTGGCCCTGGGTGAGTGGCTTCGGGCCGCTGTCCGGGCCGGTCACTGTGGTCGACATGGCACCTCCCAGTGGAACGGGACTACGCCTACGTCACCGTAACCAGGAGCGCGCTAGATCGCAGCGGACACGTCGCTTCGTCGATGGCCGACCTGTCGTACGGGTGTCCTAACCTGCCGGAGTGACCGACCCGCTCGCCGCCGAGGCGCGCCGCCTGCGCGTCGAGGAACAGCTCTCCGTCGCGCAGATCCGGGCCCGCCTGGGCATCGGCCGCGACCGGGTATACGCGCTGCTGCGCGGCGTCCCGCCACCCGAGTGGACCCGGCGACCCCGGGCCCGTGACGCGGAGCGTGCCGAGGCCGAGCGACTCCGGGGCGAGGGCCGGTCGGTCGGCGAGATCGCGGCGCAGCTCGGCGTCGCCAAGTCGACCGCCTACCAGTGGGTGCGGCACCTGCCGTTGAGCCCGGACGAGGCGACGGCGCAGCGGCGGCGGGCGCATTCGAAAGCGATGACGGACGCCCGCTGGAGCGCGTACCGGGAGGCACGGGACGGGGCCCGGGCGGCGGAACACGAGCGGGCGGCCGGTGTGGTCGGCGCGCTCGACGACCGTGACCTGCTGGTGCTCGGGGCGGCGATCTACTGGTGCGAGGACTCGAAGAGCAAGCCGGACAACTCCCGCTACGACCTCACCTTCACCAACAGCGACATCCGGTTGGTGGAGCTGTTCGTCCGGTTCGTCGATGCAACGGGAAGATCCCGCCATGACCTTCGCTACCGGGTGAGCATTCACGAAAATGCGGACGCAGAGGCCGCCGGTTGCTGGTGGGCCGCTCAGCTGGGGGTGGATCCCGGCTCGTTTCAACGGCCGACCCTGAGGCGGCACAATCCGCGGACGACGCGGACCAACGTCGGGGCGAACTACCGGGGTTGTCTCGTGGTACGTGTTCCCCGATCGCGTGAGCTCTACCTCTGGATAGCGGGCGTGGTGGAGGGCTTGGCCGCCGAACGTGGCACCGATCCGAGCCATCGGAAGGTGGACGACAGGCGCTAAGCTGTTGGCGATCCTTCGGCCGTGGTGTAACTGGCAACACCCAAGATTTTGGTTCTTGTGTTTCAGGTTCGAATCCTGGCGGCCGAGCAATTCTCTGGTATCGGTGCCCTTCTTGGGGTATGCGGCGACCTGCCCGGCGGTCTGGTTAGCATGGCCGCGAGACTGTCGCCGTCCCGACTGGAGCCACGTCGTGTCCCAGCCCCACCTCCGCACCGTTGTCGTGCTCGCCGCCGGTGAGGGCAAGCGGATGAAGTCGGCCCTGCCCAAGGTGCTGCACCCGCTGCTCGGTCGTACCCTGCTCGGTCACGTGCTGGCCGCGGCCGCGCCGCTCGGCGCGGACCGCCAGGTGGTCGTGGTCGGCCACGGCGCCGACCAGGTGCGCGCGCACCTGGCCGAGATCGCCCCGGCGGCCACCCCCGTGCTCCAGGAGCGGCAGCTCGGCACCGGGCACGCGGTGCGGATCGCGCTGGACGCGGTCTCGGAGGCCGCCGGCACGGTCGTGGTGATCAACGGGGATGTGCCGCTGCTGCGGCCCGACACCGTGGTGGCCCTGGTCGAGGCGCACGAGGGCGCCGCCGCGGCGGCGACCGTGCTGGCCGCCGAGGTGCCCGACCCGACCGGCCTGGGCCGGATCGTGCGCGACGCGCAGGGGCGGCTGGCGCAGATCGTCGAGGAGCGGGACGCCACCCCGGAGCAGCGCGCGCTGCGGGAGATCAACGCGGGCATCTACGCGTTCGACGTGGCGCGGCTGCGGGATGCGCTGGGCAAGCTCTCGACGGACAACGAGCAGGGCGAGGAGTACCTGACCGACGTGTTCGGCCTGCTCCGGGACGCGGGGGAGCCGGTCGCGGTGCACTGCGCGGCCGATCACGTGGAGACGCTGGGCTGCAACGACCGGGTCGAGCTGGCCGCGCTGCGGCGGCTGCTGCGCGACCGGGTGAACGAGGGCTGGATGCGGACCGGGGTGAGCATCCTGGACCCGCACACCACCTGGATCGACGTGACGGTGACCGTCGAGCGGGACGCGGTGATCGACCAGAACACCCAGTTGCAGGGCGCGACGGTGGTCGGCGCGGGCGCGCTGGTGGGTCCGGACACCACCCTGGTGGACACCACGGTGGGCGCGGGTGCGAGCGTGGTGCGCAGCCACGCGGTGGGCGCCGAGGTGGGCCCGGAGGCCAGCGTCGGGCCGTACGCGTACCTGCGGCCGGAGTCGCGGCTGGGCCGGAAGGCGAAGGTCGGCACGTTCGTGGAGACGAAGAAGGCCGCCATCGGCGAGGGGTCGAAGGTGCCGCACCTGTCGTACGTGGGTGACGCGACGATCGGCGAGCACAGCAACATCGGCGCGGCGACGGTGTTCGTCAACTACGACGGGGTGCGCAAGCACCACACCACCATCGGCAGTCACGCGCGGACCGGGGCGGACAACATGTTCGTGGCGCCGGTGCGGGTGGGGGACGGCGCGTACACGGCGGCGGGCTCGGTGATCATCTCGGATGTGCCGGCGGGCGCCATGGCGGTGGCCCGGGGTCAGCAGCGCAACGTCGAGGGCTGGGTGCTGCGCAAGCGGTCCGGCACGGCGGCCGCGGAGGCGGCGCAGCGGGCCCGCGAGGGTGCGTCGGACCCGGCCGGTGCCGCAAGCGAAGGTGACTGAATCCACGGGGGACCGGAGACCGTGGGAGGACCGGTGAACGCGGGGGATACTGCAACCGAATAGTCCCCGGCTCACCGCCGCCGGGAACCACCGACATACGGGAGCAGACGGGCCCATGGGCAGCATCGTCGCCGAAAACCGCAAGAGCCTGATGCTCTTCTCCGGACGGGGTTTTCCGGAGCTGGCCAAGGAGATCGGTGAGGTGCTCGGCGTCGCGCCGACGCCCTCCGACTCGTACGATTTCGCCAACGGTGAGATCTTCGTGCGCTTCAAGGACTCGGTACGCGGTTCGGACGCCTTCGTGGTGCAGTCCGTGACGCACGGGGTCAACACCTGGGTGATGGAAACCCTGATCATGGTCGACGCGCTGAAGCGCGGGTCGGCCAAGCGGATCACGGTGGTCCTGCCGTTCTACCCCTACTCGCGGCAGGACAAGAAGCACCGCGGCCGGGAGCCGATCTCGGCGCGGCTGGTGGCCGACCTGCTGAAGACGGCGGGCGCGAACCGGATCCTGACGGTCGACCTGCACACCGCGCAGATCCAGGGCTTCTTCGACGGCCCGGTGGACCACCTGTTCGCCATGGACGTGCTGGCCGAGTACGTGGAGCACAAGTACGCGGGCCGGCCGATGACCGTGGTGGCGCCGGACTCGGGTCGGGTGCGGGTGGCCGAGCGTTGGACGGACCGGCTGGGTGGCTGCCCGCTGGCGTTCATCCACAAGACGCGGGATCCGCTGAAGCCGAACCAGGTGGTGGCGAACCGGGTGGTCGGCGAGGTCGAGGGCCGGGTCTGCCTGATCGTCGACGACATGATCGACACCGGTGGCACGATCAGCAAGGCCGCCGACATCCTGAAGGAGTCGGGCGCGGCGGAGATCGTGGTGGCCTCCACCCACGCGCTGCTGTCCGACCCGGCGACCGAGCGGCTGAAGAACAGCCCGATCAGCGAGGTCGTGGTGACCAACACGCTGCCGTTGCCGCCGGAGAAGCAGCTCGACAAGCTGACCGTGCTGTCGATCGCCCCGCTGCTGGCCCGGGCGATCCGGGAGGTCTTCGACGACGGCTCGGTGACCACCCTGTTCGGTGGCCTGAGCTGAGTTCCGCGCCCCGCCCGGCGGCGGCCCTCCGCGTGGGTCGCCGCCGGTCGGGAAAGTGGCCGGCACGGTACCACCGGCGGTGATATGGGGACTGCCGGAAAGCTCGGAAATCGCTCGGGTAGACTGGTGCGGTTGCCACGGCGAGGGTGCCCGGCGGGCCGCTGAAAAGCACCGCACGGAGGCGCCGTCATCGACGCGGTGCTCCGGGCGGTCGTTCACGACGTTGAGCCCCAGCGAGCCCCTCGCCCAGCACCGCCAGACGACAAGCCGCCGCAGCGAAGCATCAGGAGTTTCCCCGTGTCCGAGGTAAAGATCAGCGCCGAGCCCCGTACCGAGTTCGGCAAGGGTGGTGCCCGTCGTACCCGCCGGGCCGGCAAGGTGCCCGCCGTGCTGTACGGCCACGGCGAGAAGCCCAAGCACATCGCGCTCCCGGCGCGTGAGTTCGCCGCCGCGATCCGCAAGGGCGGTGCGAACCAGCTCTTCGCGATCGAGGTCAGCGACGGCACCCAGGTGCTGGCGCTGCCGAAGGCGATCCAGCGTGACCCGATCAAGGACACCTTCGAGCACGTGGACCTGCTGCTGGTCCGCCGGGGCGAGAAGGTCACCGTCGAGGTTCCGATCCAGCTGACCGGCGAGGCCGCCAAGGACACCCTGATCGTGCACGACCACGACACGCTCACGGTGACCGCCGACGCCACGAAGGTGCCGGACCACCTGGAGGCGTCGATCGAGGGCGCCGAGGCCGGCACCCAGATCACCGCCGCCGACGTGACGCTGCCGGCCGGTGTCGAGCTGGCCGCGGACGGGGAGCTGCAGGTCGCCTCGGTGACCGCCGCCCCGACCGCCGAGCAGCTCGAGGCCACCCTCCCCGAGGTCGAGGTCGCCGAGGAGGAGGCCGAGGCCGAGGTCGGCGAGGAGACCGCCGAGGCTCCGGAGGGCGCTCCGGCCGAGGGCGAGCCGGCTGCCGAGGAGCCGAAGACCGAGGCCTGATCGGTTTCGCAGGCTGTGCGACAGGCGTCCCCGGTTCCCGGGGGCGCCTGTCGGCGTATCGGAGACGGGTCGGCGGGCTGAGCGGAAGGGACGTGGCGTGACGGACGAGGCGGGGCCGTGGCTGGTGGTCGGCCTGGGCAACCCCGGTCGGGAGTACGCGGGCAACCGGCACAACGTCGGCTTCATGGTGGCGGAGCTGCTGGCCGCCCGGGTGGGCGGGAAGTTCGGCCGGCACAAGCGCGCGGTGGCCGAGGTGGCCGAGGGAAGGCTGGGTTTCGGCGGCCCGAAGCTGGTGCTGGTGAAGCCGCTGACGTACATGAATCTTTCCGGCGGCCCGGTGGTCGGGCTGGCGCAGTTCCACAAGATCCCGCCGGGGCGCGTGATCGCGGTGCACGACGAGCTGGACATCCCCTACGGCCAGTTGCGGGTGAAGTGCGGTGGCGGCGAGGGCGGTCACAACGGCCTGCGCTCGATGTCGAAGTCGCTGGGCACGAAGGACTACGTGCGGGTGCGGTTCGGCATCGGCCGGCCGCCGGGCCGGCAGGACCCGGCCGACTACGTGCTGTCGGACTTCTCCGCTGCCGAGCGCAAGGAGCTGGAGTTCCTGGTGGACCGGGCGGCGGACGTGGTGGAGTCGGTGGTGACCAAGGGCGTGGAGCCGACGCAGAACCTGTACCACGGGGCCTGAGGCGCCGGGCGGGGCGTCCCGGGCGGGTCGGTCCGGTGCCGGTAGTCTGCGCCTTCTGACGTGCGACGGTGGGCGACGGGAGCGGGAACACCATGGGCAGTCCTCCGATGATCGACGGCGCGTTCGCCCGGTGGTTGGCGGCCCGGGCCGGGCAGGCGCTGATGGGCCTGCGCGCGGAGCTGGGCTTCGCCGACGCGGGGGCGCTGAAGTCGGCCGGGGACAAGGTCTCGCACGATCTGATCCGCACCGAGCTGGCGAAGTGGCGGCCGGCGGACTCGGTGCTGTCGGAGGAGGACGAGGGTTCGCGGCTGGCCTGGACGGCCGAGGTGAGCAGCGACGCGGTGTCCCGGCTGAACGCGGACCGGGTGTGGATCATCGATCCGCTCGACGGCACCCGGGAGTTCGCCGAGGAGGGCCGCTCGGACTGGGCGGTGCACGTGGCGCTCTGGGCGCGCAGCGCGCCGACGCCGCACGGTCTGGTCGCGGGCGCGGTGGGGTTGCCGGCGCAGCACCGGGTGCTGGGCACGGACTACCCGCCGGCGTACCCGCCGATGACCCTGGAGGCCGCCACGGCGGGCGGCGGCAGGACCATCCGGTTGGCGGCCAGCCGTAGCCGTCCGCCGGTTTTCCTGACCGATCTGGCAGAGGACATCGGCGCGCATCTGGTCCCGATGGGCTCGGCGGGCGCGAAGATCGCCGCTGTGGTCACCGGCGAGGTCGACGCGTACATCCACGCGGGCGGTCAGTACGAGTGGGACTCGGCCGCTCCGGTCGCTGTGGCGACGGCCACCGGACTGCACGCTTCCCGGATCGACGGATCTGCGCTGAAATACAACGAGGCCGACCCACGCCTGCCCGACCTGCTGGTCTGCCGCAAGGATCTCGCCAGCCGGTTGCTTGCAGCGCTGCAGAGGCATTCCGGGTAGCCTGAGCGTTCTTCTTCACGAGTCCGACCGGAAAGGTCTGGAATCCCGATGTGCGGATCCGAGCGAATCGAGTTCGTGTCATGACGGCCACCGCCGCGTACCAGGTGTCCCACCTGGACGCTCTCGAGGCGGAGAGCATCTTCGTGATGCGTGAGGTCGTCGCCGAGATGGAGCGCCCCGTGCTGCTCTTCTCCGGCGGCAAGGACTCGATCGTGATGCTCCGGTTGGCCCAGAAGGCCTTCGCCCCGGCCAACATTCCCTTCCCGGTGATGCACGTCGACACCGGCCACAACTTCCCCGAGGTTCTCGAATACCGGGACCAGCGCGTCGCCGAGCTGGGTCTCCAGCTCATCGTGGCCAGCGTGCCGGAGGCCCTCACCAAGGGGCTGGTGCGCGAGTCGGCCGACGGCATGCGCAACCGGATCCAGACCCCGGTGCTGCTCGACGCGGTGGAGAAGCACCGCTTCGACGCGCTGTTCGGCGGTGCGCGCCGGGACGAGGAGAAGGCCCGGGCCAAGGAGCGGGTGTTCAGCTTCCGCGACGAGTTCGGCCAGTGGGACCCGAAGAACCAGCGCCCCGAGCTGTGGGCGCTCTACAACGGCCGGCACCACCCGGGCGAGTCGATTCGGGTGTTCCCGCTCTCCAACTGGACCGAGCTGGACGTCTGGCACTACATCGCCCGGGAGCGGATCCCGCTGCCGTCGATCTACTACGCGCACGAGCGCGAGGTGATCGAACGCGACGGCATGTACTACGCGGTCAACGAGTTCTTCCGCGCCCGCGCCGGCGAGCAGCCGTTCAAGGCCCAGGTGCGGTACCGGACCGTGGGTGACGCCTCCTGCACCGCGGCGGTCCGCTCGGACGCCGACACGGTGGAGAAGGTGATCGAGGAGGTGGCCGCCACCCGGATCACCGAGCGCGGCGCGACCCGCGGCGACGACCGGGTCAGCGAGGCCGCCATGGAGGACCGCAAGCGGGAGGGCTACTTCTGATGAGCGTGGAGACGCTGGCGCCGGCCGAGAGCGATTCGGCACGCCCCATGGACCTGCTGCGGTTCGCCACCGCGGGCAGCGTCGACGACGGCAAGTCGACCCTGATCGGCCGGCTGCTGTACGACACGAAGTCGCTCTTCACCGACCAGCTCGCCGCGGTCGAGGCGGTCAGCGCGGCCCGGGGCGACGAGTACACCAACCTGGCGCTGCTCACCGACGGCCTGCGCGCCGAGCGGGAGCAGGGCATCACCATCGACGTGGCGTACCGCTACTTCGCCACGCCGCGGCGGAAGTTCATCATCGCCGACACCCCGGGGCACATCCAGTACACCCGGAACATGGTCACCGGCGCCTCCACGGCCGACCTGGCGCTGATCCTGGTGGACGCGCGCAAGGGGCTGGTGGAGCAGTCCCGCCGGCACGCGTTCCTCTGCTCGCTGCTGCGGGTGCCGCACCTGGTCCTCTGCGTGAACAAGATGGACCTGGTCGACTGGTCGCAGGAGGTGTTCGAGCAGATCGCCGACGAGTTCACCGCGTTCGCCGCGAAGCTCGACGTGCCGGACCTGACCGTGGTGCCGATCTCCGCGCTGCAGGGCGACAACATCGTCACCCGCTCGGAGAACATGCCCTGGTACGAGGGCCCGTCGCTGCTGCACCACCTGGAGCGGGTGCACATCGCGTCCGACCGCAACCTGGTCGACGTCCGCTTCCCGGTGCAGTACGTGATCCGGCCGCAGTCCACCACGGTCACCGACTACCGGGGCTACGCGGGCCAGGTGGCCTCGGGTGTGCTCAAGGCCGGCGACGAGGTGATGGTGCTGCCGTCGGGCTTCACCAGCCGGATCGCCGCCGTGGAGACCGCCGACGGCCCGGTGGACGAGGCGTTCCCGCCGATGTCGGTGACCGTCCGGCTGGCCGACGAGATCGACATCTCGCGTGGCGACATGATCTGCCGGCCGAACAACGCGCCGGCCGTCGCGCAGGACATCGAGGCGATGATCTGCTGGATGGACGAGACGCGCCCGCTCCAGGTCGGCGCCCGGTACGCCATCAAGCACACCACCCGCTCGGCCCGGGCCATCGTGCGCGGGCTGCACTACCGGCTGGACATCAACTCGCTGCACCGCGACGAGACGGCCGGTGAGCTGAAGCTCAACGAGATCGGCCGGGTGCGGCTGCGGACGACGGTCCCGCTGCTGGCCGACGAGTACCGGCGCAACCGCACCACGGGCGGTTTCGTCATCATCGACGAGGCCACCAACCGCACGGTCGGCGCCGGCATGATCGTCGAGGCCGGCTGACCGGCGCACGGTGTTAGGAAGGGCCTCCTGTTATACGCCAGGCGTTAACAGGGGGCCCTTCCTTTCACGCAAGGCGGGTGGCGCCGGGGGAGGGGAGAACGGGGAGCGTGTGGGGCGCCGTGAAGCCGCGGTCGGCGTACGCGGCGGCCACGGCGGCCGTCACCGCGTCGGCGGCGTCCGCGTCGACCAGGGCGAGCACGCAGCCGCCGAAGCCGCCGCCGGTCATCCGCGCCCCGTACGCCCCGGCGGCCAGGGCCGCCTCGACCGCGGTGTCGATCTCCGGCACGGTGATCTCGAAGTCGTCCCGCATCGAGGCGTGCGAGGCGGTCAGCAGCGGGCCGATGTCGCGGATCCGCCCGGCGCGCAGCAACTCGACCGTGTCGAGCACCCGCTGGTCCTCGGTGACGACGTGCCGGACCCGGCGGCGGGTCTCGGGGTCGTCGAGGCGGGCCAGCGCGGCGTCCAGGTCGGCGGTGGCGACGTCGCGCAGGGCGGCCACCCCGAGCGCCTTGGCGGCCCGCTCGCAGGACTTGCGGCGGGCGGCGTACTCGCCGTCGGCATGCCGGTGCGGGGCGCGGCTGTCGACCACCAGCACGGCCAGCCCGGCGGCGTCCAGGTCGAACGGGATCTGCTCGACCTCCTCGGTGCGGCAGTCGAGGAAGAGGGCGTGCCCGGACCGGCCGCGGATCACCGCGGACTGGTCCATGATGCCGGTGGGTGCGCCGACGTAGTCGTTCTCGGCCCGCTGGGCGAGCCGCGGCCAGCGGTCGGCGGGGAGGTCCAGCCCGCCGAGGTCGACCAGGGCGGCGAGCACCGCCGCCTCGATGGCCGCCGACGAGGAGAGCCCGGAACCGACCGGCACGTCGGAGGCGACGGCCAGGCGGGCCCCCGGGACGTCGTGGCCGGCGGCGCGCAGCGCCCAGATTACCCCGGCCACGTAGGCGGCCCAGCCGTCGACGCGGCCGGGCTCGTCGGCCTCGGCCGGCCCGAACTCCACGGGCTCGTCGTCCAGCTCCGACCAGACGGACCAGCGCCCGTCGTCGGCGAGCGCCGCGGCCACGACGGTACGCAGCGGCAGCGCGAAGGGCAGCACGAACCCGTCGTTGTAGTCGGTGTGCTCGCCGATCAGGTTGACCCGGCCGGGAGCAGCCCAGCGGCCCGCCGGCTCCGCGCCGTACCGCTGCCGGAAGCCGGCGGTGGCGCGGGCCGCGACGTCGCCGCTCATTGCTGTCCCAGGATGTGCGTGCGGTAGAACTCCCAGGCGTCGCCGACCATGTCCTGGAGGGTGGGCTTCTCCGGCACCCAGCCCAGCTCGGCGCGGGCCAGCGCGGAGGAGGCGACCAGCTCGGCGGGGTCGCCCTCGCGGCGCGGGGCCACCTCCACCGGCACGGGGTGCCCGGTGACCTCGCGGACCACCTCGATCACCTGCCGGTTGCTGAAGCCGTTGCCGTTGCCCAGGTTGTAGATCCGGTGCCGGCCCCCGGTGGCGGCGTCGAGAGCCAGCAGGTGCGCGCGGGCCAGGTCCTCGACGTGGATGTAGTCGCGGACGCAGGTGCCGTCGACGGTCGGGTAGTCGTCGCCGAAGAGCTGGAACTTGTCGCGCCGGCCCGCGGCCACCTCGAGGGCGAGCGGGATGAGGTGGGTCTCGGGGTCGTGCCGTTCGCCGATGGTCCGCCCGTCGTGCCGGTAGGCCCCGGCCACGTTGAAGTAGCGCAGCGAGACGGCGGCCAGGTCGTGGGCGACCGCCTCGGAGGTGAGCGCCATGTCGACGGCCAGCTTGGTCGCACCGTAGGTGTTGGTGGGGGCCTTGACGGCGGTCTCCGGGATGGGCAGCTCGGTGGGGTTGCCGTAGACGGCGGCCGTGGAGGAGAAGACCAGCCGGGGCACCCGGGCGGCGCGGACCGCGTCGATCAGGGCGAGCGAACCGACCGTATTGTTCTGCCAGTAGAGCTCCGGCTTGACCATCGACTCGCCCGCGGCGATCAGGGCGGCGAAGTGCAGCACGCCGTCGAAGCCGGCGTCGGGGGTGAGCACCCGGGCGGCCTCGTGGATCGGCAGGTCGACGTGGGTCGCCTCGGGGGCGAGGGCCTCCCGGTGGCCGGTGCGCAGGTCGTCCAGGACGGTCACCTGGTGACCGTGGTCGAGCAGCATCCGGGTCACCACGCTGCCGATGTAACCGGCGCCGCCGGTGACGAGCAGTTTCACGTCGCTCCTCCTGCCTGGGCCGCGCGCCGCGGCGGCCGTCCGTGATCACCCTACGGCCGCGGGCTGTGCCGCGGCGGTGAGTGGGGGCGTCCCCTATTCCACCACAATCCTTCATGATTGAACAGATCCGAACATCGCCCCGGGTGTCCGGCGCCCGCTGTCTACCATCCTTGTCATGCGGGAGGGAGCTGGTCCCGGGCCCCGGCGACGCCCGCCGGGGCGGCCGAGACGCGAACCCGGACCCGTGGCCCGCACGGTGGCCCGGCTCGTGGTGCGCGCCGCCGACGGCGCCACCCGCCTGGTCACCGACCTGCTCGGGGCCAGCCCGACCGCCGGCCGGGAACGGATCAGCGAGGCCGAGCTGCGTGACCTGGTCGCGGCCAACACGGTGCTCGACCCCGACGAGCGGCGGATCATCGACGAGGTGCTGGTCGCCGGCGCGCGGCTGATCCGCGAGGTGATGGTGCCGCGCACCGAGGTGGTCTTCCTCGCCGCCGGGCTCACCGTGGGCGAGGCCGAGCCGCTGGTCCGCGCCGAACCGCACACCCGCTACCCGGTGGTCGACGGCACCCACGACGACGTGGTCGGCGTCGTCCACCTGCGGGACGTGCTGCTCCGCCCGGAGCGGGACCCGCGCGCCACGGTCGCCGAGCTGACCCGCGAGGTGAAGCGGCTCCCGGGCAGCAAACGCGTGCTGGCCGCGCTGACCGAGATGCGCCGCGAGGGCCACCACCTCGCCGTGGTGGTCGACGAGTACGGCGGCACCGCCGGCATCGTCACCTGCGAGGACCTGGTCGAGGAGCTGGTCGGGGAGATCCACGACGAGGACGACGCCCCGCCCGAGCCGGCCCACGCCGGCCTGCCGGCCGTGGTCGACGGCCGGCTCAACCTGGCCGACTTCGCCGAACGCACCGGGGTGCCGCTGCCCGCCGGGCCGTACGAGACGGTCGGCGGCTTCGTGATGGCCGCCCTGGGCCGGCTGCCGGTCACCGGCGACGAGGTGCCGGTGGCCGTCGACCCGGACGACACCGGCGGACCCGACCCGGACGACCCTCCCGGCGGCTGGCTGCTGCGGGTCGTCCGGGTCGACGGTCGGCGGGTGTCCCGCCTCGCGGTCTCCCCGGTCCGCCTGCCCGAGCCCCGGCGCGAGGTCACGGCCCCGCACCCGCCCGTGCCCACCCGACCCACCGGCCCGTCATGACGGACGCCGGGGCTTGCTGACAGAATTGCCGCCATGTCCGACGTACCCGCCCGCCCGCGCGTCTTCTCCGGCATCCAGCCGACGGCCGACTCGTTCCACCTCGGCAACTACCTGGGCGCGGTACGGCACTGGGTGGCCCTGCAGGACAGCCACGACGCGTTCTACTGCGTGGTGGACCTGCACGCGATCACCGCCGGGCACGACCCGAAGGTGCTCAAGCAGCGCACCCGGGTCGCCGCCGCGCAGCTCTTCGCGGTCGGCCTCGACCCCGAGCGCAGCACCCTCTTCGTCCAGTCGCAGGTGCCCGAGCACCCGCAGCTGGCCTGGGTGCTCGGCTGCATCACCGGCTTCGGCGAGGCGAGCCGGATGACCCAGTTCAAGGACAAGTCCCAGAAGCAGGGCAGCGAGCGGGCCAGCGTCGGCCTGTTCACCTACCCGATCCTCCAGGCCGCCGACATCCTGCTCTACCAGGCGCACGCGGTGCCGGTCGGCGAGGACCAGCGGCAGCACCTGGAGCTCTCCCGCGACCTGGCCCAGCGGTTCAACTCGCTGTTCGGCCCGACCTTCACGGTGCCCGCCCCGCACATCGTCAAGGACACCGCGAAGATCACCGACCTGCAGGACCCGACGGCCAAGATGTCGAAGTCGTCCTCCTCCCCGGCCGGCATCATCGACCTGCTGGAGGATCCGGCCCGCTCGGCCAAGAAGATCCGCTCGGCGGTCACCGACACCGGCCGCGAGATCGTCTTCGACGCCGAGGGCAAGCCCGGCATCTCCAACCTGCTCACCATCTACTCGGCGCTCTCCGGGCGCGGCATCGACGACCTCGTCGCCGCGTACGACGGCAAGGGCTACGGCGACCTGAAGAAGGACCTCGCCGAGGTGGTCCGGGAGTTCGTCACCCCGATCCAGGAGCGCACCCGCGCCTACCTCGACGACCCGGCGCAGCTCGACAAGCTGCTCGCGCAGGGCGCGGAGAAGGCCCGCGCGGTCGCCGCCGAGACACTGCGCACGGCGTACGAGCGGATCGGCTTCTTCCCGCCGGTCCGGTTCGAGTAGCGGCCCGGCGGGAACGGGTGTCGCAGTCGGTGGCCGGAGGGATGGCGCGCAGCGTGGATGGCAGGGACGGGTCGCCGGACGCCGGTGACACGATCCAGATCGGGATCGCGGTCGACATCCCGGAGCCGTGGGGCGGGATGCTCACCCGCCGGCGGATCGAGGCCGGTGACCCGCAGGCCGTCCCGGCGCACGTCACCCTGCTCGGGCCCACCGAGATCCCGGTGCGCGCGCTGCCGGCCGTCGAGGAGCACCTGGCCCGGGTGGCGGCCACCCACCTGCCGTTCACCCTGCACCTGCGGGGCACCGGCACGTTCCGGCCGGTCACCCAGGTGGTCTTCGTGGCGGTGGCCGCGGGGATCAGCGAGTGCGAGCTGCTCGCCGCCGCCATCAGGGCGGCCCCCGAGCTGCACCGCGAGGCGCGCTTCCCGTACCACCCGCACGTCACGGTGGCCCAGGACGTGCCGCCCGAGGTGCTCGACAAGGCGTACGAGGATCTGGCCGACTTCTCCGCCCTGTTCGAGGTCGAGGCGTTCACCCTGTTCTCGCACAGCGGGTCCACCCGGTGGCAGCCCCGCCGCGACTTCCGCCTCGGCGGCTGAGCTGAGCGCGCGGCCGGCCTGCCTCCAGCGGGCGGGCGGATCGGCGAGGATGTCGGGGTGAACGTCATCGGCCGGATCGAGGCGGCGCTCGGCCGCCGCGTCGACGCGGCCCGGGTCCGGTCGTCGGCCTTCGACCACGTGTGGCGCGCCGGCACGCTCTACGCCAACCTGCTCGCCGGCCGGCTGGCCGCCGCGATCGCCTACTACGGCTTCTTCGCCGTGTTCGCGCTGGCCCTGGTCGGCTACTGGATCTTCGGCACGATCCTCCAGGACAACCGCGAGGTGAGTCGGGCGGCCGCCGACTTCCTGGACGAGAACCTGCCCTTCCTCGACGCCAAGCAGATCGCCGAGAGCAGCAACACCGTCGGGGTGATCGGCCTGGTCATCCTGGTGTTCACCGGGATCGGCTGGGTCGAGGCGATCCGCTCCTCGCAGCGGCTCATGTACGGCTTCAACCAGCAGCCCGGCAACCTGGTGATCCGCCGCCTGGTCGACCTGGGGGTGCTGGTCGCGGTCTTCGTGCTGCTCGGCGTCTCGGTGGCCGCCGTGGACGCGCTGGAGTCGCTGCTGCGCTTCCTGTTGCGCAGCACCGGCTCGGTCGGGTTGACCACGGTCAGCGCGGTGCTCAGCGTGGTGATCAACGCGGTGCTGGCCACCGCGCTGCTGGTGGCGGTGCCCCGCCTGCGGATGAGCCGCCGCCGGCTGCGTCCCGCCGTGCTGACGGTCGCCGTCGGCATCACGCTGCTCAACACCGTGGGGCGCTACTACGTGGTGCGCACCGAGCGGAACCCGGCCTACACCGTGGTGGCCACGGCGGTGGGGTTGCTGCTCTACCTCTACCTGCTCAACCAGATGGTGCTCTTCGGCGCGGCGTTGGCCGCCACGAGCCGCTACGGGCGAGTGGTCGACCTGGCCGAGGGCGGCGGCGGGCGGTACGTGGACGTGGAGGTCGACGAGGACACCGACCCGGGGACGCCGGGAGGGGCGGGATGAGCACTCGGATCCGGATCGAGCAGGACTCGGCGGTGCCCCCGTACGAGCAGGTGCGCGGGCAGTTCGCCGCCATGATCGGCGACGGCCGGCTGCCGGTCGGCACCCGCCTGCCCGCGGTCCGGCAGCTCGCCGCCGACCTGGGCCTGGCCGTGAACACCGTGGCGCGGGCGTACCGGGAGCTGGAGTCGGCCGGGCTGGTGCAGACCCGCGGGCGGCACGGCACCGTGGTGGCCCCCGGCCGCGACGACGCCACCGACCGCCTGCACCGCGCCGCCACGGCGTACGCCGCCGAGGCGCTCCGCCTGGGCGTCCCGCCGGACCGCGCCGTCGCCCTGGTCCGTGCGGCTCTGGACGCCGGTACGCACGGGTGAGAGCGACCGCCGGAGAGGGGGGAGTTGGGGTGAATGAGGCGCACGTCCGCGCCGCCACCGACCATGATGGGCCGGTGGGCGCACTCGTGACACTGGACCTGCCGGACGACTCGCCGATGCTGGGCCTGCCGTGGATCATCACCTTCGGCCCGCTCGGCGACGACGACGAGTGGGAGCCGGTGGTCTGCGGCCCGTACGAGCGGCCGCACGCGCTCGCCCTGGCCGAGGCGGTGGTGGCCGAGGAGCAGCTCGTGGCGGTGGTGGAGCCGCTGCTGCCGGCGCTCACGCCCGAGGAGATCCGCAGCGAGATCGCCGCGGCGCAGATCGCCGCCGAGGACGAGGCGGCCCAGGTGGACCAGGCCGACCTCTACGGCGACTTCGAGGACGTGATCGACGAGGAGCTGGAGCTGGCCGCCGAGCGGGAGCCGGAGCCGACGGCCCCGCCCAGCCGGGACGAGGTCCGGGCCGGGCTCGCCCGGATCGCCGAGCTGCTGACCAGCCGGGGAGCCTGAGGGCTCAGCTCGGCGGCCCGTCGAGCACGCAGAACTCGTTGTCCTCCGGGTCGGCGAGCACCACGAAGCCCTCCGTGCCGGTCTGCCCGACGTCGACGCGCCGGGCGCCGAGCCCGATCAGCCGGTCGACCTCGGCCGCCGCGTCCCCGTCGGAGACGAGGTCCAGATGCAGCCGGTTCTTGCCGTGCTTCGGGGTGCCGCTGCCCTGCATCCAGACGGTCGGGCCGGGCCGGCCGGGCGGCGGATAGAGCTTCGCGTTGCCGTCGTCGCCCCGGCGGACGGTGTAGCCGAGGGCGGCCGACCAGAAGTCGACCATCCGGTCGAGGTCGCCGATGTCGAGGGTGTACTGCGCCACGTGTGCGGTCATCGCCCCGTGGTACCCCGACGGTCCCAGATGGACACCGGCCCCCCGGGAACGAGTCCCCGAGGGGCCGGCGCCACCTCACCCCCCACCACAAGGGGTCGGTAGCCCAGCCGCCCGTCGGCGCGGGGCACAACGGACGACCAGGTCAATGGCGGGTTACCCGGCTCAGCGCCGTTCGAACCACGCAGCCGCGTCCACCGGCAGAACGTGGCCGTCGCCCCGCTCGGTGAGATCGGCGCTGGCGACGACCGGCCGGCCGTGACCGGCGACCGTCACCTCCGCGCCGCTGAGGTTGACCAGGCAGGTCAGCTCGGCGTTCCCGGCGGAGCGGCGGAACGCGAGCACCCCGGGCTCGGTCTCCAGCCAGGTGATGCCGCCGGTGCCGGCCAGGGCCGGGTGCTCGTGCCGGATCCGCAGCGCGGCCCGGTAGAGCTCCAGCGTCGAGCCGGTCACCCCGGCCTGGGCGGCCACCGAGAGGGCCCGCCAGGTCGCCGGTGCCGGCAGCCAGCTCAGCTCGCTGCCCGCCGGGCCGAAGCCGTACGGGGCCAGCTCGCCGCTCCACGGGATCGGCACCCGGCAGCCGTCCCGGCTCTCCCCGGTGCGCAGGAACGCGGGGTCCTGCCGCAGCTCGTCGGGGAGGTCCAGCACCTCGGGCAGGCCCAGCTCCTCGCCCTGGTAGACGTAGGCGCAGCCGGGCAGGGAGAACATCAGCAGGGCGGCGGCCCGGGCGCGGCGCAGGCCGACCTCGCCGTCGCCGTAGCGGGTGACGTGCCGCTGCCGGTCGTGGTTGGAGAGCACCCAGGTGGTCGGGGCGCCCACGATGGTCGACTCGGCGAGCGCCGTGTCGATCACCTTGCGGAACGAGTCGGCCGACCAGGTGGCGTCGAGGAAGTCGAAGCTGAACGCCTGGTGCAGCTCGTCCGGGCCGATGTAGCGGGCCAGCCGCTGCGGGGTCTCCGCCCACGCCTCGGCCACCGCCATCCGGCCGCCCGGGTAGCTGTCCAGGATCGGCCGCCAGGCGCGGTAGATGTCGTGCACCTCGTCCTGGTCGAAGTAGGGCAGCCGGCCCTTGCCCAGCAGTTCGGACTGGCGCTGGCCGGTGGTCATCGAGTTGAAGCCGACGTCCGGCAGCCCCTCGGCCTTGATCATCCCGTGCGCCACGTCGATCCGGAAGCCGTCCACGCCCCGGTCGAGCCAGAACCGCAGGATGTCCTCGAACTCGGCGCGCACCTCGGGGTGGCGCCAGTTGAGGTCGGGCTGGGCCGGGTCGAACAGGTGCAGGTACCACTGGCCGTCGGCCACCCGGGTCCAGGCGGGACCGCCGAAGATGCTCTCCCAGTCGTTCGGCGGCAGCTCGCCCCGCTCGCCCCGGCCCTCGGCGAAGAGGTAGCGCTCGCGCTCGGGGGAACCGGGGTCGGCGGCGAGGGCCGCGGTGAACCAGGGGTGCGCGCTGGAGGTGTGGTTGGGGACCAGGTCCACGATGATCCGCAGGCCCAGGGTGTGCGCGTCGGTGATCATCGCGTCGAAGTCGGTCAGGTTGCCGAAGAGCGGGTCCACGTCCCGGTAGTCGGACACGTCGTAGCCGGCGTCGACCTGGGGCGAGGTGTAGAAGGGGGTCAGCCAGAGCGCGTCCACCCCGAGTTCGCGCAGGTACGGCAGGCGCTGCCGGATGCCCTGGAGATCCCCGACGCCGTCCCCGTTCGCGTCCGCGAAGCTGCGGACGTACACCTGGTAGACGACCGCGGACCGCCACCAGTCGTCGTCGGCGGTCAGCGGCGTGGGGTGGGGGGCGGAGGTCATCGGTGTGGATCCCCGTTCTCTGGCGCGGGACGGCAGGGCGTCTGAGCAGAATGCCGCTCAGTCGCTGCAAGAGTCAAGCATTCCTTGCGCAAGAACTGACGGCAAGGGGTCAAGCGGGGATCGCCAGGGTGGGGTCGACGGAGGAGGGGCGCCGGCGCTTCGGTCCACCGGCCGGGCGGGCCACCGCGGTCGAGCCGCGCACCACCAGCTCGGGGCGGAACAGGTACTCGGAGTTCGGGGCGGCGTGCCCGTTGATCTCGTCGACCAGGGCGCGGACGGCGGCCACCGCCATGGCCGCGACCGGCTGCCGCATGGTGGTCAGCGGCGGGTCGGTGAAGGCCATCAGCGGTGAGTCGTCGTAGCCGACCACCGAGACGTCGTCGGGGACGCCGAGGCCGCGCTGCCGGGCGGCCCGGATCGCGCCCAGCGCCATCAGGTCCGAGCCGCAGACCAGGCCGGTGACGCCCCGCTCGATGAGCCGGCCCGCGGCGGCCTCGCCGCCCTCGACACCGAACAGGGAGAGCTCGGCCAGCTCGCCGACCTCCGCCTCGGTCGTGCCGACGAGCCGGGTCATCGCGGCGCGGAAGCCGGCCACCCGGCGCTGCACCGGCACGAAGCGGTCCGGGCCGGTGATCAGGCCGATCCGCCGGTGGCCGAGCGCCACCAGGTGCGCGACGGCCAGCTCGGTGGCCTCGCCGTCGTCGCACGAGACGAAGGGCGCCGAGATGCCCGGCGCGTACCCGTTGATCATGACGATCGGCAGCGGACGGGCGATCAGCGCGCGGTACCGGTCGTGGTTGGCGGCGGTGTCGGCGTGCAGGCCGGACACGAAGACGATCCCGGAGACCTGCCGGTCGAGCAGCATCTCGACGTACTCGTCCTCGGTGACTCCGCCGGGGGTCTGCGTGCAGAGCACCGGGGTGAAGCCGCTCTGGGCCAGCGTCGACTCGATGACCTGGGCGAAGGCCGGGAAGATCGGGTTGTCCAGCTCGGGTACGACGAGGCCGACCAGCCCGGCGCTGCGCTTGCGCAGCCGGGCGGGGCGCTCGTAGCCGAGCACGTCGAGGGCGGTGAGGACGGCCTGCCGGGTCTCCGGGGCCACTCCGGGGCGGTCGTTGAGCACCCGCGACACCGTGGCCTCGCTGACTTCGGCCTGTTGGGCGATGTCGGACAGTCGAGCGCGCATGGCGGCACTTTAGCTCACGAGCAAGTTCTTGCGTACGCTCCTGCAAGCCCTTCCATTCTCTGCAACCTCTTGCTAACGTCCCCGCAACATGCGAGAGCAGCGGCGCAGCATCCCCGCGCCGGTCAGCAAGAACTTTCCGAGGTTTCCACTGGCGAGCCGCCCTTCCCCCGGCGGTCCGCCATGACGACAGGAGTACCGATGCGCATCCGTACCGCGGGTGTGGTCGCTGTCCTCGGCCTGGCGCTCGCCGCGTCCGGGTGCGGCGGCAGTGACAGCGACAAGCCGGCCGCCAAGGAGTCCGCCAAGGCCACCGGCGGCAAGCTGGTCATCTGGGCCGACGACAAGCGGACCGCGGCCCTGAAGCCGTTCGCCGAGGAGTTCGGCAAGGAGAACGGCGTGACCGTCGAGGTCCAGGCCGTCTCCAAGGACCTGCAGACCAACTTCGTCACCGCCTCGCAGCAGGGCAGCGGCCCGGACGTCGTGGTCGGCGCGCACGACTGGATCGGCAACATGGTCCAGAACGGCGCCATCGACCCGGTGCAGCTCGGCGCCGAGCAGAAGAGCGCGTTCAACGAGACCGCGATCAAGGCGGTCACCTTCAACGGCCAGCTCTACGGCGTCCCCTACGCCACGGAGAACATCGCGCTGATCCGCAACACCGAGCTGGCCCCCGAGGCGCCGAAGACGATCGAGGACCTGGTCGCCGCCGGCAAGAAGCTCAAGGCCGAGAAGAAGGCCAGCGAGATCCTCTGCCTCCAGTCCGGCCAGAACGGCGACGCCTACCACATCTACCCGCTGTACACCTCGGGCGGCGGTTACCTGTTCGGCACCACGGCCAACGGCGACTACGACCCGAAGGACCTGGGCGTGGGCAAGCCGGAGTCGATCGCGGCCTTCCAGAAGATCGCGAAGCTGGGTGAGAAGGGCGACGGCGCGCTGAAGCGCTCCATCACCGGCGAGAACTCCATCGCCACCTTCACCGGCAAGAAGTGCGCCTTCCTGGTCTCCGGACCGTGGGCCATCGCGGACGCGAAGAAGGCCAACATCTCCTACGACATCTCCCCGGTCCCGGGCTTCGCCGGTGGCAAGGAGGCTCAGCCGTTCGTGGGCGTCCAGGCGTTCTACGTGGCCGCCAAGGGCAAGAACAAGGCCCTGGCGCAGGAGTTCGTCACCAACTACGTGACCAAGCCCGAGCTGGCCGTCGCGCTGTACAAGGCCGAGCCGCGCCCGCCGGCGCTGACCGCCGCCTTCGACCAGGTCAAGGGCGAGGACGCGGACCTGGCCAAGTTCTCCGAGGCCGGCAAGAACGGCCAGGTGCTCCCGGCGATCCCGGCCATGGCCGCGATCTGGGACCCGTTCGGCAAGGCGGAGGCCGCCATCATCGGCGGCGCCGACCCGGCCAGGACGATCACCGCCGCGGGCAAGACCATCGCGGGTCAGATCAAGTAATGAGCACGTCGCTGTCCGGCCCGGGGTCTGCTGAGGAGGCCCCGGGCCGAAAGCCCGTTCGCCGCGGGCTCCCGCGCACGCCCCGTACCGCGCGGAACCACGCGCCGATCACCGCGACCGGCCTCGTCGTCAAGGTGGTCCTGCTCGGCCTGGTGGCCGGGATCGCGATCTGGGCGGCGTTCCCGCTCGTCGAGGCCGAGCACTGGGTCGGACTGGCGATCCTCGCCGCCACCACGGCGGGCCTGTTCTACCTCTACCTGAGCCGGCGGCACATCCCGGCCAAGTACCTGGTCCCCGGCACGATCTTCCTGATCGCCTTCCAGGTCTTCCCGGTGCTCTACACGGCGAGCACCGCGTTCACGAACTTCGGCGACGGCCACCGCGGCAGCAAGGACGACGCGATCGTCGCCATCCAGACCTCCTCGGTGCAGCAGGTCCCCGGCTCCACCGAGTACTCCCTCTCCATCGCCACGAAGGGCGACCCGGCCACCGGCGCGCTGGTGTTCCTGCTCAGCGACCCGAAGACCAGGGAGGTCTTCGCCGGTGACGCGGGCGGGCTGCGCAAGCTCGACGCCGGGGACGTCACCGTCAGCCCGACCGGCAAGATCACCGACGCCGCCGGCTACACCGTGCTCAACTTCGGTCAGGCCAGCGGCCGCAGCAAGGACATCACCGACCTGGTGGTGCCGACCGCCGGTGGCGCGGTCCGCTCCAACGGCCTGTCCCGCGCCTACGAGGGCAAGGCCGTGCGGGCGTACGACGCGGGCTGCGACTGCGTCAAGGACAGCGAGACGGGCAAGACCTGGACCGCCGACCCGGCGAACGGCTCCTTCGTCGCCGCCGACGGCGAGCGGCTCGCCCAGGGCTGGAAGGTCAACGTCGGGCTGAAGAACTTCACCCGCGTGCTCACCGACCCGGACATCTCTGGCCCGTTCTTCGGCACCCTGCTGTGGAACTTCGCCTTCGCGATCGGCTCGACCGGCTTCACGTTCCTGCTCGGCATGGCCATCGCGCTCGCGCTGCACTCACCCCGGATGCGGGGCACCAACCTCTACCGGGTGCTGCTGATCCTCCCGTACGCCATGCCGTCGTTCGCCATGCTGCTGGTCTGGCGGGACATGTTCAACACCGACTTCGGCCTGGTCAACGACCTGTTCGGGCTGGACATCGACTGGTTCGGCGGCACGTGGTCGGCTCGGATCGCGGTGCTGCTCGTGCAACTCTGGCTGGGCTACCCGTACATGTTCCTGGTGGCCACCGGCGCGCTCCAGGCGATCCCGCGCGAGCTGACCGAGGCCACCTCGGTCGACGGCGCCAGCCCGTGGCAGTCCTTCCGGGCCGTCACCCTGCCGCTGCTGCTGGTCGCGCTCTCGCCGCTGCTGATCGCGTCGTTCGCCTACAACTTCAACAACGTCAACGCGATCCTGTTCACCACCGAGGGCGGACCGTTCGCGCCGGACAACCCGACCAACGGCGCCACCGACCTGCTCATCACCTACACCTACCGGCTGGCCTTCGGCGCGCAGGGCGCCGAGTACGGACTGGCCACCACGGTCTCGATCTTCATCTTCGCGATCGTGGCGATCGTGGCGGCGATCAGCTTCTCGCGGACCCGCAAGCAGGAGGAGGTCTACTCGTGACCACCTTGTCCGACGCTGCTGCCGTCGCCAACCGGGCCAGGACGGGACGGTCGAAGGGCCGCTGGTTCGCCCAGGTGGGCTGGCGGCACGTGGTCGGGGTGCTGGCCGTGGCGTTCAGCCTCTTCCCGATCCTGTTCGTGATCTCCGCGGCGCTCAACCCGCTCGGCACGCTCTCGTCGACGGAGCTGCTGCCGACCGGGGCGTCCCTGGAGAACTTCACCAACCTGTTCCAGAAGACGCCGTTCGCCCACTGGTTCCTCAACTCGCTGCTGCTCGCCGGCGTGGCCAGCTTCGCGTCGATCTTCCTGTCCGCGCTGGCGGCGTACGCGTTCTCCCGGATGCGGTTCGCCGGTCGCCGGGTCGGGCTGCTCGCGCTGCTGCTGATCCAGATGTTCCCGCAGTTCCTGGCCATCGTGGCGATCTTCCTGATCTTCACGACGGTCACCGACCTGTGGCCGGTGATCGGCTTCAACACCCCGTGGGGGCTGTTCCTGCTCTACATGGGCACCGCGCTCGGCGCGAACACCTGGCTCATGAAGGGCTTCTTCGACACCCTGCCGAAGGAGCTGGACGAGTCGGCGACCATGGACGGCGCCTCGCACGCCCAGGTCTTCTTCCGGATCATGCTGCCGCTGGTGGCGCCGATCCTGGCGGTGACCGGGCTGCTCGCCTTCATCGGCTCGATCAACGAGTTCATCATCGCCAACGTGTTCCTCACCGAGCCGAACTCGAAGACCCTCGCGGTCGGGATGTTCGGCATGGTGGCGGGCGAGCGCAACAACAACTTCGGGATGTTCGCGGCGGGCACCCTGCTCACCGCCATCCCGACGGTGCTGGTGTTCCAACTGCTCCAGCGCTACATCGTCTCCGGCCTCACCGCCGGAGCCGTCAAAGGATAAGCCGGAGGGGTCGTCGCTCGCCGTCGTGGGCGAGGCGAGCGGTGCCACTCCGTACTCATTACGCACGCTGCGGCAAGGGCGTCTGGGACGTACACCGGAGCGGTTTCCGGGCGGACCGCCGCGGTCGGGTGACCGGCCGCGGCGGGTGCCCGCCCCACTCCCTGTCCTCGACGACGCGAAAGGCACGCCCATGTCCCTCCAGCCGCACCACGACGGATCCGCCACCTACGTCCCCGAGCAGGAGCCCGCCCTCGGGCAGACCGTCCCCGTCTTCGTCCGGGTGCCGGCCGGCGCCGACGTCCGCCAGGTGCACGTGCGGACCACCGGTGACGGCGAGCCGCGCTTCGCCGAGGCGGTGGTCGACCGCACCGAGGGCGGTGACGTGTGGTGGCGGGCCGACGTCGAGGTCCGCAACCCGGTCAGCAACTACCGCTTCCTGCTCGACGGCGCGGCGGGCGCCCGCTGGCTGAACGCGGCCGGCCTCGTCGGCCACGACGTGCCGGACAACGCCGACTTCAAGCTGGTCAGCTACGCGCCGCCGCCGGCCTGGGCCCGGGACGCGGTGATCTACCAGATCTTCCCGGACCGGTTCGCCCGCTCGGCCGCCGCGGCGGGCCGCTCGGCGCCGGACTGGGCGATCCCGTGCGACTGGGACACGCCGGTGATCGGGCGCGGCCCGGAGACGCCCCGCCAGTTCTACGGCGGCGACCTCGACGGGATCACCGAGCGGCTGGACCACCTGGACCGGCTCGGCGTGAACACCGTCTACCTCACGCCGATCTTCCCGGCCCGCTCCAACCACCGCTACGACGCGGCCAGCTTCGACACCGTCGACCCGCTGCTTGGCGGGGACGCCGCCCTGGCCCGCCTGGCCGACGCCGTGCACGGCCGAGGCTGGCGGCTGCTCGGCGACATCACGAGCAACCACACCGGCGACGCCCACCACTGGTTCACGACCGCCGTCTCCGACGTGCACGCGCCCGAGCGGGAGCTGTACTACTTCGACGAGGTGACCGGGGATTACGAGTCCTGGAACGGGGTCAAGTCGCTGCCGAAGCTCAACTGGGGCAGCGCCGAGCTGCGCGGCCGCTTCGCGACCGCCGAGGACTCCCTGCTGCGCCGCTGGCTGCGCCCGCCGTACGCGCTGGACGGCTGGCGGGTGGACGTGGCGAACATGACCGGCCGGCGGGGCGCGGACGCGTACACGCACGAGGTGGCGCGGCTGCTGCGGGAGGTGGTCGCCGACACCCGGGCCGACGCGCTGCTGCTCGCGGAGCACGGCCACGACCACACCGGTGACCTGGACCGCGACGGCTGGCACGGCACCATGAACTATGTCGGCTTCACCGACCCGGTGTGGTCCTGGCTGCGCCGGGGCGACGGCACGCTGCCGAACTTCCTCGGCACCCCGGGCGGGGTGCGGCGGCGGGACGGGGGCGCGGTGCTGGCCACCATGAACACCTACCGGTCGCTGATCTCGTGGCGGTCGTACGCGCACTCGTGGCAGCTGCTCGGCTCGCACGACTCGGCCCGGATCCGGACCGTGGTCGGCGACGCGGCCCGGCAGGAGGTCGCCGCCGGCCTGCTCGCCACCATGCCCGGCACGCCGGTGGTCTTCGCGGGCGACGAGCTGGGCCTGACCGGCGCCAACGGGGAGGGCTCGCGTACCCCGATGCCGTGGCACCGGCCGGAGAGCTGGGACGGGCGCACCTTCGACGCGTACCGGTCGCTGCTGGCGCTGCGCCGCGGCGAGCCGGCGCTGCGGCACGGCGGCCTGCGCTGGGTGCACGCCGACGCGGACACGCTGGTCTTCCTCCGCGAGGCGTCGGCCGGCGCGGTGCTGGTGCTGGCCCGCCGCGCGGCCGGCACCCCGGTCCGGCTGACCGGCCTGCCGGCCGGCGAGAACGTGTACGGCGGCGCCCCGGCGCTGCGCCCCGGCGCGGACGGCGCCGTCACCCTCCCGGCGGACGGCCCCACCTTCCAGGTGTGGCGCCTCGCCTGAAGCCGGAGGAAGGGCCCCCTCTCCACGCCTGCGGTGGAGGAGGGGGCCTCTCCTCCACCGCAGGCGTGGAGGGCGAGGAGGGCTAACCGCCGTGGCGGCGAGGAGGGCTAACCGCCGTGGCGGCGAGGAGGGCGCGGACGCCGGTCAGGTAGGTGTGCCGGTCCGGGGAGCCGGTCAGGATCCGCTGCAGGAGATATCCGGGGATCAGGGCGAACAGGGCCGCGCCGACCGCCTCCGGGTCCGCGTCGGCGGGCAGCTCGCCGGCCGCGCGGGCACGCCGGGCCAGGGTGGCGAAGTGGGTGCGGAAACCGGCGTACGTGCGGCCGACGAACTCGGCCAGCACCGGGTCCCGCTGCGCCTCGCCCCACACCTGGATGGCCAGCGGCAGCACGCCGTCCGGGCCGGTCTGCGCGTCGACGTAGGTGAGGGCCCGGTCCAGCGCGTCGACCAGCGGCAGCGGCGGATCGGCCGCGGCCAGTTCGGTGAAGAGTCCGTCGGCGCCGCCGATCACCGACTGGGCGATCGCGGTGATCAGGTCGTTCTTGCTCGGGAAGTAGCGGTAGACCGCGCCGACCGAGAGCCGGGCCTCCCTGATCACGTCCTGCATGGAGGTGTTGTGGAAGCCGTCGCGCCGGAAGCAGCGCCGGGCCGCGTCGAGGATCTGCTGGCGGCGGGCCGCGAGGTGTTCGTCCGATACGCGTGGCACGACCCACAGTATAAAGCGAACGTTCGTTCTTGACGGTGAACCGTGCGACGGCGCACTCTCAGTCCAAGAGAACGAACGTTCGTTTTAAGGAGGCGGCGATGCCCGCTCACCCGTACCGGACCCGCTCGCCGTGGCTGCTCGCCGCCCTGCTCGCCAGCCTCGCGGTGGTGGTGCAGGCGCTGCTCGTACCCCTCTTCGCGGCGCCGGCCGCCCACCTGGCGCCGCGCGACCTTCCGATCGCCGTCGCCGGGCCCGCGCCCGCGGCCACCGAGCTGGCCGCCCGGCTCACGGCGGCCCGCCCCGGCGGCTTCACCGTCACCACGCTGCCCGACGCGGCGGCCGCCGACCGGGCGCTGCGCGAGCGGGAGGCGTACGCCGCCTTCGTGGTCGGCCCGGACGGCGTCGCCCTGCACACCGCCCCGGCCGCGAGCCCGACCGTCGCGGCGCTGCTCACCGAGGCCGCCACGCAGCTCTCCGCCGGCCGTCCGGTGCCGGTGGTGCAGGTCGTACCGGCCGACGCGGACGATCCGCGGGGGGCCGGCTTCGCCGCCGGGTTCCTGCCGCTGGCGCTGGCCGGCATGCTGGCCGGGGCGCTGCTCACCGTGCTGGTCGCCCGGCGCGCGGCGCGGCTGGCCGGCCTGATCGGCTATGCCGTCCTGGCCGGCCTCGTGGGGACCGCGGTGCTGCACGGCTGGCTCGGTGTGCTCGACGGCGACCTGTGGCGCGAGACGGGCGCCATCGGGCTGTTCGCGCTGGCCGCGGCGGGCACCGTGGCGGGCCTCGGCGCGCTCCTCGGCGCTCCCGGGATCGGGCTCGGCGCGCTGCTCGTCTTCCTGGTCGGCAACCCGCTCTCCGCGGTGGGCGCCGCGCCCGAGCTGCTGCCGCAACCCTGGGGGACGGTGGGGCAGTTCCTGCCGGTCGGTGCGGGCGGCACGCTGCTGCGCTCGGCGGCCTTCTTCGACGGGGCGGGCGCCGGCCGGCCGGTGGCCGTGCTGGCCGGGTACGCGCTCGTCGGCCTGGCCCTGGTCCTCGTCGGCCGCCGGTCCGTCCGCGTGGGCGCGGGCAGCCCGGAGCCGGCCGGACGGCCGGAGGAGGTCACGGTATGACAGCACCTCGGCGGGCCGGCTACTACAAGGCGTCGTTGATGGGGGAGGATGGCCGGCGTGGAAGCTCTTCGACTGATCCTTCTCTACGTCCATCTGATCGGGTTCGCGATGCTGCTCGGCGGCGCCATCGCCCAGTACGTCAACGGCCGGCTCCGGATCAACGCGGCCATGCTCTGGGGCTCGGTGATCGGGCTGCTGACCGGAATCGGTCTGTCCGCCCCGCTGCGGGACGGCGACGAGCCGGCACCGGCGAAGCTTGTCACCAAGCTGGTGCTCGCGCTGCTGATCTTTGTCATGGTCTTCTTCTCCCGTAAGCGAGAGTCCGTGAACCGCGGGCACTTCCTGGCGATCATCGGGTTGACGCTGGTCAACGCGGCGGTGGCGGTCTTCTGGCGTTAGCCCGGCGGCACAGCGGGAAGACCTCGGGAAACGGACGTTCGCGACACCTCTCCGGAGGGCCGCCGGCACGAAAGGTGATGTGCCCCACGCGCGGGTTACGTAGGGGTAACGACCGTTCAACAGTCGTGCACGATTGTCGGCCGGTGGGTGGGCGCGGGCGTACGCTCCCGTCCGTAACGTGGGACGCCGGCGGCACACCGCAGGCCGGCGCAAGGGCTGCCACCGCGCACGACGCGGTGTGCAATGGGAAGGAGACGTCTTGCGCGCTGTGCGTGGGATGCGGATCGCCTCCGCCATCGTGGCGGGTGGCCTCGTGCTGGGCGCCGCCGCTTGTGGTGAGGCTCCCAAGGACGACAACAACGCCGGGGGCAACGGCGGCAAGAAGTTCAGCGCCTGCATGGTGACGGACGTCGGCGGCATCGATGACAAGTCCTTCAACACCTCGGCCTGGAAGGGCCTTCAGGAGGCGAAGAAGGAGAACGACAACATCGACATCAAGAACGTCCAGTCGAAGGCCGAGGCGGACTACGAGGTCAACCTGACCGGGTTCGTCAACCAGAAGTGCGACTTCATCCTGGCCGTCGGTGGCCTGATGCAGGACGCCACCAAGAAGGCCGCGGCGGCGAACCCGAACCAGCAGTTCGGCATCGTGGACGCGAACCCGGGCGTGGACAACGTCTACCCGATGCAGTTCGACACCGCGCAGGCCGCCTTCCAGGCCGGTTACCTGGCCGCCGGGCTGAGCAAGTCGGGCAAGGTCGGCACCTACGGTGGTCTGCCGATCCCGCCGGTCACCATCTTCATGGACGGCTTCGCCGACGGCGTGGCGTACTACAACAAGGCCAAGAACAAGAACGTTCAGGTCATCGGTTGGGACAAGGCCACCCAGAAGGGCTCCTTCACCAACGACTTCGTCAAGCAGGACGAGGGCAAGAAGGTCTCCGACGCGCTGGTCGCCCAGGGCGCGGACATCATCATGCCGGTCGCCGGCGGCGCCGGCCTCGGCACCACCGCCGCGGCGCAGGCCTCCAACGGCAAGTACTCGGTCGTCTGGGTGGATGTCGACGGCTGCGAGAGCACCCCGAACTGCCCGGCGCTCGTCACCACGGTCGTCAAGAACATCCCGGACGCCGTCAAGGACGCCGTGCTGAAGGCCGCCAACGGCGAGAAGCTCCAGGCCAAGCCGGGCTTCGTCGGCACCCTGGCCAACAACGGTGTCTCGATCGCCCCGTACCACGACTTCGACAGCAAGGTCCCGGCGGACCTGAAGGCCGAGGTCGACAAGATCAAGGCGGACATCGCCGCCGGCACCATCACGGTCACCTCGAGGGCCCAGCCGACCAAGTGACCGCTCCGCCGACCCCCGCGGTGAGATCATCGGCAGCGGGGGGCGGCGGGCACCAGGTTTGACGATCCGGCCGCCTCGGCGTACGCGGGAAACCCCGCGCGACGTCGGGGCGGCCGATCACCTTGATCCCCCACTGACCCCCACCCGGCGCGGTGGCGGCGCGGCAGCCGCTACGCTGCACCATCGCTCGCACTCCAGGAGGTTGCGCTGAGACTCGAACTGCGCGGCATCACCAAGCGGTTCGGTGATCTGGTCGCCAACGACCACATCGACCTTACGGTGGAGCCTGGAGAGATCCACGCCCTGCTCGGCGAGAACGGCGCCGGCAAGTCGACCCTGATGAACGTGCTCTACGGGCTGTACCAGCCCGACGAGGGCGAGATCCTGGTCGACGGCAAGCCGCTGAAGCTGAAGGGCCCGTCCGACGCGATCGCCGCCGGGATCGGCATGGTGCACCAGCACTTCATGCTGGTGCCGGTCTTCACCGTGGCCGAGAACGTGATGCTCGGCGCGGAACAGACCAGGGGGAGCTTCACCGGCTTCCTCGACCGGCGGCGGGCCCGGCGCGAGGTCGCCGAGGTCTCCGAGCGGTACAACCTCCGGGTCGACCCGGACGCGGTGATCGAGGACCTGCCGGTCGGCATCCAGCAGCGGGTGGAGATCGTCAAGGCGCTCACCCGCGACGTCGACCTGCTCATCCTCGACGAGCCGACCGCCGTGCTGACCCCGCAGGAGACCGAGGAACTGCTCGCGGTCATGCGGTCGCTCAAGGAGGCCGGCAAGTCGATCGTGTTCATCACCCACAAGCTGGGCGAGGTCAAGGCGGTCGCCGACCGGATCACGGTGATCCGGCGCGGGAAGACGGTCGGCACCGCCGAGCCGAGCGCCAGCCGCGACGAGCTGGCCGCGCTCATGGTGGGCCGCAACGTCCGGCTGACCGTGGACAAGAAGCCGGCCCAGCCGGGCAAGCCGATCCTCGAGATCGCCGGCCTGGTCGTCGACGACGACCGGCAGGTGCGCGCGGTCGACGGCGTCGACCTGACCGTGCGCGCCGGTGAGGTGCTCGGCATCGCGGGCGTGCAGGGCAACGGGCAGACCGAGCTGATCGAGGCGATCATGGGCCTGCGCCCGGTGCTCGCCGGCTCGATCACCCTGGACGGCCAGGCCGTGCACGGCTGGACCACCAAGAAGGTGCTCCGCGCCGGCGTCGGGTACGTCCCGGAGGACCGCAGCGTCGACGGCCTGGTCAAGGAGTTCTCCGTCGCGGAGAACCTGGTGCTGGACATCTACGACCGGCCGCCGTTCGGCAAGGGCCTCTCGCTCAAGCCGGACGCCATCGCGAAGTCGGCGAAGGAGCGGATCGAGCAGTTCGACGTCCGCACCTCCTCGGCCGACGCGGCGGTCGGCACCCTGTCCGGCGGCAACCAGCAGAAGGTGATCGTGGCCCGGGAGCTGTCCCGGCCGCTGAAGCTCTTCATCGCCGCCCAGCCCACCCGGGGCGTGGACGTCGGCTCGATCGAGTTCATCCACAGCCGGGTCATCCGCGAACGGGACATCGGCACCGCCGTCATGGTGGTCTCCAGCGAACTGGACGAGGTGATCGGCCTGGCCGACCGGATCGCGGTCATGTACCGCGGCCGGATCATCGGCATCGTCGGCCCGGACACCCCCCGCGAGGAGATCGGCCTGCTGATGGCCGGCATCACGCCGGACACCGCCACCACGACCGCTGACCGCCCTGGCAACGAGGACGAGGCATGACCAACCCAGACCCGGTGTCGGGCTCCCCCGACAAGGAGCCGGCGACCGAGGGGCAGGAGGCGCGGAGCGAGGCCCGCGCGACACCGACCGCGCCCGCCGGCGACACCGAGCGGGCGGTGCCCGCCACCGCGACGAAGCAGCCCCCGGCCGGGGAGCCCCGCCCCACGCTGGGCCGGCTCTTCCTGGACAACCTCTGGGCGGCCAACACGGTCACCGTGACCGTGCTCGCGGTGCTGCTGGCCATGCTGGTCGGCGCGGTGCTGATCATCGTCTCCGACCCGGAGGTGCTGGCCACCTACGGCTACATCACGGCCCGACCGGCGGACGCGCTCAACGCCAGCTGGACCGTGGTGAGCGAGGCGTACGCGAACCTGTTCAAGGGCGCCATCTTCGACCCGGACGCGGTCGGCTTCAGCGCCGCGATGGGTCCGATCTCGGAGACGCTCACCTACACCGCGCCGCTGGTCTTCACCGGCCTGTCGGTGGCGCTCGCCTTCCGGGGCGGCCTGTTCAACATCGGCGCACAGGGGCAGGCCACCATCGGCGTCGTCCTGGCCGCCGTCACCGGCTTCGCGCTGCCGCTGCCGCCCGGGGTGCACCTGCTCATCGCGCTGATCGCCGGCGCGCTCGGCGGCGCGCTCTGGGGCTTCATCCCGGGCATCCTCAAGGCGCGCACCGGCGCCCACGAGGTGATCACCACGATCATGCTCAACTACGTGGCGGTCTACTTCCTGTCCTGGATCATCGTCCAGAGCGGGGTGCAGAACCCGAACCGGTCGGACGCGATCAGCAAGCCGGTCGAGTCCTCCGCCCAGCTGCCCCGGCTGCTCGGCGACAACCTGCGGGTGCACGCCGGCATCCTGCTCGCGGTGTTGATCACCTGGTTCATCGCCTGGCTGCTGAACCGCTCGACGCTCGGCTTCGAGCTGCGCGCGGTCGGCGAGAACCCGGACGCCGCCCGGACCGCCGGCATCAGCGTCACCAAGACCTACGTGCTGGTCATGGCGATCGCGGGTCTGCTGGCCGGCCTCGGCGGGTCGAACATGGTGCTCGGCTCGACCGCGAACGCGCTCACCCCGCTGGTGATCGCGCAGATCGGTTTCGACGGCATCCTGGTCGCGCTGCTCGGGCGCCTGAAGCCCTGGGGGGTGCTGCTCGCCGCGCTGCTCTTCGGCGCGCTCCAGGCCGGCGGCAACCGGATGCAGTCGTACTCCGGGATCTCGCTGGAGCTGGTCACCGTGCTTCAGGCGCTGATCGTCATCTTCGTCGCCGCGCCGGCCCTGGTAAAGGCGATCTTCCAGCTGCGGGCCGCTCGCGCGGCCCGCTTGCAGACGAGCCTGGCGAAGGGCTGGTAAGGCAATGTCGACCATGGCTGTCCCCGATGTCGCCGTCACCGTCGACGAGGGCTTCTGGACGCGGACCCGCAAGGTCGGTGTCGTCCTGCTGGCGCTGGGCGTGCTCGCCGCCGTGCTCTTCGGCGCGCTCGCGACCGACCAGCAGGCGCGGTTCACCCTCAGCGAGACCGAGGGCGGCGCCGCCCTGGAGATCACCGGCACCGTCGGTGCGATCCTCTTCGGCGTCGTCGCCGCGGCGGCCGGCGGCGCCCTGCTCGCCGGCGTGCCGAAGCGCTGGCTCACCGTGCTGCTCGGCATCGGGCTGGTCGCCTTCGTGCTGAGCTTCCTGTGCTGGCAGGTCTCGGCCGCCCCCGAGGGGCGCAACTTCATGCCGCTGGTCAACATCGTCCGGGGCACGTTCATCCTGGCCCTGCCGCTGATCTTCGGTGCGTTGTCCGGCGTGCTCTGCGAGCGGACCGGCGTGGTCAACGTGGCGATTGAGGGCCAGCTGCTCATGGGAGCGTTCAGCGGTGCGCTCTTCGGCAGCATCTACCAGAGCGTCTGGGTCGGCCTGGTGGCCGCGGCGGTCGGCGGCGCGCTCATCTCGCTGCTGCTCGCCGTCTTCGCGATCCGCTACCTGGTCGACCAGGTGGTCATGGGCACCGTGCTCAACCTGTTCGCGGTCGGGGTCACCGGCTTCCTCTACGAGCGGTTGATGCAGACCGACGCGACGAAGTACAACAGCGCGCCCCGGTTCGGCAACTGGGAGATCCCGCTGCTCAAGGACATCCCGCTGATCGGCCCGGCGCTGTTCCGGGGCAACATCTTCCTCTACCTCGGTCTGCTGCTGGTGCTGGTCATCCACCTCGCGCTGTTCCGTACCCGGTGGGGTCTGCGGACCCGGTCGGTGGGCGAGCACCCGACGGCCGCCGACACGCTCGGTGTGAAGGTGCTGCGGCTGCGCTACCGCAACGTGCTCATGGCCGGTGTGGTGGCCGGCATCGGTGGCGCCTCGTACACCCTGGCGCTCTACTCGTTCACCAAGAACATGATCGGCGGTAAGGGCTTCATCGCCCTGGCCGCGCTGATCTTCGGCCGGTGGAGCCCGACCGGCGCGCTGCTCGCGGCGCTCTTCTTCGGGTTCGCCGACCAGCTCGCCACCTACCTGGGCGCGATCGGCAGCAGCATCCCGAGCCAGTTCCTCGCCATGCTGCCCTACCTGGCGACGATCCTGGCGGTGGCCGGGCTGGTCGGCAAGGTCCGGGCGCCGGCCGCCGACGGCAAGCCGTACATCAAGGGCTGACCGCCCGCGACGCAGCGTGCCCGGCGGGGTTGTACCCGCCGGGCACGGTCGTCTCCGGCCGCCGCCGCGACCGATCAGCGTGAATTGGGCAGAATGGGAGTCGTGATGGAGATCGACTGGGAGCGGCTGCGGGCCGCCGCCACCGAGGTCATGCGGCACGCGTACGCGCCCTACTCGAAGTTCCCCGTCGGGGCGGCCGCACTGGTCGACGACGGCCGGGTGGTGGTCGGCTGCAACGTGGAGAACGCCGCGTACGGCGTGGTCCTCTGCGCCGAGTGCGGGGTGGTCTCCTCGCTGCACGCCACCGGCGGTGGCCGGCTCGTGGCGCTGTCCTGCGTCGACGCCACCGGCGAGCCGCTCATGCCGTGCGGCCGGTGCCGGCAGCTGCTGTGGGAGAACGGCGGCCCGGAGTGCCTGATCGAGACGAAGGGCCGGCCGCTGCGGATGGCCGAGCTGCTGCCGCACGCGTTCGGCGTGGAGGACCTGGAGGCCGTGGTCGGCGAGACCCCGCTGCCGGTGGTGCCGGAGCGGCTGGCCGCCTGGCGGGGCCGGGGCACGGTCTTCGTGCACCCGGACCTCTCGGCCGGGCAGCAGGTGTGGACGGCGTACTGGGAGCGGTCGGCCGGTGACACCGAGGCCGCCGAGACCGGTGTGCTGGAGGAGGGCCCGACCTGGGACGACCCGGCGGAGGCGATCACCTGGGGGCTGGCCCGGACGCCGCGCGTCGTCGTGGTGGACGCGTCGGGCACCATTTTCTGGGCCGGCGAGGGCGATCCGCCGCTGGAGATCCCGATCCGCTGGTCCCCGGCCTGAGCTGGGGCACCGGTTCCGGAACGACGAGGAAAGATCATCTGATGAGTGCATTCACGGCGGTTGACGTCATCCGGGCCAAGCGGGACGGGGGCGTGCTGAGCGACGGCCAGATCGACTGGGTGGTCGACGCGTACACCAGGGGGTTGGTGGCCGACGAGCAGATGTCGGCGCTGGCCATGGCGATCCTGCTGCGCGGCATGACCGCGCCGGAGATCGCCCGGTGGACCGCCGCGATGATCGCCAGCGGCGAGCGGCTGGACCTGTCGCCGGTGGCGCGCCCGACCGTCGACAAGCACTCCACCGGCGGCGTCGGCGACAAGATCACCCTGCCGCTGACCCCGCTGGTCGCGGCCTGCGGCGCGGCCGTGCCGCAGCTCAGCGGCCGGGGTCTCGGCCACACCGGCGGCACCCTGGACAAGCTGGAGTCCATCCCCGGCTGGCGGGCCGCGCTGAGCAACGACGAGTTCATCGCCCAGCTGCGCGACGTCGGCGCGGTGATCTGCGCGGCCGGCGAGGGGCTGGCCCCGGCCGACCGCAAGCTGTACGCGCTGCGCGACGTCACCGGCACCGTCGAGGCCATCCCGCTGATCGCCAGCTCCATCATGAGCAAGAAGATCGCCGAGGGGACCGGGGCCCTGGTGCTCGACGTGAAGGTGGGCTCCGGCGCCTTCATGAAGAACGTCGACGACGCCCGCGAGCTGGCCCGGACCATGGTGGAGCTGGGCGGGGCGCACGGGGTGCGCACGGTCGCCCTGCTCACCGACATGTCCACCCCGCTGGGCCGCACCATCGGCAACGCGGTCGAGGTGACCGAGTCGGTCGAGGTGCTGGCCGGCGGCGGCCCGGCCGACGTGGTGGAACTGACCCTGGCGCTGGCCCGGGAGATGCTGGTCGCGGCGGGCCTGCCGGACGCCGACCCCGAGGCGGCGCTGCGGGACGGCCGGGCCATGGACGCCTGGCGCGCGATGATCCGGGCACAGGGCGGCGACCCGGACGCCCCCATGCCGAAGGCCCCCGAGGTCGAGGTGGTCACCGCGACCGGGGACGGCTACGTGGCCGGCATCGACGCGTACGCGATGGGCGTGGCCGCCTGGCGGCTCGGCGCCGGCCGGGCCCGCAAGGAGGACCCGGTGAGCATCCCGGCCGGTGTGGTGCTGCACAAGCGCCCGGGCGACCCGGTACGTGCCGGCGAGCCCCTGTACGAGCTGCGCGCCGAGCACGCCGAGCGGATCCCGGCGGCGCTGGCGGAGGCGGAGCGGGCGGTCCGGATCGCGCCCGAGGCACCCGCCGCGACCCCGCTGGTGATCGAGCGGATCGGCTGATCTTTTCGGTCATGGTGCGGTGGCGACCGAGCCGCTATTGTCGCAGGCCAAGGGGGGACCGACCGGCGATGAGCCGTTGCGAGCAGACAGGGACCTGAGCCGTGCGCGTACCCGCCCCCGATCCCCGGGCCGTTCGTGAGGCGAGCCTCGACGAGCTGTCCCGGCTGGGCCTCCCGCTGCCGCCCCCGCAGTTCCCGCTGGTCTGGGAGCCGGGAGACGAGATCGAGCTGCGCCCCACCCCGGAGATCGAGGCGCGGATCGCGGTGCTGCACGTGATCCTGGCCCGCTGCTTCGGGATGCCGGCGCAGGCGGCCATGAGCTGGCTGCTGGAGTCGCACCTCGTCGAGATGGTGACCCCGCCGGAGTGGCAGTTCGTGATGGGGGGCAAGGGCGACCACCGGTCGTTCGTGCTGCACCACGACGCGCTCTTCTCGCTGGCCTGGGTGCTCGGGCTGGCCAAGGAGCTGGACCCCACCGTGCCGGTGGACGAGCGGCTGGTCGAGCGGATGCCCAACCTGGTCACCGGGGAGAACTTCGGCCAGTGGCGCGCCCGGATCCTGGCCGCCCCGCAGCACCCGGCCGACGCGGCCGCCCTGCTGGACCTGCACTACTGCCTGGACTGGGCGTACCTGGAGGCGGAGGAGGCCGGCCTGGCGCTGCCCGGGCTGGTGGACGCCAACGCCATCGGGCAGCGGCGCTGGGCGCTGGAGTGGGCCGTGATGCTGCGCGGGCCGTACCACGACGAGCCGCCCGGCTGGGAAGAGGTGGACCTGTCCACCTGAGCGGTGGTCAGCGCGGCCGGTGCACGCCGAGCCGCACGGCGAGGGTGACCGGCACCGGCTCGGGCAGCGCCGCGATCCGCTCGGCGAGCCGGGCCCGGTCGGCGTGCCAGGCGCTCGGGCCCATCCCGACGAGGGTGGCCACCTCGGTGCGGCTGAGCCTCAGCGGGGCCCGGTGCTCGGTGGCCGACTCCTCGGTGAAGTGGGCGCCCAGGCTGCCGGCCACCCGGTCGGCCTTCGCCGGGTCCACCCGGAGCAGGTCGAGCGCGTCGACCAGCTCGGCGAGGTGGTCCGCGGCCGGGGTGACCACCAGCAAGGCGCCGGCCGGGTCGAGCACCCGGTGGAACTCGGCGCCGTTGCGCGGCGCGAAGACGTTCAGCAGCACCGTCGCGGCGTGGTCGGCCAGGGGCAGCCGCTGCCAGGTGTCGGCGAGCGCGGCGGCGGCGCGCGGGTGGGCGCGGGCCGCCCGGCGCAGCGCCGGCTTGGCGACGTCGAGGGCCAGGCCGACCGCGTCCGGCAGCGCCGCCAGCACCGCCGCGAGGTACCAGCCCGTGCCGGCGCCGGCGTCCACCACCAGGGGGTACGCCCCGTCGCCGCCGGCCGGGTTCGCGGCGGGCGCGACCCCGTCGTGCACGATCCGCCGGGCCGCGTCGGCGAGCGCGGCGGGCGGGTCCCCGCCGTGCACGATCCGCCGGGCCGCGTCGGCGAGCGCGGCGGCGACGGCGGCGTAGTGGCCGGCGGCCAGGAACTCGGCGCGGGCCGCGACCATCTCGGCGCTGTCCCCGGTGTGCGGGGCGCGGCCGGCGAGCAGGTTGACGTACCCCTGGCGGGCGACGTCGAAGCTGTGCCGGCGCGGGCAGCGCAGCGCCCGGGCCGTGCCGGCGGTGGTCTCGGCCAGCGGTTCGCCGCAGACCGGGCAGCGCAGCCGGGTCAGGATGCGGGCGTCCACGGTCACGCCTCCGTGGCCGCGCGGTCGGTGAGGTGGTCGACCACCCGGTGGGTCAGCGCGCCCAGCGCCGCGATCTCCTCGGCGGTGAGCAGGTCGATGAGGTGCCGGCGGACGGCGGCCACGTGCCCCGGGGCGGCCGCCTCGATGGCCCGTCGACCGGCCGGGGTGAGGACGACGATCGATCCCCGGCCGTCGGTGGCGCACTCCTCCCGGGTGACCAGGCCTCGTTGCTGCATCCGGGAGATGTGGTGGGAGAGCCGGCTGCGCGACCAGAGCATCCGGTCGGCCAGTTCGCTGAGCCGCAGCCGTTGGTCGGGTGTCTCGGAGAGGTCGGAGAGGACGTCGTAGTCGGGCTCGGAGAGGCCGGCGCCCTGCGTCAGCTCCCGGGCCAGCTCCAGGTCGAGCAGGCGGCGCATCCGGCGGTAGCCGCGCCAGGCCCGGTCCTCCCGCTCGTCCAACCACCGTGGTTCGTCCATGCGCCGAGCCTAGCCCAATGGTTGACATGTCATCAACGAGGCCCTAGGTTGATGACATGTCAACAAGCATGCCGGCCCGTGCGGTCCGGCTCCTCGCCGGCCTGGCGCTCTTCGGCGTCAGCGTCGGGCTCCTGGTCCGGGCCGACCTGGGACTCGCGTCGTGGGACGTGCTGCACCAGGGCCTGGCCGCGCGTACCGGGCTGCCCATGGGCCTGCTGGTCAACGGCGTCGCGCTGGTGGTGCTGCTGCTCTGGATCCCGCTGCGGCAGCGGCCCGGCGTCGGCACCGTCGCCAACGTCGCGCTGGTCGGCCTGGCGCTGGACGCCACGCTGGCGCTGCTGCCGCCGGTCGGGGCACTCGTCGGCCGCGTTCCCCTTTTGCTCGCCGGCATCCTGCTCAACGGCGTCGCTACGGCCCTCTACCTCGGAGCCCGGCTCGGCCCCGGTCCCCGTGACGGGCTCATGACCGGCCTGGCCGCCCGCGGCCTGCCGATCGGGCGGGTCCGCACCCTCATCGAGCTGGTGGTGCTCGCTATCGGCTGGCTGCTCGGCGGCACGGTCGGTCCCGGCACCCTGCTCTTCGCACTGGCCATCGGGCCGCTCGTCCAGTACCTCGCCCCCCGATTCACCGCGCCGGCCCCGGTCCGGCCCGCCCCCACAGGAGTGACCCCGCCATGCCCCGCCTGAACGTGATCGTCGCCAGCACCCGACCCGGCCGGGTGGGCCGGCGGATCGGTGACTGGTTCACCGCCGCCGCCGTTCGCCACGCCGGCTTCGACGAGGTACGCCTGATCGACCTCGCCGAGGTCGGGCTGCCGTTCCACGACGAGCCGCACCACCCCGCGGAGGGGATCTACCTGCGCGAGCACACCCGGTCGTGGAGCGCGACCACCGCTGCCGCCGACGCCTTCGTGCTGGTGATGCCGGAGTACAACTACGGGTTCAGCGCGCCGCTGAAGAACGCGATCGACTACCTCTACCACGAGTGGCGGCACAAGCCGGTGGGCTTCGTGAGCTACGGCATGACGTCCGGCGGCCTGCGTGCGGTCCAGATGGTCAAGCAGGTGGTGACCACGTTGAACATGGTGCCGGTCAACGAGGCGGTGACCATTTTCCTGCAGCAGGCGCTGGACGACGCCGGCGAACTGCTGCCCGATCCCGGGCGGGATGAGGCGGCGGACCTGATGCTCGACCAGATCGCCCGGCTGGCCGCGGCGCTCGCCCCGCTGCGGGCGGTGGCGGCGTGACCGCCCGGCTCTGGGAGCTGTTCGGCGAGCGGGGGCGCGGGGTGCTGGTCACCCTGCGCCGGGACGGCCGGCCGCAGCTCTCCAACCTCGACTACCTGGCCGAGCCGGGACTCATCCGCTGCTCCACCGTGGGTGACCGGGCCAAGGTGCGCAACCTGCGGCGCGACCCCCGGGCCAGCTTCCACGTCAGCACCCCGGACGGCGGGGCGTACGCGGTGGCCGAGGGGCGGGTTACGCTCACCCCGCCGGCCGCGGCGACCGACGACGCCACGGTCGAGGAACTGGTCGAGGTCTACCGGCGGATCCGGGGCGAGCACCCGGACTGGGCGGACTACCGGGCGGCCATGGTGGCCGACGGCCGGCTGGTGCTCCGCCTCACGGTCGAGCGGGTGTACGGCTGGCGGCCGTGAGCCGGCCCGGTCCGGTGCCGCTCCGCGACGGTCGGTGACTAGGGTCGGTGCATGGCAATCTCGTACGAGGACATCGTCAAGGTCCCGAAGGCGCTGCTGCACGACCACCTCGACGGCGGTCTGCGGCCCGCGACGATCGTCGAGCTGGCCGCCGACGCCGGCCACGAGCTGCCCACCACCGACCCGGAGGCGCTGGGCCGCTGGTTCGCCGAGGCGGCGAACTCGGGTTCGCTGGAGCGCTACCTGGAGACGTTCGCGCACACCGTGGCGGTCATGCAGACCGGGCCCGCGCTGCGCCGGGTGGCCCGCGAGTGCGCGCTCGACCTGGCCGCCGACGGGGTGGTCTACGCCGAGGTCCGGTTCGCCCCCGAGCAGCACCTGGAGCAGAACCTCACCCTGGACGAGGTGGTCGACGCGGTGGTCACCGGCTTCCGGGAGGGCAGCGCCCTGGCCGCCGAGGCGGGCACCCCGATCCGGGTCGGCACGCTGCTCACCGCGATGCGGCACGCCGCCCGGTCGCAGGAGATCGCCGAACTGGCCGTGCGGCACCGGGACACCGGGGTGGTCGGCTTCGACATCGCCGGCGCGGAGGCGGGCTTCCCGCCCACCCGGCACCTGGACGCCTTCGAGTACCTCCAGCGGGAGAACTTCCACTTCACCATCCACGCCGGCGAGGCGTTCGGGCTGCCGTCGATCTGGCAGGCGATCCAGTGGTGCGGCGCGGACCGGCTCGGGCACGGCGTCCGGATCGTCGACGACATCACGCCCGGGAACCCGCCGGTGCTGGGCCGGCTGGCCGCGTACGTCCGGGACAAGCGGATCCCGCTGGAGCTGTGCCCCTCGTCCAACGTGCAGACCGGGGCGGCCGCGTCGATCGCCGACCACCCGATCGGGCTGCTGCGCGACCTGCGCTTCCGGGTGACGGTCAACACCGACAACCGGCTGATGAGCGGCACCTCGATGTCCCGCGAGATGGCCCTGCTGGTGGACGCCTTCGGCTACGGCTGGAAGGAACTCCAGTGGTTCACCATCAACGCGATGAAGAGCGCCTTCATCCCGTTCGACGAGCGGTTGAAGATCATCGACGAGGTGATCAAGCCGGCGTACGCCAAGCTGATCGGCTGATCAGGGCTGCCGCGGGTGGCCGGCGAGCAGGGCGGCCACCCGGCGCAGCACCTGCCCGGCCCGGGCCGCCTCGGCGCCCAGCCCGGTCTGCCGGCGCAGCACCGCCGGCTCCGCCCGCAGCAGCGCCACCCCGCGCCGGATCAGCACGCGGGGCGCCTTGCGCTGCTCGGCCAGGTCGCGGGTGAGCCGGCGCACGAAGGTCGCGCCGCGGGGACGGCGCAGCGCGTACGCCCCGGCGAGCAGCCCCCGGCGGCGGCACTCCGCCACGATCTCGGCGGCGAAGATCCCTTCGGCGACGAAAAGTGGCGATCCGTCGACGTCGAATGGCCGGGTGGCTACCCGACGGTCCGCGCCGATCGCATAAACCGGCACTTCGGCCTTGCCGTCCCGGGCCAGTCGGGCGATTGTTTCCACCGCCGTGTCCGCATCCCAGGACAGCGGGGACTCCCAGTCCACCTCTCCGTTCCGACGCGGCAACGTAGGGTCATCGCCGTCCTTGTAGAAGTCGTCGAGACAGAGGACGGGAAGTCCGGTTCGTTGGGCTATATACGACTTTCCGGAGCCGGAAGGGCCGGCGAGCAGGACGACGCGGTGCGGGTGTTCCATTACCTTCAGTGACTCCGGCCAGACGGATTGCTATCAAATTGCATCAACATCTCATCACACCTCCGGCGAGGGACAACCTGGGCTTTCTTCTTGGGGGGCGGCGTGATGGAATCTCGGAGGTCCGACCCGCCGGGTCGGTCGCTCGGCGTTGCCCACAGGCAACGCCGGACGCGGTAATGCGAGGGCGGTGACGTGAGCAAACGGCCAACGACGGCGGGCTCCTTCCTGTCGCGTCTGAGCCGGCCGGCCAGCCGGCTCCGCGACATGCCGATCTGGTCCAAGCTCGGCCTGATCATGATCGTGCCGACCATCGCGACAGTCGTGGTCGGCACCAGCGGTCTGGTCGACCACCTGGAGACGCTCAACAATGCCAATCGAGCCGGTGACCTGGCCAACCTGATCTCCTACTCGGGTGACCTGGCCGACACCCTCCAGGACGAGCGGGTCGCCTCGGTGCTCTTCCTCGGCTCGACGGAAGTGCAGACGCGGGCGCAGTACCAGGAGGCCTACAACCGGGCCAACCAGCGGGTCGACCAGGCGAAGGGCCCCTACTCCCGGCAGCGCTTGGAGATCGACGACCTGCCGCGCACGTTCGAGAACCGGCTGAAGGACGTCGACCAGGGGCTGGCCGATCTGCCGGGCACCCGCAGCCAGGTCTCCAACGGCAAGCTCACCAGCGCCGACGCGCAGCGGTCGTACGAGGCCCTGATCAGCGACCTGCTCACGATCCGCGACTCGGCCATCCAGCTCGCCGGCGACAACGACCTGAGCGACCGGATGCGCGCCGCGGCCGCGGTCGCGCGGCAGAAGGAATACCTCGCCCAGCGCCGGGTGGTCGTCCACGAGGCGCTGAACGGGAAGCGCCTCACCCCGAACCTGCGCGAGCAGTTCACCGCCAGCGGCACCGGCCAGACGCAGGCCCTGGAGAGCTTCAAGGCGGTCGCCAACCAGGCCGACTCCGAGTTCTTCGACCAGACCGTCTCCGGCTCCGACCTGCGCAAGGCGGACCGCTACACCAGCCTCATCCGGGCGAACAGCTCCGGTGACCTGTCGAAGCCGCCCTTCAGCACGGACGAGTGGGACGCCACCATGGTGGCCAACGCCAAGCTCATCCGCACGGTCGAGGACCGGCTGGACGGCAACGTGGTACGCCAGGCCGGCGAGGTGCGGTCGGACACCCAGCGCCAGGTGTTCCTGGAGACCGGCCTGCTGCTCAGCATGCTGCTGCTGGCCATCCTCTTCGCGTACCTGGTCGCCCGCTCCATGGCCCGCTCCCTGCGCGACCTGCGCCAGGGCGCCCTCTCGGTGGCCCAGTACGGCCTGCCGCAGGCGGTGGCCCGGCTGCGTGACCCGCAGGTCACCGGCCAGCTCTCCCCGGTGCAGCTGGCCAACCAGATCGCCGAGCCGCTGCCGGTGCGCAGCAAGGACGAGTTCGGTCAGGTGACCGAGGCGTTCAACGCCGTCCACCTGGAGGCCGTCCGCACCGCCGCCGAGCAGGCCGCCCTGCGGGCCTCCGTCGCGACCATGTTCGTCAACCTGGCCCGCCGGTCGCAGATCCTGGTCGACCGGCTGATCGGCCACCTCGACCGGCTGGAACGCGGCGAGGAGGACCCGGACCGGCTGGCCGAGCTGTTCCAGCTCGACCACCTGGCCACCCGGATGCGGCGCAACGACGAGAACCTGCTGGTCCTCGCCGGCGCGGACTCCACTCGCGTGCAGCGCGAGCCGGCCGCACTGATCGACGTGCTCCGCGCCGCGCAGTCCGAGGTCGAGCACTACACCCGTATCGAGTTCGGCGTGATCGACCGGGACATCGAGGTCGCCGCGCACGCGGTCAACGACCTGGTGCACCTGGTCGCCGAGCTGTTCGACAACGCCACCGCCTTCTCCCCGCCGGACTCGCAGGTCATGGTGGAGGCCCGCCGCGTGGGTGACCGCGCCTCCCTCTACGTCGAGGACCGGGGCATCGGCATCAGCCACGAGCAGCTCCGCGACCTGAACGAGCGGCTGGCCACGCCGCCGCAGGTGGACGTGGCGGTCTCCCGGATGATGGGCCTGGTCGTGGTCGCCCGGCTGGCCTCCCGGCACGGCGTGAAGGTCGAGCTGCGGCCCGGCGCCGACCGGGGCACCGTCGCCGACGTCACGCTGCCCACCTCGGTCCTGGTGCCGCGGGCCCTCGCCGGCCGCGGCCAGCCCGCGCCGGCCCTCCCGGCCGGCGGCCCGCAGCTCGGCGGTCCCGTCCCGGCGTTCGGCCAGAGCGGACCCGCGCCGGCCTTCGGCGCCCTGGCCGCCCTGGGCAACGGCCCGCACACCCCGCCGCCGGTCCCGCACCCCGGCACGTCCGGCAACCAGGTCACCCTGGGCGGGCGGTCCTTCGACCCGGCGTCGCGCAACGGCTCGGGCGCCCCGGCCAACGCGGGTGGGGCCCGGTCCATGCCGGCCTGGTCCGACCTGACCGGCGCCGGCCCCCTGGCCGGCGGTGACGGCTTCACGCCGCGGAACCCGAACGGCCAGCCGATCGACCCGCTGCCCCAGCGGCGCAACCCGGCCGAGGCCGACCCGGCCTCCACCGGTCAGCAGCCGGCCATCCCGCGGCAGCTGCCGAGCAGCCCGGAGGCCCGGCCCTACAACCCGCCGCCGGTCTCCGCCCCGCCGGTCCCGCCGGTGTCGGCGCCGCCGCTGCCACCGGTCTCCGGTGTCCCGGTCTCGGGTCACCCGACCTCCGGCTACCCGACCTCCGGTTACCCCGTGTCGGCGTCGCCGGTCTCCGGTTACCCCGTGTCGGCGTCGCCGGTCTCCGGTCAGCCCGTGTCGGCCACGCCGGCCGCCGGCCACCCCGTCTCGGTGCCTCCGGCGAACCAGCTGCCGCAGCGCCCCGCCCCGCCGGCTCCGGCGCCGCACGTCGGCGCCCCGCCGGTGTGGCCGCCGGTCGCCACGCCCGAGCAGGCCGCGGCTCCGGCGGTGCCGGAACGGCTCGCCGCCGGCCTGGACATGACCACCGAGCTGCCCCGGGTCACCCGTCCGGAGACGCCACCGGCCGCCAACCGGCCGGCACCGGCACCGGCACCGGCACCCGCGCCGCGGCCGGCGACCCCGCAGCAGCCGGGCAACCGCCAGCGGTACGCGGACGAGACGATGGAGCTGCCGATCTTCCGGGAGCTCGAGTCGGCCTGGTTCCGCACCCGACGGCCGGGGCCCAACGAGGAGGCGGCGGCAGCGCAGGCCGCGGCCCAGCCGGCCGCGGCGCAGCCGGCGGCGGCCAACGGCGCCGCGACCCAGCAGTTCGCCAAGGTCGACGCCGCCGGTCGGGCCGTGCGGCAGACACCACCCGGGACGACAGGTAACACACCGATGGCACAGACTCCGACGGCCGGCGGAGCGCCGCAGGACAACGGCGCGACGAACGGGGGGGCCCGTCCCGGTTACGCCGGTGCGCTGCCGACCCGGCAGCCCGCCGCCCCGCCGCAGCCCGGTTGGCAGACCGCGGCCGACGACGGTTGGCGGGCCGCCTCGAAGGCCACCGAGGTCCCGGTCGAGGAGACCACCCAGAAGGGCCTGCCGAAGCGGACGCCGATGGCCCAACTCGTTCCCGGTGGCGTCGAGAAGCCGTCCACCTCGGTGCAGCGCCGCACGCCGGAAGGCGTACGGGGTCTGCTCTCGGCCTACCATCGGGGCGTGCAGCGGGGGCGCAACAACCCGACTGACAGCAACTCCACCGGCCCGGAGGGGACTCCGGGCGGGCAGCAGTCCTCGCAGTCTGGCTCAGGCCCAGTGGCCGGGAGCGGGCAGAAGGAGCAACAAGGATGACAACTACGCAGGATCTCGGATGGCTGCTGGCCAACTTCGCCGACCGAGTGCCCGGTGTGGCGCACGCGGTCGCCGTCTCCGCCGACGGCCTGCTCCTCGCTTCGTCCCGTGACCTTCCGCGGGACCGCGCGGACCAGTTGGCGGCGATCTCGTCCGGGCTGGTCAGCCTGACCCAGGGCGCGGCCCGCTGCTTCGAGGGCGGGGCGGTGCTGCAGACCGTCGTCGAGATGGACAACGGCTTCCTGTTCCTGATGTCCATCTCGGACGGCTCGTCCTTCGCCGTGCTCGCCGCGCGCAGCTGCGACGTCGGGCAGGTCGGTTACGAGATGGCCCTGCTCGTCGACCGGGTGGGCGACGCCCTGACCCCGCAGCCGCGCACGGCTGTCGGGATGATGGGCTGAACGACGCGCTGACCGGTGGGTCAGAGGCGGCAACAACTACGACAAGGACGAATGCCACCGGGGCGAGCCGGTGCCGGGTACGAAGGAGGTGAGCGGCGACATGGTTGATCGTGACGAACCGACCGGAGCGTTGGTCCGTCCGTACGCCGTGACCCGCGGTCGTACCCGCCCCCGGCTCGAGATCGCCCTGGAGGCGCTCGTCGAGACGACGGTGCGCGGCCGGTCGGTTGCCACTGGCAACGGTGGCCAGGGCCGGGAGCACCAGTACATCGCCGCGCTGTGTGACGGACGTGTGCAGTCGCTCGCCGAAATCGCGGCGCGCATGCAACTTCCGCTCGGCGTGGCCCGGGTGCTCATCGCCGACATGGCGACGGACGGCCTGGTCGCGGTCCACGAGCCGACCATTTTGGACGACTCCGACGACGCGGTGGGCACTGAACTGCTGGAGAGGGTGCTGAGTGGACTTCGCAGGCTCTGACATGTCGCACCGGCCGCCTGCCCCGAGCGGGCGCGTGACGTCGGCGAAGATCGTTATCGCCGGTGGATTCGGCGTCGGCAAGACGACGCTGGTCGGCTCGGTCTCGGAGATCACGCCGCTGACCACCGAGGCGATCATGACCTCCGCCGGCGTGGGCGTCGACGACACCCGGCAGGTGCCGGGCAAGACGACGACCACGGTGGCCATGGACTTCGGTCGTATCTCGATCGACCGGGATCTGATCCTGTACCTGTTCGGTACGCCGGGTCAGACGCGGTTCTGGTTCATGTGGGATGAACTGGTCCGGGGTGCGATCGGCGCCGTCGTACTGGTCGACACCCGTCGGCTGGCCGACTGCTTCGCCGCCATCGACTTCTTCGAGCACCGGCGGCTGCCGTACCTGGTGGCCATCAACTGCTTCGACGGGATGCAGTACCACGACCCGCAGGACGTCCGGGACGCGCTCGCGATCTCCTCGGACGTGCCGGTGGTGGCCTGCGACGCCCGTAACCGGGAGTCGACGAAGCACGTGCTGATCTCGCTGGTCGAGTACGTGCTCACCATGCGGCGCTCGCGGGCCGTCGCCCCCGCCTGACCCGGTGACGAAGCGCCCGGCGGCCATCGGCCACCGGGCGCTTCTCGCTGTCCGCCGTCCGGCACACTGCGCAGCCGGCCGGTGACCGTCCCGGCGGGACGGTCACCGGCCTCGGACGGTCAGGCGTACAGGCGCCAGGCGCCCTGCGTGACCACGTAGACGGCGAGCGAGTCGGACTCCATGCCGCCGTGCCGGGTGGGCGTGAAGGCATACCCGCCGGCGATGCCCTCGGCCACCTGGCTCTGCAGGAACGCCCGGATCCGTCCACGGTCGAGGCTCGTGGCCATCCGCGCCGACGCGGCGAGGAGCTGGAGCGCGTCCGAGGCGTACGGGGCGAAGGTGTTGGAGGTGCCGTACCGCTGGGTGTAGCGGTAGTTGAAGTCCCGGCGCTCCAGCTCGGCCCTCGTGGTGGCGGTCAGCGTGGAGGTGGACAGGCAGCCCGGGTGCACGGCGTACGCCCCCTCGACCGCCGCGGCGTTGTGGGCGCTGAGGGTGGCCTCGGCGACCGCGCCGGCGTCGAAGAAGAGCGGGCCGCGGTAGTCGGCCCGGCGCAGCTCCCGGGCGGCCACGCCGGAGTCCGGTGCGGCACCCCAGACGATCACCCCGTCCGGGTCGGCGGCGGCGATCCGCTCGGCGGCGCCGGCGAAGCTCCGCCCGGTGTCGGGCAGCCGGACCGTGCGGACCAGGTCGGCGTCGCTGCCCCGCAGCGCGGCGCGTACCGCCCGCACGCCGGAGTCGCCGTGCAGCCCGTCGGCGGCCAGCAGGGCCACCCGCCGGAGGCGCTGCGTCTCGACCAGGTCGGCCAGCCGGCGGGCCACGTCGACGGCGTCCGGGGTGAGCTGGAAGCTGAAGGTCCGCTCGGCGAGCGGCAGCACGACGCCGTCACCGAGGCCCAGCGACAGGAAGGGGGTCTTGACCTTCTGGGCCGCCTCCGCGAGGGCCACCGAGGTCTCCGCCAGGGTGCCGCCGACCAGGGCCTGTACGCCCGCACGGGTCAGCTCGGCCGCCTGCCGGGCCGCCTCCCGGGGGCTGCTGCGGTTGTCCCGGATCTCCAGGCGGATGGACCGCCGCAGGCTGCCCACCGGGATGCCGGACCTGTTCAGCGCGTCGGCGCCGATCTCGAGGGCCCGCTGCTGGGGCACGCCGAGCGCGGCGCCCCGGCCGGTCAGCTCCAGGCTGGCCCCGACGACCAGGTCCTGGCTGCTGGGGGCGCTGCTGGCCGAGGGCTCCTCCTCCGGCCGCTCGCCCTGCTGCCCGCAGCCGGCGAGCAGCAGGCTGCCGGCTGCCGCGGCGAGAACGCCCCGACGGGTGAGCACGGAGGAGTCGAATGCCGGTGTCGCCATTGGAGTCGCCTTCCCACCCCCGGCGAACACCCGCCGCCGGCTGGTCCGCCGGGTATGCTCCCGGCCGGCCGCGTCCGGCGTCAAATTATCCGGGTGTGGGCAGGAACACGCGGGTGGGGCGGGACGGGACTCCGATCAGGACCGGTAGCCCGCGGACCGGTACTCGTACTCCCGGTCGTCGTCGCGGTCGCCGGTGTCCCGGCTGAAGTCCCAGCCGCCGGCCGCCTCCCGGCCGGGGCGACCGCCCACGGCGAAGCCGCCGATCTCCTGGCCGCGCCGCCACCCCCGGAAGTAGCCGGTGGTGTTCTCGGCGAGGCTGGCCGCGTTGCGGACGATCCGGAGTGGACGCTCCTCGCGCAGCGGGGAGCCCGGCACCAGGTTGGCCTGCGGGACCCGCTTGGGCAGGCCGGCCTTGGTCTCGGCGCCCACCGACGGGCGGGCCGCCTGCTCGGCCGCCTGCCAGCCGGTGTCCGCGGTGGTCGCCCAGTCCAGGTCGGCCTCGTCGCCGTGACCGACGAACCAGGCCGACTTCGCCTGCGCGAAGATCAGCAGGTCACCGTCGCCCTCGTCGGAGACGGGCGGCGGCCGGTGCTCCTTCGGCGCGGGACGCCGCTCCAGCGGGGCGGGCGCCTCGGCGCGGGGCACCGGGCGGCCCGGCCGGTCGGCCTCCGGCCGGTCGACCAGCCGCAGCGGCGGAGTGTCCAAGCCGGGGTCGGTCGGCGGGTTCAGCTGGTCACGCAGCGCGCGGTCGGCCAGCGGCGGCGGCTCCACGAGCCGCAGCATCGGCGGTTCCTGCGGGAGGTCGTCGGCGAGCCACGGCGGGGTGACCCGTCCCGGGTCGCTCGGCGCGTCCACACCCCGCCCGTAGGGGTAGGCCGGCGCCTCCTTGGCCCGGTCGTCCTGGTCCTCGCCGGTGTTGACCAGCGGCCAGTTGGCCCGGGATCCCGGGGGAGCGGTCTCCTGGTCCGGGCGGGGCGTCGGCACCGGGATGGTCAGGTCGGTGGCGCTGAAACCGCCGGTCGGCGGCTCCTGGTTGGTCTTGGGCCGCGGCGGGATGACCGTGCGCTGCCGCTCGGCCCGCGCCTTGTTGATCGCCGCGGTGGTCAGCGTCGGGCGGAACGGCTCCCCGGCCTCGGCCGGCGGCACTGCGCCGCGCTGCGCCGGGGCGATGGGGGTGATCCCGGGCGGCGGCGGGGGCGGGGCGGAGATCGGCCGGTTGGTCGGCCCGTCCACACGCGACGGCAGCGGGGCGGTCGGTTCGGGGCGGGCGGGCGCGGAGGCCGGCCGGCCCAGGGAGGCGGCCGGGGCGACCGGCGCCGGGGCGACGGGCGGCGGCGCGACCGGCGGCGGGGCCACCGGCGGCGGGCCGAGCGGGCGCGGCGAGGGCGGGGCGGCCGGACCGGCCGGCTCGGGACGGCTGCGCCGACCCACCAGCCCGGAGACCGGCTCGGGACGGCCGCGGCGCGCGGCCTGCTCGGCGACCGGCTCGGGCTCGGCCGGGCGCACCGGGCGCAGCCCGGCGGCGGCCGACGGAACCAGCTCCTCGACCTGCTCGCCGCGGCGGGCGGCGGCCCGGCGGCCCGGCGCCGGAGCGGGCGTGGTGACCCGGGCGCTGAGGGCGCCGACCAGCGCGTCGCAGCCGGCGTCGCAGGCCCGGACGGAGGCGACCGCCTGCCGCACGGTCTCGGCGACGGCGGCGGTGAGCGCCCGGTTGACGGAGGCCCGCCGGGGCGTCTCGGAGATGGCGACCCGCAGCGCGGTCACCGCGTCGTTGATGGTGTCCGCGTCCGCGACACCCTCGGCGGCCAGGTGGGCGGCGACGGCGTCCGCCGCCACCGTGACCTCACGGCCCCGGGCCACCGTGCCGGCGAGCATGCCCGGCTCGGGCAGCGCGTCGAGGATGGCCAGCGAGACCGGCTCGGCCGGGTCGGGGTACGCGCGCAACGCGGCCGGGTAGAGCTCGCGGAGCACCTCCCGCAGCGCCACCGCGGCGGAGTGCCGGCCGCTGGCGAGTGCCGCGTGCGCGGCGAGAACCTGCTTGTAGTTGGCGAGGTCGCGCGGCGCCGGGAGGGTCACCGCGGAGAGCGCGCCGGCCTGGAGTGCGCGGGCCAGCCCGACCGCACGGCGCTCGGCCGGCGGGGACTGCATTTCCTCCAGCGAGTCGTCGTCGGCGAAGCGCTCGGCGAAGTCGTCGACCGAGTCGTCGTCCGCGATCGCCAGTGGCCGACCCGCCGCGCTGAGCAGCGAGGTGACCGTGTGGTCGTCGCTGTCGGCCGCGATGGCCGCACCACTCGGCCCACCCGACCGCTCCACGAGCAGCGCGACCAGCTGGGCGTAGCCAGCCGGGTCGTCACCGATCTCGCAGACATGCAGCAGACGGCCTGCGTCGTCGACCACAGCGGACGTCAGCGTCGATTCGACCGAAGCCGACCGGTCGGCGGAATCCGCCGAGGCCAGACCGCAGTACACGCGCACGAGCGCCACGGCGTCGTCCTCCTCCCGGGACACAGGTCTTGCTCTGCCAGAGACTGATGCTCCCCGCTCCGGGTCAGTCGCGCCAGTCCACAACAGCAGAGATCTTGCCGACAATGGTGCGCCAACCCAAACTTGCGGTTTGTGCCCCGATTTTCTTCAGCCGGCGCCGGCCGAGGAATCCACCGATTCCGCCGTTGACAGAAGCGCGCAGCGCCTCGTCCAGGTCGTCCAGGCTGGAGCCCGCGGAGAGCATGTCGAGCACCGCCGGTAGCCGCAGGGCGTACGCCAGGTCACGGGCGACCTCGCCGGCCTCGATCAGCAGCGTCGGGTCCCACGCGTCGTGGCCGCCGCGGAGATTCTCCACTACCAGGTCGAGCTCGTAGGTGTCCTCGTCCAGCGGGGCGATGTCGGCGGGTTCCACCCGTTCGGACAGTTCATTCCAGCTGTCCAGTTGGGACAGGTCGTTGGGCGCCCCGGAACGGATGAAACTGACCAGCGACTCCGGGGTCTTGAACAGCAGCAGCTTGCCGCGGTGGGTGAGGAAGACGGGCACCTCCTCGTCGCCCGCGGCGTCCTCGTCCTCGTCCGACTCGTCCTCGTCGGCCTCGTCCTCGGCCTCGTCCTCGGCCTCGTCTTCGGCGGCGTCCTCGTCGGCCTGGTCCTCGGCCGCCTCGGCCTTGCCGCGCCGGCGGCGCCCGGGCCGCTTCTCGTCGTCGGCTTCCTCGTCCTCCTCGGCGGCGAGGGCGGCGAACTCCTCGTCGAGGATCACCACCTCCTCGTCGTCCTCGGACACGACGACCTGGCGACGGGCCAGGAAGGGGTCGTCCTCGTCGCGCTCGGCGACGTCGGTCGGGGTCAGCTCGCGCGCCGGCCGGTACGCCCGCAGCGTGAAGCCGGTGCCGGCGGGCAGGGCGATCTCCACCGGGTCGATCCGCAGCTCGTCCCAGAGCGCGCGGTCCGCCGCCGGGCGGTCGACCTCGACCTCGTCTGCTGCGGTCGACGCGGTGGTGTCGTCGAGCTCGGGCTCGTCGGCGTCGGGCCGTTGGGGCGACTGGCGGGCCACGCTGACCTCCGTGTGCTTTCGGGTTGCCCACCCGGCGGCGGTCGGCCGCCGAGTGACTCTGCGCACATACCCTAGTGGGCGTCCCGCCGTCGCCGGGAGCCGCACCCCGGTGGCGTCCCGACCCGCAGACAAGTAGGCTTACTACGCATGAAGGCCCAGGCGCTGCACGGACACCTGGATGCGCTGCTGCTCGCGGTGCTGGAGCAGGGCGCCCTGCACGGCTACGCGATCATCGAGGCGCTCCGGGCCCGCAGCGGCGGCACCCTGGACCTGCCCACCGGCACCATCTACCCGGCGCTGCGCCGCCTGGAGCGGGCCGGCTACGTGGCCAGCGCCTGGAGCACCGTCAACGGCCGGGAGCGGCGCACCTACGAGCTCACCGACGCCGGCCGCCGGGCGCTCGCCGGGGAGCGCGCCGGATGGCGCGAGTTCAGCGCCACGGTCGGCCGCTTCCTCGGCACCGACGAACCGCCCGCCACCCCGGCCTGAGCCAGGGCCAGCCGGCGTGCCGGGAGGTCAGCCGGCGACCCGTGGCCCGCGGGCGCTCAGCAGCCAGTAGCGGGCGGCCCGGGCCAGCGCGAACCAGGCGGCGCTGACGAGCACCGCTCCGATGATCATCGGGGGCCAGGTGAGCGCCGCGTCCCAGAGGTGGACCGACCAGCCGAACAGCGCCACTCCGGCCCCCGCGCCGACCGCCAGCCCGCCGGTCAGCCCGAAGCCCACCGCGCGGGCCAGCCGGGGCAGCCGGGGTGTGGCGTACCGGGCGGCGAGCAGGTCGAGCAGCAGCCCGGTCAGCGCCAGCCCGGCGACCACCGCCCAGATGTCGTTGACCGAGGCGGAGAGGAACAGGTAGCCCTCCGGCGGGCGCGGGCCGTCGCTCCAGCTCGCCCCCCGCCACGTCAGGTCGCCGCCGGCCATGAGCACCGTGGCCACCACCAGCGCCCGCAGCGCCAGCCCGCGCAGCGCGCCGGCGGCCAGCTCGGCCTGGTAGCCGGGAGCCAGCTGAGCCGGAGCGCCGAACTCGGCCACCGCCCGCCGCTCGGCCTCCGCGACCGGCAGGCCCCTCTCCCGGTACGCCTCGACGGCGTCCTCCAGCGCGTGCCGCGCCTCGGTCAACAGGTCCGCCTTGAGCCGGGCCGGCCCGTGCAGCTGCCCGGCCAGCTCGCGCAGCCGCTCGTCGACGCGGATGTCCTCGTACCCCCGCATGGCACCACCCTGCCACCGCGCCGGGCCGGCCGCGTCGGGGAAAACCCCGGAAAGCGGGCTCAGGGGGCCAGGGCCAGGTAGCCGCGCTCGGCCGCCTCCTGGAGCAGCCACTGCTCCCGGTACCAGCCCGGCCGGGCCACCAGCTCCTCGTGCCGGCCGCGCTGCACCACCCGGCCCGCGTCGAGCACCACGATCTCGTCCAGGCCGGCGAGGCCGCTGAGCCGGTGGCTGATCAGCAGCACGGAGTGCCCGGCCGGGGTGGCGGCCAGCGTCGAGGCGAGCACCGCGTCCGCGGCGGCCGGGTCGAGCCCCTCGGTCGGCTCGTCGAGCACCAGCACCGGCGGGGTGGCCAGCAGCGCCCGGGCCAGCGCGAGCCGTTGCCGCTGCCCACCGGAGAGCTGCCCGCCCTGCTCGCCGACCACGGTCTCCCAGCCCTCCGGCTGGGCGCGTACCCAGTCCAGCAGTCCGGCGGCCCGGGTGGCGGCGGTCAGCTCCGCCTCGTCGGCGCGGGGGCGCCCGAGCAGCAGGTTCTCCCGGACCGTGGCGTGGAAGACGTACGCCTCGGCGAGCAGGCCGCCGACCACGCGGGGGAGTTCCTCGTCCGCCAGGTCGGACACGTCCACGCCGTCCACGGTGACCCGGCCGGCGTCGGGGCGTACCGCGCCGGTGAGCGCGGCGGCCAGGGTGCTCTTGCCGGCGCCGCTCGGCCCCACCACGGCCACCCGGCGGCCGGCGGGCAGGTCCAGGTCGACCCCGGCCAGGGCGGGCGCGGCCCCCTCCCGGTAGCGGACGGTCACGCCGGCGAACCGGACGTCGTGCCCGCCGGTCGCCGGGCCGGCGGGTGCGGTCGGCGCCGGCTCCCCGGCCCCGGTGAGCAGGTCGGCCAGCCGGGCCAGGCCGGCGCGGAGCTGGGTGCGCTGCCGGGCCGCCCCGACCAGCGCGAGGGACACCTCGACGGCGGCCAGCGTGCCCACCGCCAGGACACCGACCAGCACCCCGCCGACGCCCGCGCGCAGCGCCACGACCACCACGGCGGCGGCGGTGAGCCCGCCGACCAGCACCCCGGCCGCGTCCACCGCGAAGCCGGTCGCGGCGAGCCGGCGTTCCAGCCGGGCCAGGCGGCCGGCCCGGGTCTCGGCGGCGGCCAGCGCCGTGCCGGTCGCGCCGAAGGCGGCCAGGTCGGCGGCGCCGTGGGTCAGGTCGACCGCGTCCACCGCGAGCGCGCCGCGCAGCGGGGCCACCTCGTCGGCGGCGCGCCGGGTCAGCCCGGCGGCCAGCACGGGCAGCGCCACCCCGGCCACCAGCAGCCCGACGGCGAGCACGCCCGCGGCCGGCAGCGAGATCAGCGCGGCGCTCCCGACGGCCAGCACGCTCACCAGCGCGGCCGCCGCACCCGGTACCAGCACCCGCAGCAGCAGGTCCTGCACCGCCTCCACGTCGGAGACCAGCCGGCTCAACGCGTCGCCGGTGCGCTGGGCGGTGGCGTCGCGCCGGGCCACCAGGGTGGCGAAGACCCGGGCCCGGACGTCGGTGATCATGCGCAGCACCGCGTCGTGCCCGGCCAGCCGCTCGGTGTAGCGGAGCACGCCCCGGCTGACCGCGAGGGCGCGCACGGCGACGATCGCCACGGTCAGCCGGTCCAGCGGCGGCCGGCCGGCGGCGCTCATGAGCAGCCAGGTGGCGGTGGCCATCAGGGCCAGCCCGGCGAACTCGGTGGCCGCGGCGAGCAGCCCGGCGCCCAGCAGGCGGCCCAGGTAGGGCCGGGCCAGCCGCAGCACCGCCCGCTCGGCGCTCGCGCCGCCCCCGGTGCCGGGCGTCGCGGCGGCGACGGTTGGGGCCGGGCCGCCCGGCAGCAGTTCCGCCGGGTTCACCTCGGCGGCGGCCGGCGCGCCCGGATCGCGGCCGGCGGGGGTGATCCCGTCCCGGGCGACCCCGCCCGGCACAGCCCGCACCGGCTGGTCGGGCCGCCCCGGCACCACGCCGCCCGCGGCTGCACCGGACACCGGGTCGCCCCGGCCCGCGCCGTCTGCGGCCGCACCGGGGAGCGGATTGCCCCGCCCGATGCCGTCGGGACGCTCCGGGACGGCCGGTCCGTCGGTCATGGCGTCACCTTCCCGGCCGGTACGCGGCTCAGCTCGGTGACCCGGCCGTCCTCGACGCGCAGGATCCGGTCGGCGTCCTCCAGCAGCGCGGGCCGGTGCGCGACCAGCAGCGCGGTTCGCCCGGCGACCAGCCGCCGGGTGGCCGCGAGCACGACGGCCTCGCTGGCGCTGTCCAGCCGGGCGGTCGGTTCGTCGAGGAGCACGAGCGGGGCGTCCCGGAGGAACGCCCGGGCCAGCGCGACCCGCTGCCGCTGCCCGCTGGACAGGCCGTGCCCGCGCTCGCCCAGCGTGGTGCCGAGCCCGTCGGGCAGGGCGGCGACCACCTCGTCCAGCGCGGCGTCGGTGACGGCGCCGGCCAGCCTCGCGTCCGGGGTGTCGGGGGCGCCCAGGCGGATGTTGTCGGCCAGCGAGCCGGCGAAGAGGTGGGCCCGCTGCGGAACCCAGGCCAGCTCGCGCCGCCAGGCGTCGAGGTCGACCCCGGCGAGGTCCACGCCGTCGACGGTGACCCGGCCGGCGGTCGGGGCGACGAAGCCGAGCAGCAGGTTGAGCAGTGTGGTCTTGCCCGCCCCGCTGGGTCCGATGACGGCGATCCGCTCGCCGGGGCGGATGGTGAGCGTGACGTCCCGCAGGGCGGTGGTGCGCTCGTACGCGACGGTCACGCCCTCGAAGCGGATCTCGCCCCGGCCGTCCGGTGCCGGCCGCGCGGCTTCCGGTGCGGCCGCCTCCGGTGTCCCGGAGAGGGTGAGCGCCTCGTCCAGCGCGGTCAGCCCCTCCATGCTGGCGTGGAACCGGCTGCCCGCGGCCCGCAGCGGCAGGTACGCCTCCGGGGTGAGCAGCAGCACCAGCAGCGCGGTGGAGAGGGTGATCCCGCCGCCGAGCAGGCGGATGCCGACCGGCACGGCGACCAGCGCCACCGAGAGGGTGGCGACCAGTTCGAGGACCAGCGCCGACAGGAAGGCGATCCGCAGGGTCCTCATGGTGGCCTGGCGGTGCCCGTCGGCCATCCGGCGTACGACGCCGACCTGGGCCCGGGCCCGGCCGAACGCGCGCAGCGTGGGCAGCCCGGCCACCATGTCGAGGAAGTGCCCGCCGAGCAGCGACAGCCGCCGCCACTGCCGCTCGGTGGCGGCCTGCGCCTGCCAGCCGAGCAGCGCCCCGAAGACCGGGATGAGCGGGATGGTCAGCGCGATGATCAGCGCCGAGCTCCAGTCGGCGAGCACGATCCGGGCCAGCACGGCCAGCGGCACGGTGACGCTCAGGACGAGCTGCGGCAGGTAGCCGGTGAAGTACGGGTCGAGCGCGTCCAGGCCGCGCCCGGCCAGGGTGGCGAGCTGTCCGGCCCGCCGGCCGGCCACCCAGGTGGGGCCGTGCCGGCCGACCGCGCGCAGCAGGTCGGCCCGGAGGGCCGCCTTGACCGTCGCCGCCGCCCGGGCCGCCACCGTGCCCTGCGCCCAGCTCACCAGCGCCCGGGCCGCGACCGCCGCCACGAAACCGGCCAGCGCGGGCCGGTGCAGCCGCCCGTCGATCGCGGTGGCCAGCAGGGTGGCCAGCGCGGTGGCCTGCGCGACCACCAGCAGCGCGGTCAGCCCGCCGAGCACCGCGAGCACGGCGAGGTCGCGCCGGGCCGCGGGGACCCGGCGCAGCAGCCGCGGGTCGAACGGGCGGCGGTTCACCAGTACACCGGTGCCCTGCCGTCGGTCCGTCCCCGGAACACCCACCAGCTCATCGCCTGAAAGCCTAGTAGGACCGGCACGAGCGGCAGCGCCAGCCAGTCCAGCAGCGCCAGCGTCGGCCCGCTCGCGGCCGCGTCCGCCACGGTCAGCGAGGACTCCGGGCCGACCGTGGCGACCAGCACCCGGGGCCAGAGCGCCGCGCCGACCAGCGGCACCGGCAGGGCCAGCGCCGCGCTGGTCGCCGCGAAGGCCAGCCCGGCCCGGCCCCGGCGCAGCGCGGCGCGGGCCGCCAGCAGCGCCGCCACCAGCACCAACGGCAGGAGTATGGCGACCGCCGGGCGGGCCACCGCGGCGCGTACCCGGTCGGAGAGCAGGCCCAGGACGGTGGCGGCGGCGACCGCGGTGAGCGCGGCCGGCACCAGGCCCCGGGCCAGCCGGGCGACCGACGGCAGGTCGGCGGCCGGCAGCCGCAGCGTGAGGAAGGTCGCACCGTGCACGGCGACCAGCGCGAGCAGCGCCAGCGCGGCGGCGGCCACGAACGGGGTGAACAGGTGGCCGACCCCGGCGGGGTGCCCGTGGTCGGCCGGCGGCACGCCCTGGAGCAGCGCGCCGAGCAGCGCGCCCCAGCCGAGCGCGGCGAGCACGCTGCCGGCCACCACCACCCGGTCCCAGAAGGTGCGGGCCGCCCGGCCGCGCGGCCGGCTGCGGAGCTGGACCCCGGCCGTCACGAGCACCACTCCGGCGAGCGCGCCGAGCACGGCCGGATAGAGGCCGGAGAGCAACTCGCCCTCCAGGGTGGGGAAGGCGCCGAACAGGATGCCGACCGCGGCCACCAGCCAGACCTCGTTGCCGAGGAAGAACGGCCCGACCGCGTTCAGGGCGGCCCGCCGGGCCTCGGGCGTGGCGCCCCGGGCCAGCAGCAGCCCGACGCCGTAGTCGTAGCCGCCGAGCACGAGGTAGGCGGCGAAGAAGAGGCCGAGCAGGGCGTACCAGACGAGTTCCACGGCGGGCTCCCTCAGGCGAACACGGGGTGGGGGTGGTGGTCGGTGTCCGGCGCGGGCGGCCGGCCGAGCGCGGGGTCGTGCGCGCCCCGGGCGGCGTGCCGGGCCAGCAGCACCCAGTTGGTGACGGCGAGGGTGCCGAGCAGCAGGGTGAACCCGATGAGCGAGGTGAGCATCAGGCCGGCGCTCACCGGCGAGACGGCCTGCCCGGTCGGCAGCAGCCCGTACGCCACCCAGGGCTGGCGCCCCACCTCGCGGGCGATCCAGCCGAGGATCACCGCGACGAACGGCAGCGGCACGCCGAGCAGCACCAGCCAGAGCGGGAACTTCAGCCGGATGATCCAGTCGCGCCAGAGCAGCGGCAGCAGGAGCCAGACGCAGCCCAGCGTGAAGCCGATGAGGATCATGAAGCCGAGGCCGACGTTGGACAGCACCGGCGGGGTGTAGTCGCCCGGGCCGAACCGCGCCGTCCACTCGGCGACCAGCGCGTCGCGGTCGGCCCCGCCGCCGAACTTGGTCGGCTGGAGTTCCCCGACCGGACCGAACTGCGCGAAGCCGAAGCCCTGCAGCGTGGTCACCGCGAGCGCCGCGGTGATCAGGCCGAGCCGCAGCGACTTCCGGAAGAGCAGATAGTCCGGGGTGCGCCGGAGCAGGTGCCAAGCGCTGACCGCGGCCATCAGCACCCCGCCGGTGACCAGGCCGGCCGAGACCACGTGACCGAAGGCGAAGCCGAGGGTGGGGTTGGTGAGCAGCGCGCCGAAGTCGGTGAGGTGGGCGACGCCGTCGCGCACCTCGTAGCCGACCGGGTGCTGGAGCCACGCGTTGGCCACCATGATCCAGAACGCCGAGGCGTACGCGGTGAGCGCGACGCCCCAGAGCAGCGCCAGGTGGACGCCGCGCCGCAGCCGGTGCCAGCCGAAGATCCACATGCCGAGGAACGTGGACTCCAGGAAGAAGGCGACCAGCGTCTCGATGGCCAGCGGCGCGCCGAACACGTTGCCCACGTAGCGCGAGAGGCCGCTCCAGTTCAGCCCGAACTGGAACTCCATGACGATGCCGGTGGCGATCCCGAGCACGTAGTTGATCACGTAGAGCTGGCCCCAGAAACGGGTCAGCCGCTCGTACACCGGCTTGCCGGTGATGAAGCCGGCGGTCTGCAGGCCGACCAGCAGGGTGACCAGGCCGAGGGTGACCACCACGAAGAGGAAGTGGATCGAGGTGGTCGTGGCGAACTGCAGGCGGGCGAGGAGCAGGGGGTCCATGGCCGTCCTCCCACTAGTTGACTCGCTTGTCATAGCGAGCCTACACGTAGCCTCCCTACCTATGGGCTCCGGTGGCAGCTCCGCGTCGGGTTCCCGTCGGTCAGCTCAGGAAGAGGGAGATCGGCAGGGCGACCAGCAGGGTCGCGACGGACAGCGCGGTGGCGCCGAGCACCCGCGGCGGCCGGTCGGCGACCATGAGCCGCTGCACGCGTACGTCGAGGTCACGGTCGCCCAGGCCCAGCGTGCCGGCCGGGGTGATCCGGTGCCCGGCGGCGGCGAACCGGCGCAGCGCCCCCGCCAGGGGCGCTCCGGCGTGCAGCTCCCGGGCCTTGTCGTCGGCGCGCATCTCCACCAGCAGCGCCACCCGCTCGTGCGCGTCCCGCACCCAGCCGAACCAGGGCAGCGCCCGGCAGAGCGCGGTGAACGGCAGCAGCACCAGGTCGTGCCGCTCCTGGGCGTGCGCCCGCTCGTGGGTGAGCACCGCCGCCAGCTCGGCGCGGTCGAGCAGGCTGAGCGTGCCGGCGCTGACCACCACCCGGGGCTTCACCCCGGGCAGGCAGTACGCCGCGGCGCTCGGGTGGTCGAGCACCAGCGCCCCGGGCACCGTCGGGTCCCGCCGGGCCACCAGGCTGAGCAGCTCCCGGTGCCGGCGCTGGGCGCGCACGGTGCCGTGGATGCTGCGCACGGTCGTGGTGAGCAGCACCGCCCCGATGCCGAAACCGACCCCGACCAGGCCGAGGTGCAGCGCCCCCAGCCCGGCCGGCAACGTGCCGTGGGCCAGGTCGTCGACGAGGGTCAGCAGCGCGCTCCCGGTCGGCAGCTCGTACGCGCTCAGGCCGAGCGCCATGGGCAGCCCCATGGCGGAGAGGCCGAGCGCCAGCCCGACCGCCTGCCAGCAGACGATCGCCACCCGCGGGGCCTGCCAGGTCCACCGCGCGGCGGCCAGGACCTGCGCGGTCAGCCAGCAGGCCAGGATGGTCGCGGCGAAGTGCAGGGCGTACGCCACGGCGGCCGCCCTACCGGTCCGTCGCCTCGTCGAGCGCCGGGCCGCCGGCCCGCGGGTCCTCGACCCGGTCGGTCAGCCCGGCCTCGGCGCTGAGCGCCGCGCGGAGCACCTCGGCCTCGGTGCCGGTCACCGAGCGGGCGAAGCGCACCAGCGCGGCGTCCCGGCTGCCGCCGAGGTCGAGGGCGTCGAGCATGAGCTGGGCGATGTGCGCCTCGCGGGTGGCGGCGGGCCGGTAACGCCAGGCCCGCCCCTCCCGCTCGCGCTGCACCATGCCCTTGCCGGCGAGCCGGTCGAGCACGGTCATCACCGTCGTGTAGGCCAGCTCCCGCCCGTCGAGGGCGTCGGCGACCTCGCGCACGGTCACGCCGTCCGACGTGGCGGGGACCGAGTCCCACAGCACGTCCATCACCGCACGTTCCAGATCACCGAGCCGAGTCACCCCGTAATCCTACCTCGCGTAGTAGAAGGGGTTCACACGCCCTTCGGGTGCCAGACGGTCTTCGTCTCCAGGAGCGTGGTCATCCGGGTGATGCCCGGGTCGGCGTACCAGTCGTTGTCGGCCGGGGCCGGCCGGAGCACCCGCTTGAGGTTCTCCGCGGCCTTGACCTCCAGCTCGGCGGCCAGGTCGGCGTCGGCGACCCCGGTCAGGTCGATGGCGTTGACGTCCATGTGCGAGGCCAGCGTCGGCACGGTCTCCGACAGCCGGCCGGTGAGGATGTTCACCACCCCGCCCGGCAGGTCCGAGGTGGCCAGCACCTCGGCCAGGGTCACGGCCGCCAGCGGCGCCGACGGGGAGGCGGCCACCACCACGGTGTTGCCGGTCACGATCGCCGGGGCGATCACGCTGACCAGGCCGAGCAGCGCCGGGGACTCCGGGGCCACCACGGCCACCACGCCGGTCGGCTCGGGCGCCGAGAGGTTGAAGTACGGACCGGCCACCGGGTTCGCGCCGCCGTAGACCTGGGGCAGCTTGTCGGACCAGCCGGCGTACCAGACCCAGCGGTCGATGGCCGCGTCGACCTCGTCGGCGGACGCGCCGAGGGCGACGAACTGGTCGCGCCGGCCCTCCAGCATCTCGGCGACCCGGTAGAGGATCTGGCCGCGGTTGTACGCGGTCGCCCCGGCCCAGCCCTTCACGGCGGCCCGGGCGGCCACCACGGCGTCCCGCGCGTCCTTGCGGGAGGCCAGCGACACGTTGGAGTCCTGCACGAGATACGACCGTCCCGACTCGCTGCGCGGGAACTTCCCGCCGATGAAGAGCTTGTACGTCTTGCGTACCGCGACCCGCTCAGACATTGAGGTACGCCTCCAGCCCGTGCCGGCCGCCCTCGCGACCGTAGCCCGACTCCTTGTAGCCGCCGAACGGCGAGGTGGGGTCGAACTTGTTGAACGTGTTGGCCCAGACCACGCCGGCCCGCAGCCGGTCGGCCATCCAGAGGATCCGGGACCCCTTGTCGGTCCAGATCCCGGCCGACAGCCCGTACGGCGTGTTGTTGGCCTTCTCCACGGCCTCGGCCGGGGTGCGGAAGGTCAGCACGGACAGCACCGGGCCGAAGATCTCCTCGCGGGCGATCCGGTGCGCCTGGGTGACGCCGGTGAAGATGGTCGGCGCGAACCAGAAGCCGCGCTCCGGCAGCTCGCACGGCGGCGACCAGCGCTCGGCGCCCTCGGCGGCGCCGGCCTCGGACAGCTCCCGGATGCGGGCCAGCTGGGCGGCCGAGTTGATGGCGCCGATGTCGGTGTTCTTGTCCAGCGGGTCGCCGACCCGGAGCTGGGCCATCCGCCGCTTCAGCGATTCCAGCACCCGGTCGGCGACCGACTCCTGGACGAGGAGCCGGGAGCCGGCGCAGCAGACGTGCCCCTGGTTGAAGAAGATGCCGTTGACGATGCCCTCGACGGCCTGGTCGACCGGGGCGTCGTCGAAGACGATGTTGGCGGCCTTGCCGCCCAGCTCCAGGGTGAGCTTCTTGCGGGTGCCGGCGACCGCGCGGGCGATGGCCTTGCCGACCTCGGTGGAGCCGGTGAAGGCGACCTTGTCCACGCCCGGGTGCTCCACCAGGGCCCGGCCGGTCTCGCCGGCGCCGGTGACGATGTTGACCACGCCGGCCGGCAGGTCGGCCTGCTGGCAGATCTCGGCGAAGAGCAGCGCGGTCAGCGGCGTGGTCTCGGCCGGCTTGAGCACCACCGTGTTGCCGGCCGCGAGGGCCGGGGCGATCTTCCAGGCCAGCATGAGCAGCGGGAAGTTCCACGGGATGACCTGCGCAGCCACGCCGAGAGGCCGGGGGCTCGCGCCGAAGCCGGCGTGCTCCAGCTTGTCGGCCCAGCCCGCGTAGTAGAAGAAGTGGGCGGCGACCAGGGGCACGTCGACGTCCCGCGACTCCTTGATCGGCTTGCCGTTGTCCAGCGACTCCAGCACGGCCAGCTCGCGGGACCGCTCCTGGATGATCCGCGCGATCCGGAACAGGTACTTGGCCCGGTCCCGGCCCGGCATCGGACCCCAGACCCGCTCGTACGCCTCCCGGGCGGCGCGGACGGCGAGGTCCACGTCCTGGCTGCCGGCCTCGGCGATCTCGGCCAGCACCTCCTCGGAGGCCGGGTTGATCGACTTGAAGCTGCCGCCGTCGGTCGGGTCGACGAACTTGCCGTCGACGAAGAGCCCGTACGAGGGCTTGATGTCCACCACCGAGCGCGACTCGGGGGCGGGTGCGTATTCGAACATCGCGCTCATCAGTCCAGGGTGAAGTAGTCGGGGCCGGCGTAGACGCCGGTCGTCAGCTTGGTGCGCTGCATGAGCAGGTCGTTCAGCAGGCTGGACGCGCCGAACCGGAACCAGTCCGGGTCCAGCCAGTCCGGGCCGACGGTCTCGTTGACCATGACCAGGTACTTGATCGCGTCCTTGGTGGTCTTGATGCCGCCGGCCGGCTTCACGCCGACCTGCCGCCCGGTGGCGGCGCGGAAGTCGCGGACCGCCTCCAGCATCACCAGGCTCACCGGCAGCGTCGCCGCGACCGGGACCTTGCCGGTGGAGGTCTTGATGAAGTCGCCGCCGGCCAGCATGGCCAGCCAGGAGGCGCGGCGCACGTTGTCGTAGGTGGCCAGCTCGCCGGTCTCCAGGATCACCTTGAGGTGCGCGTCCCCGCAGGCCTCCTTGGTGGCCACGATCTCGTCGTAGACCTCCTTGTAGCGGCCGGACAGGAAGGCGCCCCGGTTGATCACCATGTCGATCTCGTCCGCGCCGGCCGCGACGGCCGCCCGGGTGTCGGCGAGCTTGACCTCCAGGGGGGCCTGGCCGGACGGGAAGGCGGTCGCCACGCTGGCCAGGTGCACGCCGCTGCCGGCCAGCACCTCGGCCACGTACGGGACCATGGCGGGGTAGACACAGACCGCGCCGACGTGCGGGCAGGACGGGTCGGCCGGGTCGGGGCGCAGCGCCTTCGCGGCGAGCGCCCGCACCTTGCCGGGGGTGTCGGCCCCTTCGAGCGTGGTCAGGTCGACCATCCGGATCGCCAGGTCGATGGCCTGGGCCTTGGCGGTGGTCTTGATGGAGCGGGTGCCGAGCTGTGCCGCCCGCTGCTCCGCGCCGACCTGGTCCACGCCGGGCAGGCCGTGCAGGAAGGTCCGCAGAGCGGTCTCGGATCGTCCCAGCTCGGAGAGCTCCGACCGGGCCGACGTCGCTGTCGCCGTCATGCCCCAAATACTACGCACCCGCGCGTCGGGTGATCTTGGTCACGTCACGCCGATCAGCGGTGCTGCACGTGAGCGGCGTCGCTGGTCCGCCCGCACCCGCGATGCGCCCGCGCGGGGACCGGTAGGTTGAGCGATCGTGGACGTACACGTCATTGACCACCCGCTCGCCCAGGCCCGGCTGACCGCCATGCGGGACTCCCGGACCGACTCCGCGTCGTTCCGGGCCGCGCTGCACGAACTCACCACCATGCTGGTGTACGAGGCCGCGCGCTCGTTCCCCGTCGAGAAGTACTCGATCCAGACCCCGGTCACCGGCACCGAGGGCACCCGGCTGGCGAACCCGCCGCTGCTCGTGCCGGTGCTGCGGGCCGGTCTCGGCATGGCCGACGCCGCGCTCGGCCTGCTGCCCGAGTCGTCGATGGGCTTCGTCGGCCTGGCCCGCGACGAGAAGACGTACGAGCCGCGCGCGTACATGGAGTCGCTGCCCCGGGACCTCGCCGGCCTGCCGGTGCTGGTGCTCGACCCGATGCTGGCCACCGGCGGCTCGCTGGAGCACGGCTGCCGGCTGCTCGCCGACCGCGGCTGCACCGACATCACCGTGCTCTGCGTGCTGGCCGCGCCGGCCGGCATCGAGCGGCTGGAGCGGTCCGGGCTGCCGTTGCGCCTGGTCACCGCGTCGATCGACGAGGGCCTCAACGACCGGATGTTCATCGTCCCGGGCCTCGGCGACGCCGGGGACCGCCAGTTCGGCGGCATGCCCCGCTTCTGACCCACGGACCGGCCCGCCGGCAGCGCCGGCGGGCCGCCCCGACACCGGACCCGGCGAGTCCGTGCGCGGGGTGCGCCCAGCCGCTACCGTCTCGGGCCATGACTGGTGTTGCGCTCGCCGAAGAGCTGCTGCTCCTCGCCTATGACGACGAAACCGGCAAGGCCACCATGCCGCGGATCAGCCTGGACCTCGGCATGGCCGCCGCGGTGCTGGTCGAGCTGGCCCTGGCCGGCCGGATCGCGTACGCCGACGGGAACCTGGCGCTGCTCGACCCGGCGCCGACCGGGGAGCCGATCGCCGACGAGGTCCTCGCCCGGATCGCCGCCGACACCCCGCACACCCCGTCCTCGTGGGTGCAGCGGCTGCGGCACGGCCTCCGCGACCGGATCCTCGGTGACCTCTGCGGCCGGGGCGTGGTGCGGGACATCGACGAGACCGAGCTGGGCTTCATCCACGTGCACCGCTACCCGGTCGCGGACGCCTCGGTGGAGGCCGACATCCGGCAGCGGCTGGCCGAGGCGCTCATTGCCGGGCAGCTCCCCGACGAGCGGACCGCCGCGCTCGCCACCCTGGTCGCGGTGCTGCGGATGGAGCCGGCGCTGGGCCTGACCGGCACGGCCGCCGAGGAGGCCGGCAAGCGCCTGGAGGAGATCGCCACGGGCGCCGGCTTCTCCGGCACGGTGAGCCTCGACGACAGCGTCGTCCGCCCCTCGGTGAGCCTGGTCATCGCCGCCCTGGCGCAAGCGATCGACGCCGCCCTGGGCAAGCGCTAAGGAAGGGCCCCTTCTTAACGCCTCCGGTAGAGCAGGGGCCCCTTTTAACGCCGAGCGTTAAGAAGGGGCCCCTGCTTGCGGCTGGTCAGAGGCCGAGGGCCGCGGCGATCTCGCTGCGGAGTTCGGTCACCGCGGCCTGGGCGCGGTGGCGGGCCGACGCCACGTCGCCGTCCGTCACCGGCTCCACCACCTCCAGGTACGCCTTGAGCTTCGGCTCGGTGCCGGAGGGGCGGATCACCACCCGGGCGGCGTCGGTGCGCAGGATGACCACATCCGCCTCGGGGAGCAGGTCGAGCGCCTCGGTGACCGGGTGCCCGAGCAGCGAAGCCGGGGTGGCCGCCCGGAGGCGGGTCATCATCTCGGCGATCAGCCGCAGGTCCTCCACCCGGGCCGAGAGCTGGTCGGTGTGGTGCACGCCGAACTCGGCGGCCAGCTCGTCCAGCCGGTCGGTCAGCGTCCGGCCCGCGGCCTTGAGACCGGCGGCCAGCTCGGCGACGGTCAGCGCGGCCGTGATGCCGTCCTTGTCCCGGACGTGCTCCGGCGCGACGCAGTAGCCGAGCGCCTCCTCGTAGCCGAAGACCAGCGGCTCCCGGCCGCCCCCGGCCCGGACGATCCACTTGAACCCGGTCAGCGTCTCGTCGTAGGGCAGGCCCCGCGCTGCGGCCATGGCCCGGAGCAGGGTCGAGGAGACGATCGTGGTGGCGTACAGGCCGGTCACGCCGCGCCGCATCAGGTGGTCGGCGAGCAGCGCGCCCACCTCGTCGCCGCGCAGCATCCGCCACGACCCGTCCGCCGGCACGGACACCGCGCACCGGTCCGCGTCCGGGTCGTTGGCGATGGCGATGTCCGCGCCGGTGCTGCCGGCCAGCGCGACCAGCTTGTCCACCGCGCCCGGCTCCTCGGGGTTCGGGAAGTTGACCGTCGGGAAGGCCGGATCGGGCTCGGCCTGCTCGGGCACCACGCCGGGCGTCGCGAAACCGGCGCGCGCGAAGGCGGCGGTCAGCACGGCGGCGCCCACCCCGTGCAGCGGCGTGTACGCCACCTTGAGGTCCCTTGGGCCGGCCGGATCGACCACCGCGGCGGCCCGCTCCACGTACGCGGCGACCAGGTCGTCGCCGAGCACCTGGCCGGCCGGGCCGAGCGGCACCCCGGCCAGCGGGCCGACCGCCCGGATGGCCGCCTCGATGCCGGCGTCGGCCGGCGGCACGATCTGCGCGCCGGCGCCCAGCTCCCCGCCGAGCTGCGCGCCCAGGTAGACCTTGTAGCCGTTGTCCTGCGGCGGGTTGTGGCTGGCCGTGACCATCACGCCGGCCACCGCGCCGAGGTGCCGCACTGCGAAGGCCAGCACCGGGGTGGGCAGCGGTCGGGGCAGCAGCAGCGCGGGGCGACCCGCGCCGGTGGCCACCTGGGCGGTGCGCTCGGCGAAGGCCCGCGAGCCGCGCCGGGCGTCGTACCCGATCACCAGCGGGCCCTCGCCGCCCTGGGCGGCGAGCCAGCCGACCAGCCCGGCGGCGGCCTGGGTGACCACCGCGAGGTTCATCCCGTTCGGGCCGGCCCGCAGCGGGCCGCGCAGCCCGGCGGTGCCGAAGGTCAGCGGGCCGGCGAACCGGTCGGCCAGCTCGGGCGCGCTGCCCGGCAGCGCGTCGAGGACGGCGCGCAGCTCGTCCCGGTCGGCCGGGTCGGGGTCGTCGTCGAGCCAGCGCTCGGCCCGGGCGCGAAGGTCGTCAAGGTCAGTGGTGTCCGCCGCCATTGCCTCATGAAAGCATGGCGGCGGATCACCGTCGGCCGTCGGCCTCGACTCAGTTGGCTCCGGTGAGCTGGAACGACCGCGCCATCGCCTCGAAGATCGGCTTGCTCGCGGCGAAGTCGGCCTCGTTGGCGGTCAGGTAGAACGAGTAGACCTTGCCGTCCTGCACCACGCCGCGCCACATGCCGTGTCGCTTCGTGTCGCCGTCGCCGCAGGTGTACTCGAAACCGGCGGCCGGCTTGCCGGCGAGCGTCGACTCGCTCATCTCCAGCTGCTCGTAGGGCTTGGCACACGACTTGCTCTTGTCGCGCAGGTTGCGGGAGGCGAACTCGGCCCAGCTGACCGAGGTGCCGCTCCAGTCCTCGGCGAGGACGCGCACCTTGCGGCCCGCGGTACCCGGATCGACGAAGTCGACGAAGACGCCGCCGGTCTTGCGGTCCCAGCCCTTCGGCACCTGCACGTTGATGCCCTTGACCGACTGCGCCTGCATCTCCACCGGGGGAGCCTCCGCCGTCGCGCTGGGCAGCGCGCCCACGATCGGCGGGGGCGCGTCGTCGCCGCCGCTGGTCAGCGCGATCACGCCGACCAGCAGCAGGACGGCCACGCCGCCGGCGGCGGCGAGCTGGACCTTGCGCGGCCAGCTCCGGACCCGGCCGAGGAGCTGGCCGCCGGCACCCTTGGCCCGGCCGAGCGCGCCTCCGTCGGCCGGCGCGCCGCCCGGGGACGTCGCCCACGGCTGGCCGGTGCCCGGCACCGACCACTGGTTGCCGCCGTACACCGGTTGGGTGGCGTCGGCGCTCCGGCCGTAGACCGGCTGGGTGGCGTCCGGGTGGCCGGACACCCGCTGGGTGGCGTCCGGGCCGGCGGTGTGGCCGAGCCGCTGGGTGGCGTCGGGTGAGATGCGCTGGGTGGCCTCCGGGGCCGCGCCGGACGCGGACATCGCCCCGGTCGGGGTGTGCAGCGGGCCGGCCAGCGCGTCGGCGCTGGTCTCGTCGAGCGCGGCGGCGCCGGCCGGCGTGGAGTCCGGGCGCTCACCCCGGCGCAGGGCGGTGAGCCGGTCGGTCAGCGACTCGCCGGGCCCGATCATCGCCCGGCCGCCGATCTGGCCGCCCGGCTTCGGCTCGGGCGTGATGATCGCCGGCGGGGTCGACGGCCGCTGCACCGGCACCACGGCGTACGGGTCGGTGACCGAGTTGACCGCCGTGGCGGTGCTGGTCAGCGGGCCGGCGAGCAGCTCGCGCAGCATGCCCCGCGCGGTGTGCACGTCCAGCCGGCGGGCCGGGTCCTTCTCCAGCAGGCCCATCAGCACGCGGGTCAGCGGGCCGCTGCGCTGCGGCGTGGCCGGCGGGTCCTCGACCACCGCGTGCATGGTCTCGATCGGGTCGCCCTTGTCGAACGGGGGACGCCCCTCCACGGCGGTGTAGAGCGTCACACCGAGCGAGAAGAGGTCGCTGGGCGGGCCGAACTCCTGGCCCATGGCCCGCTCGGGCGAGATGAAATGCGGCGAGCCGAGCACCATGCCGGGCGTGGTGAGCTGCACGTCGGTGGGCATCCGGGCCACGCCGAAGTCGGTCAGCACGCACCGGCCGTCGGTGCAGATCAGCACGTTGGCCGGCTTGACGTCGCGGTGCAGCACGCCGATCGCGTGCGCGACCTCCAGCGCGCCGAGCAGGGCGATGCCGATCTTGGCGACCGCGCGGGGCGCGACCGGCCCGTCCTCGATCACCATGTCGGCCAGGCTGCGGGCGTCCAGCAGCTCCATCACGATCCACGGGCGGCCGCCCTCGGTGACCACGTCGTAGACCTGGACCACGGCGGGGTGCTGGATCGCGGCGGCCGCGCGGGCCTCGCGGAGGGTCCGCTCGTACAGTGCGTCGCGGTCGCTGGGGGCGAGCCCCGGCGGGAGGACGACCTCCTTCACCGCCACGTCGCGGCGCAGCAGGGTGTCTGTCGCGCGCCAGACCGTGCCCATGCCGCCGTTGCCCACCGGCGAGCGCAGCGAGTAGCGGCCACCGATGGTGGTGCCGGGTGCTGCGCGTCCAGTGGGGGGACTGGCGGGTCCGCCGCTCCACGTCGGGATCTGAGTCACAGAAAAGCCACCGGGGGATATCGAGGGGGCTGGGACACAACCCCACTATCTTGCTGGTTCCGACGCCCGATGCGAAACCCGACGCGGCGGACGTTTACCTACTCGACGGTATGTGGCCAGGTACTCACCTCCGGTCGCCGCGCGTCGCCGGGTGTGCGGTATCCCTCACCCAACGAACGGCGACCGCGTCCTACCATCCGGTAATGAGCGAAGCGCGGTCAAGCGAGTCGGGTTTCCCGATCAAGGACGTCTACACGGCGGCGGACCTTCCGGAGGACCTGGACTCCCGGCTGGGCGGCCCGGGCGAGTTCCCGTACACCCGTGGCGTCTACCCGACGATGTACACGTCGCGGCCGTGGACCATGCGGCAGTACGCCGGCTTCGGCACCGCCACGGAGAGCAACGCCCGCTACCACCAGCTGCTGCGCGCCGGCACCATGGGCCTCTCCGTCGCCTTCGACCTGCCCACCCAGATGGGATACGACTCCGACGACCCGATCGCGCACGGCGAGGTCGGCAAGGTCGGCGTCGCCATCGACTCCATCGAGGACATGCGGACGCTCTTCGACGGCATCCCGCTGGACAAGGTCTCCACCTCGATGACCATCAACGCGCCCGGCTCGGTGCTGCTCCTGCTCTACCAGCTCGTGGCGGAGGAGTCCGGGGTGCCGGGCTCGGCGCTCAACGGCACCATCCAGAACGACATCCTCAAGGAGTACATCGCCCGGGGGACGTACATCTTCCCGCCGAAGCCCTCGCTGCGGCTGGTCGCCGACACCTTCGCCTACTGCCGGGCCGAGGTGCCGAAGTGGAACACCATCTCCATCTCCGGCTACCACATGGCCGAGGCCGGCGCGTCGCCCGCGCAGGAGATCGCGTTCACCCTGGCCAACGGCGTGGAGTACGTCCGGGCGGCGCTCGCCGCCGGGCTGGCCGTGGACGACTTCGCGCCCCGGCTGTCGTTCTTCTTCGTGGCGCGCACCACCCTGCTGGAGGAGGTCGCCAAGTTCCGGGCGGCCCGGCGCATCTGGGCCCGGCTCATGCGCGACGAGTTCGGGGCGAAGAACCCGAAGTCCCTGATGCTGCGGTTCCACACCCAGACCGCCGGCGTGCAGCTCACCGCCCAGCAGCCGGAGGTGAACCTGGTCCGGGTGGCGGTCCAGGGCCTCGGTGCGGTGCTCGGCGGCACCCAGTCGCTGCACACCAACAGCTTCGACGAGGCGATCGCGCTGCCCACCGAGAAGGCGGCCCGGCTGGCGCTGCGCACCCAGCAGGTGCTGGCGTACGAGACCGACCTGACCGCCACCGTCGACCCGTTCGCCGGGTCGTACGTGGTGGAGGCGATGACCGCGGAGCTGGAGACGGCCGCCGACGAGCTGATGCAGCGGGTCTTCGACCACGGTTCGGCGGTGGACGCCATCGAGGCGGGCTTCCAGAAGCGGGAGATCGAGCAGTCCGCGTACCGGATCGCCCAGGAGATCGACTCGGGTGAGCGGGTGGTGGTCGGGCTCAACCGGTTCCAGATCGACGAGGAGGAGCCGTACGAGCCGTTGCGGGTGGATCCGACGATCGAGGTCGGCCAGGCGGAGCGGCTGGCCAAGCTCCGCGCCCAGCGCGACTCCGGTGCGGTCGAGCGGGCGCTGGCCGAGCTGCGGGCCGCGGCCGAGGGCGACGCGAACGTGCTCTACCCGATGAAGGACGCGCTGCGCGCCCGGGCCACCGTCGGTGAGGTGTGCGGGACGCTGCGCGACGTGTGGGGGATCCACCGGCCGAGCGACCGGTTCTGACGACGACGACGGCGGCCCGGCCGGCACCCGACGCGGTGTCCGGCGCGGGCCGCCGTCGTGTTCCCGACCGCCCTGACCTGGGCGAACGCCGGTGCGGCGGCGTAGAGTCGGTGGTCTCCCCGCATGCGGCGGGGGCGGTGACGGCTCGGTGCGGATCCTCCCCGGGCGTCGCCGCCCGGGCGCCGCTCCCGGAGCCGCCGGGCAGCGTGGCCGGAGGCGGCCCGCGTGTGCGGATCGGGATTGCGGGTAACCCGGTCGGGTGAACGGGACGGACAGCCTGTGCGGTCGCACTCGGGGTCGACATGTCACGGTGAGGAGTCGTCCGACAGCCGACCGTTGTCGCGCAATTGCCCGAGCGGCAGTTAATTGTCTCGACTAATGCGACAATTCGGAACGACGGCCAGTGTTTTGGTGACCGTTGAATCGGTTACGCGTTGTAGGAGGTGTGGGGCAGATGACGGCGTTCGACCGCGATCTACCTGCTGTCCCGCAGATATTCGAGCCCTCCCACCAGGGCATTCGTGACGCTGCGCGGTCCGACCGCTACGCGAAAGATGTTGCGCAGCGTCACCGCCGGAGGTCTAGGCTGTCTGCTGTTCTCCCCGATGATCCTTCCATCTCTAGTGATCGAGAATTCGACGTGACGAGTGCGTTGACGCTGCCCTCCGGCAGCCCGCTGGCGTCGTCCTGGCCGGAGGCGCCGACCGGCTCCCAGCCCCTGCCCCTGGAGCTCGACCATCTGCTCGCGCTGCGCGTACCGGGCCTCATCGCCACCCGACGTCACATCCACTCCCACCCGGAGCTGTCGGGCGAGGAGTTCGAGACGGCCGCCCTCGTGCACCGGGAGCTCTCCCTCGCCGGGCTGAAGCCGCGCCTGCTGCCGAAGGGCAACGGCGTCATCTGCGACATCGACGGGCGCCCCGACGGCCCGGTGATCGCGCTCCGCGCCGACATCGACGCGCTGCCGCTGACCGACCCGAAGGACGTGCCGTACCGGTCCACCGTGGACGGCGTCTGCCACGCCTGCGGCCACGACGTGCACACCACCGTGATGCTCGGCGTGGGCATGCTGCTCGCCCAGCTCGCCGACCTCGGCCAGCTCGACGGCCGGGTGCGGCTCATCTTCCAGCCGGCCGAGGAGATCCTGCCCTGCGGCTCGCTGGAGGTCATCGAGGCCGGCGGCCTGGACGACGTGGTGCAGATCTTCGCCGTGCACTGCGACCCGAACCTGCCGGTCGGCAAGGTCGGCCTGCGGGTCGGCCCGATCACCGCCGCCGCCGACAACGTCACCGTCCGGCTCACGGGCCCGGGCGGGCACACCGCCCGCCCGCACCTGACCGTCGACCTGGTCGACGCGCTCGGCCGGCTGGTCACCGAGGTGCCGACCCTGGTCAGCCGCCGGGTGCCGGCCAACAGCGGGCTGCTGCTGGTGTTCGGCCACGCCTCGGCCGGCACCCGCTACAACGTCATCCCCTCCGAGGCCTGCGCCGCCGGCACCCTGCGGGTGATGGACCGGGACACCTGGGACCAGGCCCCGAAGATCGTGGCTCAGGTGGTGCGCGACGTCCTCGCCCCCACCGGCGCCACCGTCGACCTGGAGTACCTGCGTGGCCGGCCGCCGGTCACCAACGACGCCCGGGCCATCGGCGTGTTCACCGCCGCGACCGCGGCCGCGCTCGGGCCGGAGGGCATCGCAGAGACGCCGCAGAGCATGGGCGGCGAGGACTTCTCGTGGTACCTGGAGCACGTGCCCGGCGCGCTCGCCCGCCTCGGCGTCGGCCGGAACGGGCCCAACGTGGACCTGCACCGGGCGTCGTTCGACGTCGACGAGCGCGCCATCCCGGTCGGCGTACGTCTCATGGTCCAGACCGCGCTGCGGGCACTGGCGGCGGCCCGCTAGGCACCGGACCGTCCGGCAGCGCCGGTCCGCCCGGGGGCGTACGGCGAGCGCGCCGACGGGCCAGGGCCAGCACGAGCGCCACCGGCACGCCGATCGCCACCGCGAACGGCAGCACCGCGCCCAGCACGGTGAGCGCCACCCGCAGCGAGCCCAGGAACGCCGACCAGCCGCCGCGCAGCCCGGCCAGGAAGCCGAGGTCCTCCTCATCCTCGACGGCCGCGGCCTCCGGGCCGACGAAGGTCACCGTGATGGTGGAGAGCGCCGTCAGGTCGGCCAGCCGCCGCTTCTTCGCCTCCAGCGAGGCCAGGTCCGCCTCCCGGCGGCCCACCTCGTTCTCCAGCGTGACGAGGTCGTTGATCGAGGTGGCCCGGGCCAGCAGCCGCCGGGCGCTGTCCACCCGGGCGCGCTGGGTGGCGATCCGGGCGTCCAGGTCCACGGTCTCCTCGGTGACGTCCTCGGTCCGCACCTCGCGCCGCTCCTGCTCGCCGAGCTTGACCAGCGCCTCCAGCACGGTCGTGAACCGGTCCGCCGGCACCCGCAGGGTCAGCTCGGCCCGGGCGTCCGCCGCGTCGCTGTTGCGCTGGTCGCCGCCCACGAAGCCGCCGGCCGCCGTCACCGCCGTGCTCGCCTCGCGGGCGGCCCGCTCCACGTCGTCCACCCGCACCTGGAGCGTTCCGGTGTAGATGATCGCCCGCTGGTCGACCCGCAGGTCCGCGCCACCGGCACCGGACTGCGCCTTCTCCGGCGCGGCCTGGTCCCGCGCCGCCGTGTCGCCGCCCGCCAGCGCCGGCGGCTGCGCGGCCGAGCCCGCGTTGTCACCCGAGTCACCGCCCGAGCTGCACGCCCCGGCGGCCAGCACCAGCAGCAGCCCGGCCGCCGCGAGCGCCCGGCCCCGACAGCGGCTGTCCCGTATCCTCATGTCCGCGCTCCGATCCTTCGACGGCCCCGCTGCGGGACCGATACGTCGGACGCGACGCGACACCGCGCCGGTTCCGGCAGACTGCGCTGAGGACGTCACGATTCGATAATCGAGGAGTCACGATGCAGGTCACCAAGTACGCCCACTCCTGCCTACGGCTGGAGCACGACGGGGGAGTGCTGGTCGTGGACCCCGGAGTCTTCAGCGAGCCCGAGGCGCTGGACGGGGTGGACGCGGTGCTGATCACCCACGAGCACCCGGACCACGTGAACGTCGAGGCGCTGACCCGGGAGCTGGACCGGCGGCCCGCCCGGATCTACGGCCCGGCCTCCCTCACCGCGCTGCTCGGCGATGCCGCCGAGGCGCTGACCGTGGTCACGCCCGGCGAGTCGTTCACCGCGGCCGGGGTGGCGGTCCGCGCGTACGGCGGTCAGCACGCGATCATCCACCCGGACATCCCCGTCGTCCCGAACGTGGGCTACCTCATCAACGACGTCGTCTACCACCCGGGCGACGCGCTCGTCGTCCCCGACGAGGTCCAGGTTGACACCCTCTTCGCGCCGATCCACGCGCCCTGGTCGAAGTTCTCCGAGGTGGTCGACTTCATCCGGGCGGTCGCCCCGCGCCGGGCTTTCGCGCTGCACGACGCGCTGCTCAACGACAACGGCTTCGGTGTGCTCGACCGGCAGTACACCGCGCTGTCGAAGACCGAGTACCGGCGGCTGGAACCGGGCACCCGGATCGACGCCTGAGCGAGCATGGCCGGTCCACCCCCCGACCTGGTCCAGCGGCTCTACGCGACGCCGCCGGACCGCTTCGTCGCGGCCCGTGACGCGGCCGTCGCCGAGGCACGCCGCGCCGGCGACCCGAAGGCCGCCCGGGAGATCGCCAAGCTGCGCCGTCCCACCGTCGCCGCCTGGCTGGTCAACCTGCTGGCCATCCGCCGCCCGGAGCTGGTGGCTGACCTGGCGCAGCTCGCCGAGTCGCTCCGCTCGGCGCAGCGGGACCTGCGCGGCGGCAAGCTCCGCGAACTCTCCGCGCAGCGCCGGGCCGTCGTGGGCGCGCTCGTCGCCGAGGTACGCAAGCTGGCCGCCGCCGAGCCGGGCGCACCGCCGGCCGGGAAGCTGCCGCTCGGCGAGGTCGAGGCGACGCTGAACGCGGCGCTCTCCGACACCGAGGTGGCCGAGCAGGTACGCGCCGGCCGGCTGCTGCGGCCCAGCCACTACGCCGGGTTCGGCGAGGTGCCCCGGCCGCAGCTGCGGCTGGTCACCGGGGGTGGCGAGGAGGAACCCGCCGTACCCGACCGGGCGGCCGAGCGGACCGAGACGCGGCGAACGCGCGACCAGCGGGCCGCCGAGCGGGCGGCCCGGGCCGAGCGGGCGAAGCGCCGCCGGGCCGTGGAACGCGAGCTGGCCAAGGCTCGCGACGACCAGGACCGGGCCGAGGCGGAGCTGACCGGGGCCACCGACGCCGAACGGGACGGCGTGGCGACGCTGGACCGGATCGAGACCGAACTGGCCGAGCTGGAACGCCGCCGGGCGGTGGCCGAGCAGGAGCTGAGCCGGGCCAAGCTGGCCCGCCGCGGCGCGGAACGCTCGCTGACGGCCGCCCGCCGGCGCACCGGTGAGGTGGAGGCCGCGTTGGAGGCGCTGGACGCCGAAGAGGGGGATGCCGCGGAGGGTGGCCACGAGGCAGACTGATCGTGATGGATGACCACGGTGGACGGCCGGTGGGGTGCCGCCGATGACCCCGGAGCAGGTCGCCGCCGCCAGCAAGCCGCTGGTGCTGGAGCTCGGGGAGGCGTTCTCCCGCTGCCCGTCGACGCTGCGCCGGGCCCGGCTGCTGGGCATCTCCGGCTGGGCCTTCTACATCACCGGGCGGGCCGGAGCGCTCGGCGACGTGCGCGCCGAGACGGTCGCCGCCGCGCTCGGCTTCATCGCCCCGGAGGCGGTCGCCGACGGCTGGGATGCGGCCGTGCGGACCGTCCCACCGATCGAGGTGGCGGGCGCGAACCTGGCCGAGTGCTGCCGCTGGGGCGCCACCAACCTGGGCGACGCACCGGAGGCCGCCCGTCTCGGCGCGCTGCTGTGCCGGGTGGTCGACGCGGCGGACGGCAGCGGCATGCCGCTGTTCGCCGCCTGGCGGGCCATGCCGGTCGACGACCCCACACCCGGCGCCCGGGCGGCGGTCGCGCTGCTGCTGCTCCGCGAGCACTTCGCCGGGGCGTACCTGCTGGCGGTGCGGGCCGCCGGGATGACACCGCTGGAGGCGGTGCTGGCCGGGCCCGAGGGGGACGCCGGGGCCGCGGCGTGCGGCTGGTCGCCGCCGTACCCGCCGGTGGGGCCGCTGGTGCGGCGGCGGCTCTGGGCCGAGGCGGTGACCGACCGGCTCGTGTCCCCGGCGTTCCGGGCCCTCGGCCCCGGCGAGGGCGCGGAACTGCTCAACCTGCTCACCGCCGCGCGACTGCACGTGCGCGGCGGATAAATGGGAAGCGCGCCCGCCGGGGCGGCTGTCAGGATCTGCCACGTGACGCTCCCCGCCGGCTGGACCGCCCGCCGCCCCACCCTCGACGACGTGCCCGCGATCCTGGCGGTGGTGCACGCCGCCGACACCTTCGCCGTCGGCTACCCCGACTTCGACGCCGAGGACGTCCGGGACGCGCTGACCGCGCCCTTCGTCGACCCGGCCCGGGACTCCTGGCTGGTCACCGACCCGGACGGCACCGCGGTGGCCTGGGCGATCCTGAGCAACCCCACCGGGGTGGGCCGGGAGTGGGTGGACGTGTCGGTGGACCCGGACCGCGCCGCCGACCTGCGCGCCCCGCTGCTGGCCCGGCTGCTCGACCGCGTCGCCGAGCGGGCTGCCGAGCGAGGCCTGGCCGCCCTGACCGCCCGGACCGGCGTTTCCGCGTCCGAGACTCGCTGGGCCGGCGAGCTGGTCGAGGCCGGCTTCACCCGGATCAAGCGGTACATCCGGATGACCCGGTCGCTGGCCGACCTTCCCGCCGAGCCGGCGCCCCCGGCCGGGGTGACCGTCCGGCCGCTGCGCGCCGATGACGAGGCCGACCTGCGGCTGTTCCACCGGATCTTCGACACGGCGTTCCGCGACACCCCCGACTACGAGCCGGTCGACTTCGACCAGTGGCGCGAGCAGCTCCCGTCGTACGGCAAGGTGTGGGACGAGTGGTTCCTGGCCGAGGTCGACGGGGAGCCGGCCGCCGCTCTCCAGTCCTCCGACCAGGCGCTCGACCAGGGCATGGGCTGGGTGCGGACGCTGTCCGTGCTGCCTGCGTACCGGCGGCGCGGGGTGGGGGCGGCGCTGCTGCGCCGGGCCTTCGCCGTCTACGCGGCCAAGGGCCGGGCGGGCGCCGGTCTCGGCGTCGACCTGGCCAACCCGACCGCGCCGGTCACCCTCTACCGCTCGGTCGGGCTGGCCGAGGGGCGCTGGACCGACATGTACGAGCGGAGCGTTCCCGCCGCGGGTGTGTGATACGCGACCCGTCCCGGGGGCGCCGCTCGCCCGGGGAACCGCCCGGAGCACACTGGAGAGGTGGGAGACGCGCTACGCGGACGCGGTGCCGGTGGGGCGGGACCGCAGCTCGGTGACGTAGTCGTCCGGCGCACCCGCCTTCTCCGCCGCGTTCGCGATCTCCGACAGGTACCACGACGTCGGCAGGCCGCCCTCGTACCCGTCGAAGACGTAGACCCACGCGGTCACGTCCCCGTCGAGCGTCGAGACGCGCACGGTCAGCTTCCGGTACGTCGCGGAGGTCACACCCTCGATCTCGTCGAGCTGGGCCGCGTCGTACGGGTGGATGTCGTAGAGCGCCACGAAGACCCGGTCGCCCGGCGACTCGACGACGGTGCTGACCGAGCCCTCCCAGCCGATGACGTCCTCGCCCGCGAAGGTGAGCCGCCACCCCTCCAGCCAACCGGTGCCCACCATCGGCGAATGCGGGCAGTAGGCACGCATGCGGGCGGGGTCCAGGTTTGAGCCGTAAGCGGCGTAAAGACGCACGGCGATGACGATAGCCCGGCCGACGGGTGGGGGAGAATACGACGGTGCGTGTCGAGCGCGACGGGGAGAAGAAAGTCACTGTGAGCATTGGTCGGGGGCGAGCGCGGTGAGCGCGAGGAGTGCAGCGGAGCGGAGCCCCGCAGTCGCGAACGAAAGGATGGCCCTGTGAGCCAGATCGTGATCATCGGCGGGGGGCCGGCCGGCTACGAGGCGGCACTGGTCGCCGCCCAGCTGGACGCTGATGTCACCGTGGTCGAGGCGGAGGGGGCCGGCGGCGCCTGCGTGCTCTCCGACTGCGTGCCGTCCAAGACCTTCATCGCCAGCTCGGAGGTGGTCACCGGCTACCGCGACACCGAGGAGTTCGGGGTGCACTCCGACGGGCTGGAGGCCGTCACGGTCGACGCCCGGACCGTGCACGAGCGGGTCAAGCGGCTCGCCCTGGCCCAGTCCGCCGACATCCACACCAAGCTGGTCAAGGCCGGTGTCGAGTTCGTCGCCGGCTCCGCCCGGCTCGGCGAGGACACCCTCGGTCACACCCACCGGGTGATCGTCACGCCGGCCGGGGGTGGCGAGGAGTACTCGATCGCCGCCACCACCGTGCTGATCGCCACCGGCGCCACCCCGCGCCAGCTCCCCACCGCGCTGCCCGACGGCGAGCGCATCCTGACCTGGCGCCAGGTCTACGACCTGCCCGAACTGCCCGAGCACCTGATCGTGGTCGGTTCCGGCGTGACCGGCGCCGAGTTCGCCAGCGCCTACCTGGCCATGGGGGTCGACGTCACCCTGGTGTCCAGCCGGGACCGGGTCATGCCGCACGAGGACGCCGACGCCGCCTCCGCGATCGAGCGGGTGTTCCGCAACCGGGGCATGACCATCCTCAACAACTCGCGGGCCGAGGCGGTCCGCCGGATCGGCGACGGCGTCGAGGTGGTGCTCGCCGACGGCCGGGTGGTCGCCGGTTCGCACGCGCTGATCGCGGTCGGCTCGATCCCCAACACCGGCGACCTGGGCCTCGCCGAGTACGGCGTGGAGCTGGCCCGGGGCGGTTACGTCACGGTCGACCGGGTCTCCCGGACCAACGTGCCCGGCATCTACGCGGCCGGCGACTGCACCGGGGTGCTGCCGCTGGCCAGCGTCGCCGCCATGCAGGGCCGGATCGCCATGTGGCACGCGCTCGGCGAGGCGGTCCGGCCGCTGCGGCTGCGTACCGTCGCGGCGAACGTCTTCACCGACCCGGAGCTGGCCACCGTCGGCGTCTCGCAGGACGAGGTCGACGCCGGCAAGGTCCCGGCCCGCCAGGTGATGCTGCCGCTCTCCGGCAACGCCCGGGCGAAGATGGCCGACCTGGCCGACGGCTTCGTGAAGCTCTTCTGCCGGCCGGCCAGCGGCCAGGTGATCGGCGGCGTGGTGGTGGCCCCCAAGGCCAGCGAGCTGATCCTGCCGATCACCATGGCGGTGGAGAACAACCTCACCGTCAACGAGCTGGCCCAGACCATCACGATCTACCCGAGCCTGTCCGGCTCGATCACCGAGGCCGCCCGCCAGCTCATGCTCCACGAGCTGGAGTGACCTCGCGCTGCCGGGCCGGCACCGCCAGCTCGGTGAGGTGGGGGTGGTCCCGGAGCCGGGGAACGGCCACCTCGCCGATCTCGCGGCGGACCAGGATGCCGGCGACGACCGCGAGCAGGGCGACCTCGGCGAGGATGAGCAGGCGCTCGGCGAGGCCGATCAGCAGGCGGTCGCCGGGGTAGGCGGACCAGACCATCGCCGCGGCCAGCACGAGACTGGTCAGGACGAGGCCGCGCACCCACCCGGCGGCCCGCCCGCCGAGCCGCCGGGCGAGCAGCCAGCCGGCGACGGGCAGGGCCAGGAAGGCCACCACCGAGGCGTACCGGTGCACGTAGGCGGCGGCGTCCATGGGCAGGCCGGGCTCGTTGGTGGGCACCACGGCGGCGGCCATCAGGCCGGCCGACCAGGCCACCAGCAGCGCCCCCGCGAGGCGGCCCGCGCCGGCCCGGCGCAGCGCCGGCAGGAGGACGAGCGTGGCCGCCGCGAGCACCGCCATGGCCGTGTCGATCACGCCGCCCCGGTCGGAGACGGCGAAGTCGCTGACGGTCAGCGACCAGGGATTCAGGTTGTCGTTCACCTCGAGGTGACCGACGACGGTGAGCACCGCCGCCAGGGCGATCCCGCCGAGGGCCAGCAGACCACTGCTCCGGGTTCCAGGCATGCCTCAGCCTGTCGCCGGAACCGCCCGAAACGGATCCGGGACCACCACCCACTTCGATCCGGGGGTCGCCCCCTACCGGTTGTCCGGGTGGCCGGGACTCAGGCCACGTCGAACTGGATGTCTCCGACCCGGGCGACGACGTCGAGATGCCCGCCGAGGCCCGTCACGTAGGCCTTCAGCGTCTCCAGGTTGCTGCTCTCCCCGTTCTCGATCTGGCTGATTCGCGCGGGCGGCAGCCCCGCGGCCTCGGCCAGCTGAGTCTGGGTCATGCCCAACTGCTCGCGGATCTCGGCGAGCTGCACACCGCTGACCGAGGCGAGCATCTGCTCCCGCAGATGGGCGCGCCGAGCCACGCGGTCGGGCTCGTCCCAGGTCGGGTCGACCTTCGTGGCCCTGGCTCGGACGTCGCGCGGGTTCACTTCGTGGGTCATGGCTGGTCTTCCTTCAGGCCGATGAGGTGTTCCGGAAATCGTGCGTCCGCCAGCGGCATGGCCGTCGCCTCGCCCGCCGTGCGGGAGTGGCGGGCGCTGATCACCGTCATGGCCCAGCCCGCCCCCGCGAACCCGGCCGCCGCGGCACCGCCGATCAGCAGCAGCCGCCACGCCGACTCGGTCAGCGCGGCCCCGCCGAGGTGACCGACCAGCGTCCCGTACGCGGCCCAGCAGATGGCCGCGGCGGCCTCGTAGAGGACGAAGAGGCGGTAGGGGTACCGGCTGCGGCCGGCCGAGAAGCAGGCCGCCATCCGGCCCCCGGGCACGAACCGGCAGAGCAGGATCACCAGTGGCCCCGGTTCGCGCAGCCCGCGGGTGACCCGGGCGGCGGCCCGCCGGGCCCGTCCCGGGGTCGCGTGTCGCGGCGCGCGGCGGGTCGGGGCGGTCCGCCCCAGCAGGTAGCAGGCGAGGTCGCCGGCGAAGACGCCGAGCGCGCCGACCGCGATGGTCAGCGGCAGGCTGAGCCCGCCGTACACGGTCAGCGCCCCGCTGGTGATCATGACGACCTGGGTCGGCACCACCGGCACGAAGGCGTCGGCGACCAGCAGGGTGAGCAGCAGCGCGTACGCCCAGGTGGGCGACGCGACGTCAGAGATGAGTTCGGCCACGACCGCCACCTCGCCGGAGTTCCCCGTCAGACCGGACCGAGCCTGACGGCGTGTCCCGCGTCACCGCGAGGAGCCCTGCCCGGCGGTGACGGCCGACACCCGCAGGCCACTGGTGTTCAACGATGCGGCGCCGCCGAACGTGACCGGCAGCCGGGGCGTCGCCGAGTGCCGGGGCGGGCGGCAGATCGCCGATCCGCGGCGTACCGTTGGCGGCGCGCGGCTCCGGAGACGTCGGGTCCCCCGTTCCCGACGGCCGGGCCGCCGCGGGTCGCCGGCAGGTCCCGTGCCGGCGACCCGCCCCCACCGCACCGGATCCGGGTGCGTCGCGAAATCGAGGTGCGTCCGCCGCGTCGCCGCGCGTACCGTCGCCGCATGCGTAGCGCGGTGCTGACCACGACGCCGGGTATCCCCGGCGCGCCGCACTGACGTTTCCGTCGACGAGGCCCCGGGGCGATCCGCTCCGGGGCCTCGCGGCGTTCCGGGTCAGTTCGCCTCCGGGTCGTACCCGATCAAGGAGAGCGACATGATCGACCACCGCAGGCTCGGCCGGGACCTGGAGCTGTTCGTCTCCGACCCGCTGGCCGGCGCCGGGCTGCCGATCTGGCTGCCGGCGGGCGCCGCCGCCCGGCACGCCGTCGAGGAGTACGTGCGGGAGCTGGAGCGCCGGGCCGGCTACCGGCACGTCTACTCGCCCCCACTGGGCAAACGGGAGCTGTTCGAGCTCTCGGGCCATCTCGGCTACTTCGCCGACGACATGTTCCCGCCCATGCGGCTGAGCGCCGACGACGAGTTCGTGCTGCGCCCCGCACTCTGCCCGCACCACGCGCTGGTCTTCCGCGCCCGGGGCCGCTCCTACCGGGAGCTGCCGCTGCGGGTCGCCGAGATCGGCGGGATGTACCGGGCGGAACGCTCGGGGGTGCTCGGCGGGCTGTCCCGGGTGCGCGCCATCTCGCTCAACGACGCGCACAACTTCTGCGCGCTGGAGCAGGTCGGCGACGAGGTGCGGGAGATCCTGCGGCTGATCCGCGAGGCGCACGCCGCGCTCGGCGTCCGGCCGGCGGGGTTCCGGCTGTCGCTGCGCGGGCCGGGAGAGAAGTACGTGGGCGACGACGCCGACTGGGCGCGGGCCGAGGAGCTGCTCCGCGTCGCGCTCGACGGGGTGGACTACCACGAGGGCCCCGGCGAGGCCGCCTTCTACGGCCCGAAGATCGACATTCAGATCGTCGACGCGGCCGGCCGGGAGTCGACCATCTCCACCATCCAGCTCGACTTCGACAAGCCGGAGCGGTTCGACCTGTCGTACACCGACGCGGACGGGCGCCGGAAGCGACCGGTCATGGTGCACCGGAGCCTGGTCGGCAGCATGGAGCGGCTGTTCGCGTACCTCATCGAGGTGCACGCGGGCGCCTTCCCGGCCTGGTACGCCCCGGTGCAGCTGGTGCTGCTCCCGGTCGACGACGGGCAGGCCGGCGAGGCCGTCGAGCTGGCCCGCCGGGCCGAGGCCGCCGGGCTGCGGGCCGAGGTCGACCTGGCCGGCTCGCTGGGGTCCCGGATCCGCGACGCGGCCCGCCGCCGGGTCCCGTACCTCGGGGTGATCGGCCCCCGGGAGGCGGCCGAGGGCGCGGTCTCGCTGCGCCTGCGCGACGGGCGCGGGCTCGACCCGATGCCGGTGGCCGACGCGCTGGCGCTGGTCGCCGGCGTGGTGGCCGCCCGCTCGGCCGACCTGCTCCCGCCGGCCTGACCGCACGCGGCCCGCCCCGGCCGGGTCGCCCCTCGTGGCGTCCACGTCAGCGCCCGGCCGGCGCGGCCGCCGGCTTCCCGGGCGGCCCGCCGGGCCCTCCAGGCCCTCCGGGCGGTCCGCCGGGCCCTCCGGGCGGTCCGCCGGGCCGTCCGGGCGGCCCGCCGACCGGCAGCGGCGCGGCGGCGTCCTCCTCGACCACCGCCGCGGTGAACTGCGACCGGTAGAGCTCGGCGTAGGCGCCGTTCGCGGCGACCAGTTCGTCGTGCGTGCCCTGCTCGACGATCCGGCCCTGGTCCATCATGAGGATCAGGTCGGCGTCGCGGATGGTGGAGAGCCGGTGCGCGATGACGAAGCTGGTCCGCTCGGTGCGCAGCGCCGCCATGGCCCGCTGGAGCAGCACCTCGGTGCGGGTGTCGACCGAGCTGGTCGCCTCGTCGAGGATGAGCAGCGACGGTTCGGCGAGGAACGCCCGGGCGATGGTGATGAGCTGCTTCTCACCGGCGCTGACGTTGCTGCCCTCCTCGTCGATCACGGTGTCGTAGCCGTCGGGGAGGCTGCGCACGAACCGGTCCACGAAGGTGGCCCGGGCCGCGGCCAGGATCTCCTCCTCGGTGGCGGTCGGCCGCCCGTACGCGATGTTGTCCCGGATGGTGCCGCCGAAGAGCCACGTGTCCTGGAGCACCATGCCGATCCGGCCGCGCAGCTCGTCGCGGCGCAGCGAGCTGATGTCCACCCCGTCCAGGGTGATCCGGCCGGCGTCCAGCTCGTAGAACCGCATGATCAGGTTGACCAGGGTGGTCTTGCCGGCGCCGGTCGGGCCGACGATGGCCACCGTGTGACCGGGCTCGGCCACCAGCGAGAGGTCGTCGATCAGCGGCTTGTCCGGGTCGTAGCGGAAGCTGACGTGCTCGAACTCGACCCGGCCGGTGACCCGGGGCGGCGCGGGCCGGTCCGGGGCCTGCTCCTCGGCGTCGAGCACCTCGAACACCCGCTCGGCCGAGGCCACCCCGGACTGGAGCAGGTTGGCCATCGAGGCGATCTGGGTGAGCGGCTGGGTGAACTGCCGCGAGTACTGGATGAACGCCTGCACGTCGCCCAGGCTCATCGAGCCGGAGGCCACCCGGAGCCCGCCGACCACGGCGATCGCGACGTAGCTGAGGTTCCCCACGAACATCATCGCCGGCATGATGATCCCGGAGATGAACTGGGCCCCGAAGCTGGCCTGGAACAGTTCCTCGTTCTTGGCCGCGAAGGCGGCCTGCGCCTCGCGCTGCCGGCCGAAGACCTTGACCAGCTCGTGGCCGGTGTACGTCTCCTCGATGAGGCCGTTCAGCTCACCGGTGTGCCGCCACTGCGCGATGAACCGGCGCTGCGACCGCTTGGCGATCTGCTGGGTGACGACCACCGACAGCGGCACCGCCACCAGGGCGACGAGGGCCAGCAGCGGCGAGATCCACACCATCATGGCCAGCACGCCGACCACAGTGAGCAGCGCGCTGAGCAGTTGGCTGAGCGTCTGCGACAGGGTCTGCGAGATGTTGTCGATGTCGTTGGTGACCCGGCTGAGCAGCTCGCCCCGGGGCTGCTTGTCGAAGTAGGGCAGCGGCAGCCGGTTGAGCTTCTCCTCCACATCGGCGCGCAGCCGCAGGACGGTGCGCTGCACCACCCCGTTGAGCAGCCAGCCCTGCCACCACATCAGCAGGCTGGCGCCCAGGTAGAGGGCGAGCGCCAGAGTGATGGTGCGGCCCAGCGCCGTGAAGTCGATGCCCGCGCCGGGCACGATGTCCATCCGGGCCAGCATGTCGGCGAAGTTGTCGTTGCCGGCGGCCCGGGCCGCCGCCACCGCCTGCTCCTGGGTGGTGCCGGCGGGAATCTGCCGGCCCACCACTCCCGCGAAGATCAGGTCGGTGGCGTGCCCGAGGATCTTCGGCCCGATCACGCTCGCCCCGACGCTGGCCACCGCCAGGGTGATGATGGCGGCCAGCGAGAACCGGTGCGGCCGGAGGCGGCCCAGCAGCCGGCGGGCGGACGGCCCGAAGTTCATCGACTTCTCCGCCGGCATGGCGGCGCCCATCCACGGCGGCCCACCGCCGCCGCGCCGCCCGGCCGCGGGCAGCCGCTGCGGCGGCGCCCCGTCGGCTTTCGCCCCCGGCGACGGCTTCTGCCCCGGTACGCCGCTCACGCGGTCACCTCCGCGGTCTGCTGGGACGCCACGATCTCGGCGTACGTCGGGCAGGTCACCAGCAGGTCGTCATGTCGTCCCATTCCGACGACGCCCCCGTCCTCGAGCACGATGATCTGATCGGCGTCGATGATCGTGGAGACCCGCTGCGCCACGATCACCACCACCGCGTCCGCGGTGACCGGCTTCAGCGCGGCCCGCAGGCGGGCGTCCGTGCCGAGGTCGAGCGCGGAGAAGGAATCGTCGAACAGGTAGATCTCCGGCTGGCGGACCAGCGCGCGGGCGATCGCGAGCCGTTGCCGCTGGCCGCCGGAGACGTTCGTGCCGCCCTGCGCGATCGGCGCCTCCAGGCCGCCCGGCATCTCCGCGACGAAGTCCCGGGCCTGGGCGATCTCCAGCGCCGCCCACAGTTCGGCGTCGGTCGCGTCCGGGTTGCCGTAGCGGAGGTTGCTGGCGACGGTGCCGCTGAACAGGTACGGCCGCTGCGGCACCAGCCCGATCCGGCGCCACACCTCGTCGGGTTCCAGCAGCCGCACGTCCACCCCGTCGACCAGCACGGCGCCGGCGGTCGGGTCGACCAGCCGGGGGATCAGGGTGAGCAGGGTCGTCTTGCCGGCGCCCGTGGAGCCGATGATGGCCGTGGTCCGGCCGGGGCTGGCCCGGAACGAGATGTCGTGCAGCACCGGCGCGCTCGCCCCGGGGTACTGGAAGGAGACCCGGCGGAACTCCAGCTCCGCGCGGCGGGTCATCGCGATCATCGGCTCGACCGGCGGCACCACCGACGAGTCGGTGTCCAGCACCTCGACGATCCGCTCGGCGCAGACCGCCGCCCGGGGCACCATCATCAGCATGAAGGTGGCCATCATGACCGCCATGAGGATCTGCATCAGGTACTGCAGGAAGGCGGTGAGCGCGCCGACCTGGATCTGACCGGAGTCCACCCGTTCCGCGCCGAACCAGAGCACCGCGACGCTGGAGACGTTGAGGACCAGCATGACCACCGGGAAGATCAGCGCCTGGAGCCGGCCGATCCGCAGGGCGGTCGCGGTCAGGTCGGTGTTCGCCACCCGGAAGCGCTCGGTCTCGTACGGCTCGCGGACGAAGGCCCGGACCACCCGGATGCCGGTGATCTGTTCGCGCAGCACCCGGTTGACCGTGTCGATCCGGGTCTGCATGAGCCGGAAGCCGGGGACCATGCGCCGGGTGATCAGGCCGAGCATGATCGCCAGGACCGGCACGCAGACCAGCATCAGCCAGGAGAGCCCCACATCCTCCTGGAGCGCCATCACCACGCCGCCGACGCTCATGATCGGCGCGGCGACCAGCATGGTGCAGCTCATCAACACCAGCATCTGCACCTGCTGGACGTCGTTGGTGTTCCGGGTGATCAGCGAGGGCGCCCCGAACCGAGCCACCTCGCGGGCCGAGAAGCTGTTGACGTGCGCGAAGATGCCGGCCCGGACGTCCCGGCCGAAGCCCATCGCGGTCTTCGCGCCCAGGTAGACGGCGATGATCGAGCAGGAGATCTGGAGCAGGCTGACGAGCAGCATCCAGCCGCCCGTACGCATGATCTGGTCGGTGTCGCCGACGGCCACGCCCCGGTCGATGATGTCGGCGTTGAGGCTCGGCAGGTAGAGCGACGCCATCGTGCCGACGAACTGGAAGGCCACCACCGCGGCCAGCAACCGCCGGTACGGGCGCAGGTGGGTACGGAGCAGGCGGATCAGCACGGACGGCTCCCGGATGGGTCTTCGGTGTGGGACTCGCTGTTCCGGTTCAACCGGCGAAGGTCCCCGTCGGACATGCTCGTGATGATTTCCGTGAGGAACTCCCGGATCACGGCCTGCTTCGCCGGGTCCGCGTCGACCGAGGTCAGGGGTCGGTTGCTGTGGATCAGGTCGATGATGGCGAGGGCGTGTTCCCGGCCCTTGTCGGTCAGGCTGAGCTGGACGCTGCGCCGGTCGTGGGGCTCCCGCCGCCGGGCCACGAAGCCGTCGCGCTCCAGGGTGTCGACGATGCCGGTGAGGGTGGCCGGCCGGACGAAGCACCGCTCGGCCATCTCCCGGTGGGTGCTGTCGCCGGCCCGCAGCAGGACGAGCAGCACCCGCATGCCGGCGGAGGTGAGCCCGTGGTGTTCGGCGAGGTAGCGACCCCAGTGCTGCTCCACGATGTGCCCGGCGATCGAGATGAGCCGGCCGAGCGGCGCGTGCTGGAGGGCGTCGGGGAAGCGGACGAGCGGTCCCATGTTCACGGGCGTTAGGTTAGCTCCCGGACGGTAAGGCCCCAAACTATTTACGCGGTCAGCCGAACAGGGGTTGTGGTCGGCCATCTTGTCAATGGCAAGTTAGAGTGCCTCGCATGACCCAGTCCCGCGCGTACCACCACGGCGACCTGCGCCGCGCCCTGCTCGACGCGGCGGTGGAGGTGATGGCCGAGTCCGGCCCGGCCGCGCTGAGCCTCCGCGACCTGGCCCGGCGGGCCGACGTCTCGCACGCCGCCCCCGCCCACCACTTCGGCGACAAGGCCGGGCTGCTCACCGCGCTCGCCGCGCAGGGCTTCGAGCTGCTGGCCGAGGCGCTGCGCGACGCCGGCGACGACCTCGTCGACACCGGGGTGGCGTACGTGGGGTTCGCGGTCCGGCACCGGGCGCACTTCGAGGTGATGTTCCGCCCCGACCTCTACCGCCCCGACGACCCGGCGGTGGTGGCCGCGCGGACCCGGGCCGGCGAGCTGCTGCGCACCGGCGTGGCCCGGCGCACCGGGCGAGGGCCGGACGTCGACGCGCTCGCGGCCTGGTCGATCGTGCACGGCTTCGCCACGCTCTGGCTCTCCGGCGCCCTGCCGTCCCGCGTCGGCCCCGACCCGGAGGCCGCCGCCCGCACCGTGATCAGCCGGCTCTTCCCCTGACGGCCGGGTCCCCCGCGCCCTGGGGCGAGGGACCCGGCCGCCGCGTCACCAGCTCGTCGGCAGCGGCATGCCCTCGGTGTAGCCGGCGGTGCTCTGCACGCCGACCAGCGCCCGCTCGTGGAACTCCTCCAGGTTGCGCGCGCCCGCGTAGGTGAACGCGCTGCGCACCCCGGAGATGATCTCGTCGATCAGGTCCTCGACGCCGGGCCGGGTCGGGTCCAGATACATCCGGGCCGAGGAGATGCCCTCCTCGAAGATCGCCTTGCGGGCCCGGTCGAACGCGCTGTCCTCGGCGGTCCGGGCGCTCACCGCGCGGGCCGAGGCCATGCCGAAGCTCTCCTTGTAGCGCCGGCCGTCGGCATCGGTGTAGAGGTCCCCGGGGGACTCGTAGGTGCCGGCGAACCAGGAGCCGATCATGACGTTCGAGGCGCCCGCCGCGAGCGCCAGCGCCACGTCCCGCGGGTGGCGTACGCCGCCGTCGGCCCACACGTGCCGGCCCAGCGAGCGGGCCGCCGCGGCGCAGTCGAGCACCGCGGAGAACTGCGGGCGGCCCACGCCGGTCATCATCCGGGTGGTGCACATGGCGCCCGGCCCGACGCCGACCTTGATGATGTCGGCGCCCGCCTCGACGAGGTCGCGTACGCCGTCCGCGGTGACCACGTTGCCCGCCGCCACCGGAACCCCGGGGTCGAGCTTGCGGACCGCCCGCAGCGCCGCGATCATCCGCTCCTGGTGCCCGTGCGCGGTGTCCACCACGAGGGTGTCCACCCCGGCCTCCAGCAGGGCGGCCGCCTTGCCGGTCACGTCGCCGTTGATGCCCACCGCGGCGGCGACGCGCAGCCGGCCCCGGTCGTCCACCGCCGGCTTGTACAGCGTGGCGCGCAGCGCGCCCGACCGGGTCAGCACCCCGACCAGGCGGCCCTCGGCGTCCACCACCGGGGCGAGCCGCCGCCGGCCCGCCGAGAGCCGGTCGAAGCCGGTACGCGGGTCCGCGTCCGCCGGCACGGTGTGCAGCTCGGTGGACATGACGTGCCGGAGCTGGGCGAAGCGGTCCACCCCGACCGTGTCCGCCTCGGTGACCACGCCGAGCGGGCGACCGGCCTCGTCCACCACGATCACCGCGCCGTGCGACCGCTTGGGCAGCAGGTGGATGGCGTCGCCCACGGTGTCCGTGGGGCCGAGCGTGATGGCGGTGTCGTGCACCAGGTGCCGCTGCTTGACCCAGGCGACGACGTTCGCCACCACCTCGATCGGGATGTCCTGCGGGATCACCGCGACGGCCCCGCGCCGGGCCACCGTCTCGGCCATCCGCCGGCCGGCCACCGCGGTCATGTTCGACACGACCAGCGGGATGGTGGTGCCGGTGCCGTCGGCCGAGGCAAGGTCGACGTCCAGCCGGGAGCCCACCTCGGATCGGTTGGGCGCCATGAAGACGTCGTTGTAGGTCAGGTCGTGCGCGGGAACCGCGCCATGAAGGAACCGCACCCGGCCATCATTCCTGGTCGCGGCCGGTCCTGCCGCCGCTGGTGGCCCAAACCACCCCCGGCCGACAGGACCGCCGCGGACGTCAGGAGATGGTGCAGATGGCGGCGCCGGCGGTGATCACCGCGCCGACCTCGGCGGACAGCCCGCTGATCGTGCCGGCCTTGTGGGCGTGCAGCGGCTGCTCCATCTTCATCGCCTCCAGGACCACCACGAGGTCCCCCTCGGCGACGGTGTCCCCGTCCGCCACGGCGATCTTGACGATGGTGCCCTGCATGGGCGAGGTGAGCGCGTCGCCGCCGACCGCCGCGCCGGCCTTGGCGCCGCCGCCCCGGCGGGCCGGCTTCTTGCCGGCGGGCGCGGCGACCGCCGTACCCGCGCCGAGACCGGCCGGGAGGGTGACCTCCAGCCGCTTGCCGCCCACCTCGACCACGACGGTCTCGCGCTCGGCCGGGCCCTCGACGGCGCCGGCGGGGGCGGTGAAGGCCGGGACCGTGTTGTTCCACCCGGTCTCGATCCACCGGGTGTGCACGGTGAACGGCTCGGCGGTGAACGCCTCGTCGCGGACCACCAGGCGGTGGAAGGGCAGCGCAGTGGCCATGCCCTCGACGACCATCTCGTCCAGGGCGCGGCGGGCCCGCTCCAGCGCCTCGGTGCGGGTCTCGCCGACGATGATCACCTTGGCCAGCAGCGAGTCGAAGTTGCCGCCGATCACGTCGCCGGCCGAGATGCCGGTGTCCACCCGGACGCCCGGGCCGGTGGGCAGCCGCAGGGCCGTGATGGTGCCCGGGGCGGGCAGGAAGTTGCGGCCCGGGTCCTCACCGTTGATCCGGAACTCGATCGCGTGCCCGCGCGGGGTCGGGTCCTCGGTGAACCGCAGCTTCTCGCCGTCGGCGATGCGGAACTGCTCGCGGACCAGGTCGATGCCGGCCGTCTCCTCGGTCACCGGGTGCTCCACCTGGAGCCGGGTGTTGACCTCCAGGAAGGAGATGGTGCCGTCCGCGCCGACCAGGTATTCCACCGTGCCGGCGCCGTGGTAGCCGGCCTCCCGGCAGATTGCCTTGGCGCTGTCGTGGATCTGCCGGCGCTGGGCCTCGGTGAGGAACGGCGCCGGGGCCTCCTCGACCAGCTTCTGGTGCCGGCGCTGCAGCGAGCAGTCGCGGGTGCCCACCACGATCACGTTGCCGTGCTGGTCGGCCAGGACCTGCGCCTCGACGTGGCGGGGCTGGTCCAGGTAGCGCTCGACGAAGCACTCGCCCCGGCCGAACGCGGCGACCGCCTCGCGGGTGGCCGACTCGAACAGGTGCGGGATCTCCTCCATGGTGCGGGCCACCTTGAGGCCGCGCCCGCCGCCGCCGAAGGCCGCCTTGATGGCGACCGGCAGGCCGTGGTCGACGGCGAAGGCCATCACCTCGTCGGCGTTGCCCACCGGGTCCGGGGTGCCGGGGACCAGGGGCGCGCCGGCCCGCTGGGCGATGTGCCGGGCGGTCACCTTGTCGCCGAGGTCGCGGATCGCCTGCGGGGTGGGGCCGATCCAGGTCAGCCCGGCGTCGATGACGGCCTGGGCGAAGTCGGCGTTCTCGGAGAGGAAGCCGTAGCCGGGGTGCACCGCGTCGGCGCCCGCCTTGGCGGCCACGTCGATGAGCTTGTCGATGCGCAGGTAGCTGTCGGCCGCCGTGTCGCCGCCCAGGGCGTACGCCTCGTCGGCGAGGGTGGCGTGCAGGGCGTCCCGATCGGAGTCCGCGTAGACGGCGACGCTCGCCAGGCCGGCGTCGCGGCAGGCGCGGATGACGCGGACGGCGATCTCGCCGCGGTTGGCGATGAGTACCTTGCGCACCTTGGTGGCTCCTCCCGAGGTCGTTGCCGGGAGTGTATCGGCCGGGGATTCGGCCCTAACGATCGCTCAGTGTGGGATGCCGCACTGTAGTCAAATTTGGCTATTACGCTTGTCCGGTGTCGGCAACACGGATGATGATTCTGGGCCTGGTGCGGTGGATGCAGCCGGTGCACGGCTACGACGTACGCCGTGAGCTGCTCAGCTGGAGCGCGGACAAGTGGGCCAACGTGCAGCCCGGTTCGATCTACCACGCCCTGCGCAAGCTCACCGACGAGGGCCTGCTCCGGACCGTCTCCGTCGAGCAGGTCGGCGCCCGCCCCGCCCGCACCACCTACGAGGTGACGCCGAAGGGGGACGAGGAGTTCGAGACCCTGCTGCGGGCGCAGTGGTGGCAGCTCAACGAGCCGTCGGACCCGTTCGTGGCGGCCTTCTCGTTCCTGCCGGCCATGCCGCGCGACGAGGCCGCGGCGGCGCTGCGCAACCGGGCGAACCTGATCCGCGCCGGCGTCGAGTCGATGCGCGCCTCGTTGGACTCGGACTGGGTGCGCACCCGCAAGCCGGTGCACGTCGGCTGGATGTTCGAGCTCTGGCTGGCGCGGGCCGAGGCCGACATGGCCTGGTGCGAGCGGATCGCCGAGCGGATCGAGTCCGGAGTGTCGTACCTGCCTGCTGGGCTGGAGCAGGCCGAGGGATGGTCGGGCTGGACGCACGGCGCCGCTCCCGACGCGGAATAATCAACGTTGACTACAAGAGTTATATCGCGTTAGTCTCTGCGCGAGCCGTGGGGAAGCCGTGCGTCCTCCTCGCGGACCATCGGCGGCCGGTCGCGTCCGGCCCGGAGGACCAGGAGCAGACATGATCGAGACCAGGGGGCTGCGGAAGTCGTTCCGCTCCCGCGCGGGTCGCGAGACGAAGACCGTGGACGCGGTCCGGGGCGTCAACCTCGAGGTGGCCGAGGGGGAGATCTTCGGCTTCCTCGGCCCCAACGGCGCCGGCAAGACGACCACCCTGCGGATGCTCGCCACCCTCATCGAGCCGGACGGCGGCGAGGCCACCATCGCCGGCGCCGACCTGCGGAAGGACCCGGCCGAGGTGCGCCGGCGCATCGGCTACGTGGCCCAGGGCGGCAGCACGTGGGACGAGTCCACCGCCCGCGAGGAGCTGGTGCTGCACGCCCGGCTCTACGGCATCTCCAAGGCCGAGGCGAACCGCCGCGCCACCCGCGCCCTGGACGCCTTCCAGCTCAGCGAGTACGCCGACCGCAAGTGCAAGACCTACTCCGGCGGCCAGCGCCGGCGGGTCGAGATCGCGCTCGGCATCATCCACGAGCCGAAGATCGTCTTCCTGGACGAGCCGACCACCGGCCTCGACCCGCAGAGCCGGGCGCACATGTGGGACGAGATCCGCCGGCTGCGCACCGAGGGCATGACGGTCTTCATCACCACGCACTACCTCGACGAGGCCGACGCGCTCTGCGACCGGATCGCGATCATGGATCACGGCGAGGTGGTCGCGGAGGGCACCCCGGCCGAGCTGAAGCGCGAGATCTCCGGCGAGGTGGTGCTGGTCGGCCTCGACGCCGCCACCACCCCACAGGCCGCCGAACTGCTCGACACCGAGGCGTACGTCAGCAAGCTGGAGACCGCCGACGAGGGCGGCCTGCGCCTCTACGTCGACGAGGGCGCCACCGCCATCCCGCAGGTGCTGCGCCGCCTCGACCACGCCGGGCTGGAGCTGCGCTCGATCGAGCTGCACCGCCCCAGCCTCGACGACGTCTTCCTCACCAAGACCGGCCGCTCGCTGCGCGAGTCCTGAGCATCGGGAGCACTGTCATGAAACTCGCCCGCGACACCTGGCTGATCTTCCAGCGCCAGATCCAGCTGCTGCTGCGCAACCCCGTGTGGGTCTTCGTCGGCGTCTTCCAGCCGGTGATGTACCTGCTCCTCTTCGCCCCGCTGCTCAAGCCCGCGCTGCGGGTGTCGACCCAGGCCGAGGCGTACAAGATCTTCGTGCCCGGCCTGCTCGTGCTGCTGGCCATCTTCGGCGGCCTGTTCCAGGGCTTCGGCCTGATCGCCGAGCTGCGCGCCGGCGTGATCGAGCGGTCCCGGGTCACCCCGGTGAGCCGGCTGGCCCTGCTCCTCGGCCGCTCGCTGCGGGACGTGGTCTCGCTGATCGCGCAGGCGGTCATCATCACCCTGCTCGCGCTCCTGTTCGACCTGCGCGTCTTCATCGGCTACCTGCTGCTCGCGTACCTGATGCTGGCCCTCATCGCGCTGATGACCTCGGCCGTCTCCTACGGCGTCGCGCTCAAGGTCAAGAGTGAGGACGCGCTCGCCCCGCTGATGAACACCGTCGCCCAGCCGGTGCTGCTGCTCTCCGGCATCCTGCTGCCGCTCATGTACGCCCCCGGCTGGCTCCAGGGCGTCGCCGACTGGAACCCGTTCTCCTGGGCGGTCGACGGCACGCGGGCGCTCTTCGCCGGTGACCTGGCCAACGACAAGGTCTGGCAGGGGTTGACGATCATCGCGGTGCTCGCCGTCGCCGGGGTGGTCTGGGCCGCCCGGCAGTTCGCCCGCAGCGTCCGCTGAGGGGGACGAGAGCTGCCTCTCAACCAGGGCGGGGTGCCGGCCGCGCGCGCGTAGCGTAAGGCCGGTGCCCCGCCTCACCCGTGACCGGACGACCTGGCTGACCTACGCCCAGCTGGGGATGTGGGGCTTCTTTCTCTACGGGTTCGGCCCCGTCGTCCCGCTGCTCCGCGACGAGCAGGGCACCAGCGCCGCCGTGGCCGGCCTGCACAGCACCGGCATCGCGGTCGGCGCGCTGGCCGGCGGCGCGCTCTTCGCGCCCGCGGCCCGCCGCCTCGGCCGCGGCCCGGCCATCTGGCTCGGCCTCGCCGGCGTGGCGGCCGGCGTCACCGCGCTCGGTCTGCTCCACCCGCTGCCCGCCACCCTCGCCGCCATCGCGGTGATCGCCACCTTCGGCATGATGGTGATCAGCGGAGTCAGCGTCGTGCTCACCGCCCACCACGGGCCCGCCGCACCGGCCGCGCTCACCGAGGCCAACGCCGCCTGCGCCGGCATGGGCATCCTCGCGCCGCTGGTCATCGGCGCGACCGTGGACGCCGGCCTCGGCTGGCGGCCCGCGATGGCCGCCGAGGTCGGGCTGATCACCCTGGTCGCCCTCGCCGCCGTGACCTTCCGGGTACGCCTGCCGAAGACCGCCCCCGCTACCGCGGCTGCCGCCACCCCGGCTCCCGCTTCCACCGCCGCCGCCCCGCGGCCAATCTTGGAGACTTACCGTTCGTCCCGAACGGAAACTGTCCAAGATCTCGGGCAGCGAGCGGTGCCGGGGCAGCTGCCGCGGGCCTACTGGATCGCCTGGGTGCTCATGTCGGTCACCGGGTCGATCGAGGTCTGCCTGTCGCTCTGGACCGCGGACGTGCTCCGTACCCACGCCGGCCTCAGCGCCGGCGGGGCGTCGGCGGCCGTCGCGGCGATCGTCTGCGGCATGTTCGCCGGCCGGCTGGCCGGCGGCCGGCTCGCGCTGCGCTGGCCGCCCGTGCCGCTGCTGCTCGGCGCGCTGACCGTCTCCCTGGCCGGGTTCGCGCTGTTCTGGTCCGCCCCGGTGGGCTGGCTGGCCGTCGCCGGCCTGGTCGTGCTCGGGCTCGGCAACGCCCTGCACTACCCCCTGGCGATCTCCATCGCCCTCGCCGCCGCCGGGCCGGCCGCGGACAAGGCGGCCGGCTGGGCGTCGTACTCGATGGGGGTGGGTTTCGGGATCGCGCCGGTCGCGCTCGGCTGGGTGGCCGACGGCGTCGGCCCGCACCTGGCCTTCCTGCTCCTGCCCGGCTTCATCGCCGCGGCCATCCTGCTCACCGTGCGCCTCGGCCGCGCGTTGCGCCTGCCCGCACCCGGCGACGACCGCACCCCGGTCTCCGCCGCCGCGTGACCGCCGGACCGGCGCTGCTCGGTCAGAGCACCCGGGCCAGGGTCACCCCGTCGGCGATGGGGAGCATGACAACCTCGACGCGGACGTCGGCGAGGATCTCGTCGTTGAAGGCGGCGATCGCCCGGTCGTCCGCGTTCTGCGGGGCGAGCACCCGCCCGGCACGCAGCGTGTTGTCCACCGCGATCACCGAGCCCGGACGCATCCTGGGCACCAGCTCGTCCCAGTAGACCGGGTAGCCGACCTTGTCGGCGTCGATGAACGCGAAGTCCAGGTAACGCTCCTGCGGCAACTCGCGGAGGGTGTCCTTCGCGGGGCCGATGCGCAGCTCGATCCGGTCCTCGACGCCCGCGCGGGCCCAGTACCGCCGGGCCACGCCCGTGTACTCCTCGGAGATGTCGAAGCAGGTCAGGCGACCGCCCTCGGCGAGGCCCCGGGCGATGGCCAGCGACGAGAGGCCGGTGAACGTGCCCACCTCCACCGCCTGCCGGACGCCGAGCAGCCGGGTCAGGAAGGTCAGGAACGCGGCCTGCTCCGGCGCGACCTGCATGTCCGCCTGGGCGGGAAGGGCGGCGCGGGTCTCCTCGGCCAGCTCCCGGACGATCTCGTCGGGGGCGGATCCGTGCGCCACGAGGTACGCGTGCAGTTCCGGGGTCAGCGGCAACGGCTTCGTGCTCATGACCGGACGTTAGCCGAGATGTTCGATGTCCTGGCCCCCGGGCGCGACCTTCGTCCACAGGTCGGTGATGTTCAGCCCCAACTCGCCGAGGAGACCGCGCAGCAGAGGCAGGGACAGCCCCACCACGGTGCCCGGGTCGCCCTCGATGCCGGTCAGGAACGCCCCGCCCAGCCCGTCGATGGTGAACGCCCCGGCCACCGCCAGCGGCTCACCTGTCGCCACGTACGCGGCGATCTCCGCGTCGCTGATGTCGGCGAAGTGCACGGTGGTCGAGGCCACCGCCTCCGCCCGGGACTCGTGCGTCGCGTCCAGCAGGCAGTGGCCCGTGTGCAGCACCCCGCTGCGCCCGCGCATCCGCTGCCAGCGCCGGGTCGCGTCCGCCGCGTCCGCCGGCTTGCCCAGAATCTCCCCGTCGAACGCCAGCACCGAGTCGCAGCCGAGCACCAGCGTCCGCTCGTCCGGGTGGGGACGCAGCCGGCCCCGCACCGCCTCCGCCTTCAGCCGGGCCAACTCCAGGCACAGCTCCTCGGCGCGGTCGGTGACCACCTGCGACTCGTCGACGCCGCTCACCAGCACGTCGGGTTCGATCCCGGCGGCCTGAAGCAGCTTGCGGCGGGCGGGACTCTGCGAGGCGAGCACGAGGCGCAGCGGCACGGAGGTCGACATCCCACCGACGCTACCGGCTGATCCGCGGCGGCGGGTCGTCGGCGCGTCGACGTCGCCGCCAGACCAGGTAGCCGCCGCCCGCTGCCAGCAGCACACCCAGCGTCGCCAGGCCACGCGCGGTGTCGTTGTCCTTCTCGGCCGCGCTCGCGGGAGGCGTCGTGACCGACGGTGTTTCGAAGCCGAGCGGGGGGACGTCGGCCGTGAGGGCGGCGACAAGATCGATGACGCCGTAGCCGTACTCGTCGTCGCGGCCGGGTGGGCCCTTGTCGATCGCGGTGGCGGTCAGGCGGTGAGCGACCTCCTCGGCGGGGAGGTTGGGGTACTTGGACCGGATCAGCGCTGCGGCACCGGCCACGATCGCCGTGGCATCGGAGGTGCCTGTGCCGACGCGATAACCGCCGTTGACCCCAGTGCTGTAGATCTCCACCGCCGGTGCCACCACGTCGATCTGCGGGCCGGTGACAGAGATCGCGGCATGGTTTCCGTGCTTGTCGACACCACCGACGGCAATGACGCCCGGCTCGCTTGCGGGATAGCCAACGTAGCTATCCTCAGGTCGATTGCCACCGGACGCAACGATGACAACATTCGCTGCGAGGGCCATGTTGATCGCCCTGATCAGTCGTTGGCTTGTCCCACCCACGCTTGAAATGTTGATGATCTCCGCGCCATTCGAAAGGGCGTATTCGATGCCGTCCGCCAAGGCATCTGCCTCACCGGAGCCACTGGCTGGTGTTACTAGCACCGGAAGGATCTTCGACCGAGGCGCCACGCCCATAGCTCCCCCACCTTGACCCGATGCAGCGATCAAGCCGGCCATTGCCGTGCCATGCCCGTTCAAATCACGGCGACCGTCGCCGGCTCCTCCCGGTATGACGTCGGTGCCGTCGAGGAGGTTCGGTGACAGATCGCGGTGAGCGTCAACACCCGTGTCCAGTACCGCTACGGTCACTCCTTCCCCGAGGCTCGAGCGGTGAGCCTCGACCGCGTGAAGGAATTTCAAGTGCCACTGCTTTGCGTGAGTGGGCTCGCGCCTCGACCCATGAGCGAGTGATTCAACCTGACTTACGTGCGGAGCCGATGCGGTGATAAGCGCAGCTGCCAGTAATGACGCAATCGCCTTGCTCACCTATCAAAACCAATTGCAGGCCCAGGATCAATGGGGCCTTCGTCTCCGGGTGGCCGCATAACCGGGTCAACGCCCTGATCTGTCTCCCACGGGTCATCCGGATCCCATCCCCGTTTTCCGCCGTGGTCTGTTTCTCGCCAAGTGGCCGGCCCCTTAGACGGATATCCTGAGCTGGATGAGTTGCCGAAGGGCGGCATCGCGTGGGCGGCGGACGCCCGTGCACCCCCCGGCCGAGACCCTGCCGCGCCTGTAGGCGACGTGCCAGCAGCGCCCCCGCCGATGACCCCACCAACTGGATTAGTCCTGCGAGGCGACACCGGCGCGCCCGATTGGCCCATGCCCGCCCCCGGCACACCGCCGATCAGGCCCCCGGGTTGCATCGGCCGCGAAGGCTGCGCCAAGTTGTTTGGTAGTTCTCTCGGGCTGGCCGGCCTGAACTGGCCATCGCCTGTTCCGCCCAAGGGAGATCTGGGGCTGCTGCCTCTGCCTGGTGTTGTAAGCGGTGGCAACGCCGAAGGCTGTCCAAAGTTCGGAGGCGTAGGGGGTACAAGGGTGTTCGGCAACGTGCCGCTAGGGCTAGGGCTAGGGCCAGCGGGGCTGGGCGCTAGTCCTGACGAGACCCCCCCTAGAACGGGTCCACCCCCGATAACAGGGCGGACACCTGTGCCGCCGCCGGAGAGTGGTTTCGAGGGCTTGGTGCCTCCGGAAACGGGGTGTGCAGTGACTGGGCCTGCCGGAATTGGCACGACCGGCGGGATGATGGGCGCGGGACCGGCAGCGCTACTCGCGGCGTCCACGTCGGGCGAGTCTCGGACTGGTCGAGCTGGTGGTGGAGGTTGGCGGAGCATGACTTGGGCTTGTTGGAGTTCGCCGCTCAGTCCCGTCATCAACCCCCGCGCCCGCACGTTCAGCTGCTCAAGGTCCGCGTCCGTCACCGGCGGCTTCTCCGGCAGCCGGCTTCCCGCCACCGCCTTCGGGTCGGCGAGGATGGCCTCGTACGCCTGCTTCTGCCGCACCTTCTCCGCGTACTCGTCGAAGAGCGGTTCGAGTTCGGCCCGGGTGCTGCCGATGGCGCGGGTGGCGGCGGCGAGCGCGTCGTAGTTCGCGGCGGCGGCGTCGTGGGTGCGCTGCACCTGGTCGATGAGCTGGTCGAGTTCGCCGAGGTATGCGCGCGCGGCGGCGTTGGTCTCCGGGGGCCACGCCTCGGCGAGCCCGCGCCGGTATTCGCGCAACCGGCTGACGTGGGCCAGGGCGAGGTCGCAGATCTTGCGCCAGCCGGCGACCTGCTTCCACTGGCCGGTGGTGTCCTGGTCCTGGAGGCACGCCCACATGCTGAGCACGTCCATGAGGCGCCAGTCGGTGAGCCCGGAGGTGCGCCCGCTGCCCCGTTCGATCACGGCAGGACCACCCGTTCCTGTTCGGGTGCCGTGGGATCGGTCAGTGGCGGCACCGGGCGGGCGGTCGCGGTGGACGGCGCGGCCAACGCCCGTTCGACATCGGCGACCCGGGCCGAGGAGAAGGCGTCGGAGTCGCCGTAGGTCGTCGCGATCTGGCCGGCGGCGCCGGCGAGGCGGCCGGTGGCCGGGGCCAGGTCCCAGACCATGGTGACGGTGGCCTTCTGGGTCTCGTGGTGGGCCTGGAGGAACTGCACCAGCTCGATGAACGCGTCGGCCGGGTTGGGGACCGGGGCCTTCATGTCGTCGGCGATGTACGACAGGTGGGGGGCGTAGTTGCGGCTGACCTCGTCCTGGAGCCGGTCGGCGAACTCGCGCATCCGTCGGATGTCGGCCTCGATGCCGCCGTAGTCACGCAGCCAGCCGGCCGGCTGGTTGTCCTCCGGGATCATCGACCCTCCCTGCCCGTCACCGCACGGTTTCCCTGAGTGAGGTTAATGGCTCGGCGCGGATCCCGGCAGTCCTGATGCGGGGGTGCGTACCCGGGAAGGGTCAGCGGGGGAGGCCGGAGGCGCGCCAAGCGCCGGGGCCGGCGGCCGGGGCCGCGCCGGCCGGACGGGCGCTGCGCGCCCAGTGCGACACGGCGGCCGGCGGCGTGGTCGCGGCCGGTCGGGTCCGCACCACGATGGCGCCGACCAGGGCGGCCAGCTCGTCGGCGGTGGGCACGCCGCGGACGATCCGGAACAGCGGCTCTTCGGCAGACATGCCGACAGGGTACGCGTCCAGAACTTGACCTTCACCGCACAGTGGCGTGCCGCCGGTGTAGCCGTCAGGGCTGCCGGGTACGGTTTCTGCGATGTCTAGCGCGCTTCCCCAACTCGTCGCCGACCGGTACCGGCTCATCTCGCCGCTCGGCCAGGGCGGCATGGGTCGGGTGTGGAAGGCGCGCGACGAGGTGCTGCACCGCGACGTGGCGATCAAGGAACTCGTCCCGCCGCCCAGCCTCACTCCGGAGGAGCGCCGCGAGATGCGGGAACGCTCGTTGCGGGAGGCCCGGGCCATCGCCCGGCTCAACAACGTCAACGTGGTCCGCATCTTCGACGTGCTGCGCACCGACGGCGATCCGTGGATCGTCATGGAATACGTGCCGTCGAAGTCGTTGCAGGACACCATCGCCGAGGACGGCCCGGTCACGCCGGCGAAGGCCGTGGAGATCGGTCTGGGCGTGCTGGGCGCGCTGAAGGCCGCGCACAAGGCCGGCATCATGCACCGCGACGTGAAGCCGGGCAACGTGTTGCTCGGCGACGACGGGCGCGTGGTGCTCACCGACTTCGGCCTGGCCACCATCCCGGGCGACCCGAACGTCACCCGCACCGGCATGGTGCTGGGCTCGCCCGCGTACATCGCGCCGGAGCGGGCGAAGGACGGCACGGCCGGGCCGGAGGCCGACCTCTGGTCGCTGGGTGCCACGCTCTACGCCGCCGTCGAGGGCAAGTCGCCCTACGCGCGGCCGTCGGCGATCGCGACCCTGGCCGCGCTCGCCACCGAGCCGCTGCCGCCGCCGAAGAACGCCGGGCCGCTGAAGCCGGTGCTCCAGGGCCTGCTCCGCAAGGACCCGGAGGAGCGGATCACCGCCGAGATCGCGGAGCGCCTGCTGCGCAAGGCCGCGGGGCGGCGGGCCAAGGGCATCTCGCTGCTCGACGGCGTACGCCGGCCGGGGCCGAACGGTCCGCGCGTGCCGCGGCCGCCGCTGGTGCCGGCGCCGCGACCCGCCGACGACCAGGCCGAGCCGCCGGTGCCCCCGGCGCCGCGCAAGCCCGACGCGGGTACGTCCGCGGCCGCCGTCGCCGGTGGCGCGGCGGTCGCCAGTGAGACGGCGAAGGTGTCGGCCGGCTCGGACGCCGCGCCGACCGCCAAGGTGACCCCGCCGGTCGCCGAGCCGACCACCAAGCTCGACGCCGCGCCGGCGGTCGACGAGACCCGGGTGGACGGTGCCGATCCGGCGCTTGACGAGACGCGGCTGGACGGCGGGCCGGTGGTGGTGGAGCCGCCGGCGCCGCCGAAGAACCCGACCTCCGTGCTGGCCGAGCCGCTGAGCCCGGCGCCGTCGACGGGCCGGGCCGCGGTGATCCCGGGGGAGAAGCCGGAGCGCAACCGCCGCAACCTGCTGATCGGCGCGTTGGTCGCAGTGCTGCTGGTCGGCCTCGCGGTGGCCGTGCCGCTGCTGAACAACGGCGACGACGACCAGGGCGGGGGGCAGGCCACCGCCACCTCGACGGTCCCGGCGCCGGCCCCGCCCGGTCCGGGGACGAGCGACACGCCCTCCTCGACCGCGCCGACCAGTGCCGCACCCAGTGTGACCCCGTCGGCGTCGGCGACTCCCTCGGCATCTGCCGGCGCTCTCCCCGCCGGCTGGCACTACTACAAGGGCTCGAACGGCTTCCAGGTGCCGGTCCCCGACGGCTGGCAGGCCCGGGTCCGCTCCGACAACGTCGTGCTCTACGAGGTCGGCGGGGCGCGGCGGGTGCTGTTCATCCAGTGGACCCCCACGCCCAAGAAGGACGCGTACGCCGACTGGCAGTCGCAGGAGTCGAGCCGCCGGAACTACGTCGACAACTACAAGCTGGTCGGGATCACCCGCTGCGACGGCTACTACCGCACCTGCGCCGACTGGGACTGGCTGGAGACGCGCAACGGCGGCACCCGCTTCCACGTGCGCAACCGGGGCGTGGCCACGGCCAGCAACCGGGGCTACGCGCTGCGCTGGGAGGTCCCGGCGAACGCCTGGGACGCGAACCTGGCCAACTGGGAGATCATCACCAAGGGCTTCAAGCCCGATCGGATGAATTGATCCGGCAAATCCCGCCGTTGCGAAACTGACTCGCATGGCCTTCCGTCCTCGGGGGTATTGAGACCGCGACGACGGAAGGAGGTACGACATGGGTTACCGACGCAAGGACACGGGTCCCCGGCTGGCACTGTGGATGCTCGTCGCGCTCGGGGACGTGGTGCTGCTGCTGATCAGCGCCGGTCTCTCCGCGCCGGTCGCGGTGCTCGGTGTCGTCGCCCTCACCGTCGCGGGGGTGGCGGCGTGGCGGCTGGCCCGCCGGACCACCCTGGCCGGTCGGGGCGCGGTCCCCGTGCCGGTCGGCCCGCGACGCAGGGTGTGACCCGCGCGGTCAGGACGGCAGTGGCGGCAGCCGGACCGGCTATCGACCTCGGTCGTAGCCGATCCCGCTGCCGCCGACTGGCGACCGTGGGGGTTGGTCAGGTGTTGTTGGCCAGGGCGATCAGCCGGGTCCGGTCACCGTTCCAGTAGTTGCGGTCGACGTTGCCGCTGATCCCGGAGACGGCGCCGCTGCTGGTGTACTGCCAGAAGCTCCAGAACGGGGCGCCGGCCGGCAGGGTGCCCACCGTGCTGGACCAGCGGGCGACCCACAGCGGGTGGTTGGCCCACGGGGCGGTCCAGCTGCCGGTGCACTGGTTCCACCAGCTGGTGGTGGTGTAGATGACCGCGTACCGGCCGGTGCGGGACCGGTAGGTGTTGAGGAAGTCCTGCACCCAGTTGCGCATGCCGGTGGTGGTCAGGCCGTAGCAGTAGCCGCCCGCGTACGGGTTGCCCTCGAGGTCGAGCGCGGCGGGCAGCGTGCGGCTGTCGGCCGACCAGGCGCCGCCGTTGGAGGCCAGGTAGTTGGCCTGGGTCGAGCCGGCGGAGATGTTCGGCCGGGCGAAGTGGTACGCCCCGCGGATGACCCCGGCGTTGTAGGCGTTGACGTAGTTCGCGTTGAAGTTCGGGTCCTTGTAGCTCGTGCCCTCGGTGGCCTTGATGAAGGCGAACTGGATCCCGGCGTTCCGCACGCTGGTCCAGTTGATGCTGCCCTGGTAGCGCGAGACGTCGATGCCGGGGGTGGTCGCCGCGGCGGCCGGTCCGGCGGTCGCGAACAGGGCCGCTGCCGCGGTGGCGGCGACGGTCAGGCCGGCGGCGAGCAACCGGCGCATGGAGAGTCTGGTACGAGCCATCGATGCCTCCAAGTACGTCAATGATTGACGCCAATCTTTGGAGGTAAGTGCCCTAGATCGCAAGGGGGCTTAAAGAATTTTTCATAGACGATCGTCGTCGCCTGCCCGGTCCGCACGACACGGGGCCTCGAACGGGACAGCTCCGGCCGGTAGGCTCCCCGCCCATGCCTCTGATCGACGGCCTCACCACCCTCTGGGACAAGCTGCTCGGCGCCCAGCCGGACCCGCCGCCGCTGCTGGTGCTGCTCACCGCCGTCGTCGCGCTGGTGGTGGTCGCCACCCGGCTGCCCTGGCGGATCGCCCGCAACGCAGTGACCATCGCGCATGAGGGCGGCCACGCGCTGGTGGCCCTGCTGACCGGACGGAAGCTGCGCGGCATCCGGCTGCACTCGGACACCTCGGGCCTCACCCTCTCCGCCGGCCGCCCCTCCGGTCCGGGGATGATCCTCACCCTGCTCGCCGGATACCTGGCCCCGTCCCTGATCGGTCTGGCCGGGGCGTGGCTGCTCGCCGGCAACCGGATCACCCTGCTGCTCTGGGTCGCGGTGGTGCTGCTGCTGGCCATGCTCGTGATGATCCGCAACGTCTTCGGCGTGCTGTCGCTGCTGGTGACCGGCGGCGTGGTCCTGGCCGTCTCCTGGTACGCCTCGCCGCAGGTGCAGGCGGCATTCGCCTGGACGTCGGTCTGGTTCCTGCTCTTCGGTGGCGTCCGCCCGGTGATCGAGCTGCAACGCCTGCGCAGCCGGGGGCGGATGCCCGAGTCGGACGCGGACCAGCTCGCCCGGCTCACCCCGTTCCCGCCGCTGTTCTGGGTGACCGTGTTCCTGCTGGTCAGCCTGGCCGCGCTGGGCGCCGGCGCGCTGCTGCTCGCCGGCCCGATCCTCACCGACGCCGGCCTGACCATCTGAGCGGCGCCACGCCCGCCTCGGAACGCCGCCGAGTTCGCCGCGCGAGGGCCGAGCCGCCCCGCGAGAAGGGCCACGGACCGGGCCGCCCTGCCGTTGTGCAGTGGATCACCCAGCGGCATGGGGCGGGGAGCGGCAGAATCGGACACGTGCGATACGTGATCATCGGGGCGGGCGCGGTCGGCGGCACCATCGGCGTACGGCTGGGGGAGGCCGGCCGCGACGTGACGCTGGTGGCCCGCGGCGCGCACCTGGACGCGCTCCGGGAGCGGGGTCTGACCCTGCGGACACCCGACGGCACGGTGACCAGCCGGCTGCCCGCGGTGGCCGGGCCGGACGGTCGCCCCCTGCCGGCGGACACCGTGCTGGTGCTCACGGTCAAGTCCCAGGACACCAGGGCGGCCCTGGCGACCTGGGTCGACACCCCGGTCGAGGGCGGCGGCACGGCGGGCGAACGGCTGCCCGTCGTGCTGGCGCAGAACGGCGTCGCCAACGAGCCGGCCGCACTGCGGCTGTTCGCCCGGGTGCACCCGGTCTGCGTCTGGCTGCCCGCCACCCACCTGGAACCCGGCGTGGTGGTGGCAAACGGGTACCCGCACCCGGGGATGCTGCACCTGGGCCGCTACCCGTCCGGCGCGGACGACACCAGCCGCGCGGTCGCCGCGGATCTGACCGCCGCCGGGTTCGTGGCGCCGGTCCGCGACGACGTGATGCGCTGGAAGTACGGCAAGCTCCTGGCCAACCTCGGCAACGGCCTCCAGGCGCTGCTCGGCCCGGAGGTGCCCGAGCCGCTGGCCGCCCGGGTACGCGCCGAGGGGGAGGAAGCGCTGGCCGCCGCCGGCATCGCGCACACCACCCGCGCCGAGGAGGACGCCGAGCGGGGCGACCGGGTGGGGCACCGGCCGGTCGACGGCGAGGAGCGGGCCGGCGGCTCCACCTGGCAGAGCCTGGCCCGGGGCGCCGGCTCCGCCGAGGCCGACCACCTCAACGGCGAGATCGTGCTGCTCGGCCGGCTGCACGGGGTGCCCACCCCGGCCAACGCGGCCGTCCAGACCGCCGTCCGCCGGGCGGTCCGGGAGCGCATCCCGGCCGGCGGCTTCCCCCTCGCCGAGCTGGAGAAATTGGTCGGCTGACCGGGCAACCGCGGCCCGGGTGCCAGGCGTCTCCCCTGCGACCGCCACGGGGGAGGTAGCAGGGTGCCGGACGTCGACGGGTTCGACGAGTTCTACCGGGGCAGCCGACAACGGCTGCTCGGCTTCGTCTACGTGCTCACCGGCAACCTCGCCGAGGCCCAGGACGCCGTGCAGGAGGCGTACATCCGGGCCTGGCAGCGCTGGTCGACCGTGCGCGGGTACGACGACCCGGAGGCGTGGGTGCGGGTGGTGGCCAGCCGGATCGCGGTGAGCCGCTGGCGCAGCCTGCGCAGCCGGGCTCGGGCCTACCTGCGGCACGGTGCGGAGGAGAGCATCCCGGGGCCGAGCACCGACACGGTCGAGGTGGTGGCCGCGCTGCGCCGGCTCCCCGAGGAGCAGCGCATCGCCATCGCGCTCTACTACCTGTGCGGCATGCCGGTGGCCGAGGTGGCCCGGGAGACCGAGGCGCCGGTCGGCACGGTGAAGGCGCGGCTCTCCCGGGGGCGGGCCGCCCTCGCCGGGCTGCTGGCTGTCGTGGATCTGGAGGAGGCCGCCGATGCGTGACGATGACCCGACCTTCGTCGAGCTCATGCAGCGGGAGCTGCACGCCGTCCGCTGGCCGGAGCCGGCGGAGCTGCGGGCGCGAGCCCGACGCCGCAGCCGGCGCACGGCGCTGGCGGCGGCGCTCGCCGTGCTGGCGGTCGCCTCGGGGACCGCGCTGGTGGAGGCCGGGCGGGCCGCTCCGCACGCCGCGCCGCCGGCCGCCGCGCCGGCGTCGGCGCGGCCCACCGCGACCGCCTGGACCGCCACCGAGGTGCCCGCGGAGGTGCTGCTGGCGCCGGCGGACCTGCGGACGAGGACCGGGGTCCCGTTGACCGAGGCCGGCGTCCGCGAGGACATCCGGCTCGACGACCTGCTGCTGTACTGCCGGAAGCACCAGAGCCTGTCGACGGAGTGGGCGGAGTCCCGATACTCCCGCTCGGTGACCATCCTGCGCGAACGTCCGGCGGCCGACGAGCAGCGGCCGGACCAGGTGCTGGCCATGCAGGACGTCTACCGGGTCGCGCCGGACGTGGCCGACCGGGTCTTCGCCGGGATGGGCGAGCTGCTCGCGCCGTGCCGCCGGTGGCAGTTCAGCGGCCCCACCCAGTGGCAGGGAAAGACGGTCAACGCCCAGGTCGTCCAGTCCTGGCAGGAGGTCGACCACGACTTCGCCGGGGACGACTCGGTGCTGCTGCGACACACGGTCGGCCCGGCCCGCAACCTGGACACCGGGAAGCCGTTGGGCGATCTGAGCAAGCCGAACAGCCGGGTGGTGCTCCGGGTCGGCGACCTCGTCAGCGTGATCCAGGTCGGCCGGGACGGCACCGAGGCCGACCTGCGGAAACTGGCCGTGGTGGCGGCCGGCCGGATGTGTTCCGCCGCCCACCCGCGCTGCTGACGCGACGGCCCCCCACCGGTTGACGAGGTGGGGGGCCGCCGTGGCGTCCGCGTCAGAGCGGGATGTTGCCGTGCTTCTTCGGCGGCAGCGTCTCACGCTTCGTGCGCAGCACCCGCAGCGCCCGCACGATCTGGGTACGCGTCTCGTGCGGCGGGATCACCCCGTCGACGTACCCGCGCTCGGCGGCGATGTACGGGTTGGCCAGGGTGTCCTCGTACTCGGCGATCTTCTCGGCCCGGACGGCGGCCGGGTCCTCGGCGTTGGCCAGGTCCGAGCGGTAGAGGATGTTCACCGCGCCCTGCGCGCCCATCACCGCGATCTGCGCGGTCGGCCAGGCGAAGTTCAGGTCCGCACCCAGGTGCTTGGAGCCCATGACGTCGTACGCGCCGCCGTACGCCTTGCGGGTGATGACGGTGACCTTCGGGACGGTGGCCTCGGCGTACGCGTAGATGAGCTTCGCGCCGCGCCGGATGATGCCGTCCCACTCCTGCCCGGTGCCGGGGAGGAAGCCGGGAACGTCCACGAAGGTCAGCACCGGGACGTTGAACGCGTCGCAGGTGCGCACGAACCGGGCCGCCTTCTCCGAGGCGGCGATGTCCAGGGTGCCGGCGAACTGCATCGGCTGGTTGGCCACCACGCCGACCGGGCGCCCCTCGACCCGGCCGAAGCCGACCACGATGTTCTGCGCGTAGAGCGGCTGGACCTCCAGGAACTCGCCGTCGTCGAGGACGTGCTCGATGACCCGGTGCATGTCGTACGGCTGGTTGGCCGAGTCCGGGATCAGCGTGTCCAGCTCCCGGTCCTCGTCGGTCACGTCGAGGATCGCCGGCGCGTCGAAGACCGGCGGCTCGTCCAGGTTGTTCGACGGCAGGTACGACAGCAGCGCCTTGACGTACTCGATTGCGTCCTCCTCGTCGGTGCCGAGGTAGTGCGCGTTGCCGCTGCGCGCGTTGTGGGTGCGGGCGCCGCCCAGCTCCTCCATGCCCACGTCCTCGCCGGTGACCGTCTTGATGACGTCGGGGCCGGTGATGAACATGTGCGAGGTCTGGTCGACCATCACGGTGAAGTCGGTGACCGCCGGGGAGTAGACCGCGCCACCCGCGCACGGGCCCATGATCAGCGAGATCTGCGGGATGACGCCGCTGGCCCGCACGTTGCGGAAGAAGATCTCGCCGTAGAGGCCGAGCGAGGCGACGCCCTCCTGGATCCGCGCGCCGCCCGAGTCGTTGATGCCGACGACCGGGCAGCCGATCTTCATGGCGAGGTCCATGAGCTTGACGATCTTCTCGCCGAAGACCTCGCCCAGGGAGCCGCCGAAGACGGTGAAGTCCTGCGCGAAGACGCAGACCTGCCGGCCGTCCACCGTGCCGTAGCCGGTCACCACCCCGTCCCCGTACGGGCGGGTCTTCTCCAGCCCGAAGTTGGTCGAGCGGTGCCGGGCGAATTCGTCCATCTCGACGAAGGAGCCCTCGTCGAGGAGCATCTCGATCCGCTCCCGAGCGGTCTTCTTGCCCCGCGCGTGCTGCTTCTCGACCGCGCGCGCCGACCCGGCGTGCACCGCCTCGTCGAGCCGTCGCTCCAGGTCCGCCAGCTTGCCGGCGGTCGTGTGGATGTTGATCCCGGTCTCGGTAGTCACCCAGGGAATATAACGATGGTTCAGGTGGGTGACGCTGTGCAGTGCGCCTCACCGCTTCCGGACGACCGGCCGGCGCGCGGGCCGTAGGCTGGCGGGATGCCCGGCTCGCCGTACACCGATCTGGACCGCCCGCCGCTGTCCGCGGCCCGGCTGCAACGCGCGCTGGTCGCCCCGAACGGGCCCTGGCGCCGGCTGGAGCTGCGCGCCGAGACCGGCTCGACCAACGCCGACGTGGCCGAGGCCGCCCGGGCCGGCGAACCGGAGGGCCTCGTGGTGGTCGCCGAGCGGCAGACCGCCGGCCGGGGCCGGCGCGGCCGCGTGTGGCAGTCGCCGCCGCGCGCCGGCATCGCGACCAGCGTCCTGCTCCGGCCCGGTGAGGCCGTCGCGGAGCGCGGCTGGTCGCCCGTGCCACCGCAGGGGTACGGCTGGCTGCCGCTGCTGGCCGGCGTCGCGCTGGTCGAGGCGGTGGCCCTGCTGGCCGAGCTCGACGCCCGGCTCAAGTGGCCGAACGACCTGCTGCTGGACAGCGCGAAGTGCGCGGGGGTGCTCGCCGAGGCGGTGCCCGGCGCGGGGCCGGACCAGCCGCCCGCCATTGTGGTGGGCATCGGCCTCAACGTGACCCTGCGCGCCGACGAGCTGCCGGAGAACCCGACCGGGCTGCCGGCCACCTCGCTCCAGCTCGCCGGTGCCGCCGCCACCGACCGGGACCCGCTGCTGCGCGCCCTGCTGCGCTCGCTCGCCGACTGGTACGAGCGCTGGCGCGACGCCGGGGGCGACGCGGTCGCCAGCGGCCTGCGGGACGCGTACCTGGCGGGCTGCGCCACGGTCGGCCGGGAGGTCCGGGTGCTGCTCCCAGACGGCCGGGAGGTGCGCGGCACCGCCACGGGCGTGGACCCGGACGGGCAGCTGCTGGTCACCGGCCCGGAGGGGGAGCTCCGCCTGGCCGCCGGCGACGTGCTGCACCTGCGCTGAAAGGAAGGGCCCCCTGTTAACGCTTGCGGTATAGCAGGGGCCCCCTCCTAACACCCGCCGCGCGGCTGATCCGGGGACGTGCGCCGACCGGTTACGGTCAGCGCGTCCTGTTCTGCCGAGGAGGTTCCCGTGGCGTTCCCCGAAGACGTGCTCACCGAGGACGAGCACGTCGTGCTGCATCTCCACCCGCACTGGAAGGCCCTGATCCGGCCGATCCTGGTGCTGGTGCTCGCCGTCGCGGCGGTGGTCGCGGGCTGGGTCCTCCTGCCCGACGGCGACGGCGGCACCATCGCGCTCTACGTGATCGCCGCGCTCGGCCTGGTGCTGGTGTTCTGGCTGGGGCTGTGGCCGTTCCTGATCTGGCGCACCACCCACTACCTGTTCACCAACGAGCGGGTGCTGCTCCAGGAGGGGGTGTTCTCCCGCAACCGGCGGGACCTGCCGCTGACCCGGATCAACGACCACGCCATGCACCAGAAGTTCGTGGAGCGGATGCTCGGCTGCGGCACGCTGACCATCGAGTCCGCCGGTGAGCGCGGCCAGTCGGTGCTCACCGACGTGCCGCACGTCGACAAGGTCCAGACCAGGCTCTACGAGCTGGTCGAGGCCCACCACGACCGGCACAGCCTGGGCGACGGCGAGATGCGCGAGATCCTGGCCGACATGACCGAGGGCAAGCCGCTTCGTGACCCCTCCGCCTGACCCCGGCGCGTTCCGGCGCCCGCTGAGCGGGCGCCGGAACGCCGGGTCGGAGTCAGCGGCGCGGGGCCCGGCGCGGGGTGGGCTGGAGTTCGGCGGCCAGCTCCGCGTCCAGGTCGGCGCCGAGGGCGCGGCCCAGGCCGGCGTCGGCCGGTGCCGGGCGGACCTGCTGTGGCGGGTAGTCGCCCACGGGGCGCTCGCCGAGCGGCCGCTCGGTCTCCTCCAGCTCGCTGACCGACTCGGCAAGCTCGGCCACCGGGTCCATCTCCGCCATGGTGTCCCACTCGTCGCGCGGGATGGCGTGCCAGGTCTCGTCGGCGTGCTTGGGCACCGGCTGGAACACGAACGTCCGGTAGGACCAGAAGCGGAACAGGGTGGCCAGCAGGACGCCGCCGGTCTTCGCCACGTTCAACGCGAGCAGGCTGTGCACGCCGAGGCCGTACTTGGCCAGCGCCAGGATGCCCAGCTCGATGACGAGACCGGCCCCGTTGAAGAGGAAGAACAGGACGTATTCGCGGCGAAGCGCCGATTTCGGCCGATCCCGGTACGTCCAGTGCCGGTTCATCAGATATGACGTGATCGTCGCGACGATGGTCGCGATGACGGTCGCCTTCAGCTGGCCGTTGCGGAAAACCGTGAGTGCCAGCGCATTGAACACCGCGTAATTGATGACGGTGTTGATGCCGCCGACGATGCCGAATTTGAGCGCCTCGTGGATGAACTTCTGCCAGCGCTCGGGCAGCAGACGGACAAGAGGCATGCGGAACACCTTAGGGCAGTGGGCAGGGCCGGCTGGGCCCGGCAGGACGGGATGGGCGGTGGGTCACGCCCCGGACTCTCGGTCGCGGCTCGTCGCCGGAACGGGCGGATTTCCCGCCTCGACGAAAACGAACCGTCGGTACGACCAGAACCGGAACAGCGTCCCCAGGCCGGTGCCGACGATGAAGCTGGCGATGTTGTCGGCCAGCGGGGTCTGGAACACCTCGGGCCACACCGCGCCGAGGCCGTAGCGGCTGATCGCGAGGCAGCCCACCGCGATGCCGAGGCCCACCCCGTTGAAGAAGAAGAACAGCGCGTACTCCCGGGCCGGGTGGGAGCGCTGGCGGTGCCGCCAGGTCCAGAACCGGTTGCCGAGGAACGCCAGGGTGGCCGCGATCACGGTGGAGACGGTCTTGGCCGCCACCGGCGGCATGTGCCGCACGCTCGCCAGGTAGTTGAAGAGCGCGAGGTCGACGAGGAAGGCGAAGCCACCCACCGTGGCGAACTTGCTCATCTCCCGGACCAGGTGACCGAAGCGGTCGATCAGGGTCCCGATCAGACCTCGACGGGTCTGCGGAGCCCCCGGTTGGTCCCCGGTCATCGTCGCGGCCACCCGCCGAGAGTACCGGGTGCGCGCTGCGGGGACGGGCCGCAACGGCGAGTCGGCGGTCCGCCGCCCCGGCGCGGTCGCCCCCGGGCGGCCCGACGCGTCCCGCGCCCCTTCCGGCGGCCGCCGCCCGTTTCCGGTATCCGTGAGCGCAGCGTAACCACGAGTGGCGGAATTGTGGAGCGGATCACGGAATCGTCGTTCGGGTCATCGTGGTCGACTTCCACCCGTCGGGCGTCTCGGCGGAGCCCGCGGCGAACCGGCCCGTCGAAGGTTCTCCGCAAGATTTGCGTGAAACTGCGCGCGAAAGCGGGTAAGAGATCGCGATGCCGCAGCGTGGCCGTACCTTGTGCAGTTCTTCACAACCAGTCCCACTGACTGGGGAGGCAGCCCGGTTTACGCTGAGCCCAATCCCAGGTTTCCACGAAGGCGACGCACCGGCTCGCCAGAACTCGTGCATCCCATACATCGGTCAGCGTCGACCACAAGGAGATGTGACATGGTTGCTCCGGCTACTGTTCGGGGTATCGATCAGGCCCCGACGTCCCACCCCAAACTGCTCGCCTGGGTACGTGAGGTCGCGGAACTGACCACCCCCGACCGGGTGGTCTGGGTGGACGGGTCCGACGAGGAGTGGCGCCGCCTCACCGACGAGCTCGTCGACAAGGGCACCCTGATCCGGCTGAACCCCGAGAAGAAGCCCAACTCGTTCTACGCGCGGACGGACCCGACGGACGTCGCGCGGGTCGAGGAGCGCACCTTCATCTGCTCCGTCGACGAGGCGGACGCCGGCCCCACCAACAACTGGATGGCGCCGGCCGAGATGAAGCGGACGATGACGGAGCTGTACCGCGGGAGCATGCGCGGGCGCACCATGTACGTCATCCCGTTCTGCATGGGCCCGGTCGAGGCGAAGAGCCCGATGTTCGGCGTCGAGATCACCGACAGCCCGTACGTGGTCGCCTCGATGCGCATCATGACCCGGATGGGCCAGAAGATCCTTGACGCGATGGGCGACGACGCCGACTTCGTGCACGCGCTGCACTCGATCGGCGCCCCGCTCGAGCCCGGCCAGCAGGACGTGGCCTGGCCGTGCAACGACACCAAGTACATCTCGCACTTCCCGGAGACCCGGGAGATCTGGTCCTTCGGCTCCGGCTACGGCGGCAACTCGCTGCTCGGCAAGAAGTGCTACTCGCTGCGGATCGCCAGCGTCATGGGCCGCGACGAGGGCTGGCTCGCCGAGCACATGCTGATCCTCAAGATCACCTCGCCGGAGGGCCGGGTCTACCACATCGCGGGCGCCTTCCCGTCCGCCTGCGGCAAGACCAACCTGGCCATGCTGGAGCCGACCATCCCGGGCTGGAAGGTCGAGACCATCGGCGACGACATCGCCTGGATGCGGTTCGGCCCGGACGGCCGGCTCTACGCGATCAACCCGGAGTACGGCCTCTTCGGCGTCGCGCCGGGCACCGACTGGAAGACCAACGCCAACGCCATGCGGACGCTGGACCGCGGCAACTCCGTCTTCACCAACGTGGCGCTCACCGACGACGGCGACATCTGGTGGGAGGGCATGGGTGAGCCGCCCGCGCACCTGATCGACTGGAAGGGCAACGACTGGACGCCGGAGAGCGACAGCCTCTCCTCGCACGCGAACAGCCGATTCTGCACCCCGATCACGCAGTGCCCGATCCTCGCCGAGGACTACTACGACCCGAACGGCGTGCCGATCGACGCGATCCTGTTCGGCGGCCGGCGCCGGGACACCGTCCCGCTGGTCACCGAGGCCCGCGACTGGGTGCACGGCGTCTACATGGGCGCGACGCTCTCCTCGGAGACCACCGCCGCCGCCTCCGGCGCCGTCGGCGTGGTCCGCCGCGACCCGATGGCCATGCTGCCGTTCATCGGCTACCACGCCGGCGACTACTTCCGGCACTGGATCGAGATGGGCAAGGGCGCCGACGGCGACGAGGCCAAGCTGCCGAAGATCTACTACGTCAACTGGTTCCGCAAGGACGCCGAGGGCAACTTCCTCTGGCCGGGCTTCGGCGAGAACTCCCGGGTGCTCAAGTGGGTCATCGAGCGCCTGGAGGGTCGCGCCGAGGCGGTCGAGACCCCGATCGGCATGGTTCCGGCCCAGGACGCGCTCGACGTCGACGGCCTGGACATGACCCCGGAGGACGTGCGGATCGCCCTCAAGGTCGACCCGGAGGAGTGGCGCAACGAGCTGCCGCTGGTCACCGAGTGGTTCGAGAAGTTCGGCGACAAGCTCCCCGGTGTCCTCTGGGCCGAGCTGGACGCGCTGCGCGCCCGGCTCGACGCGGCGCCGCAGAAGTAGAGGTGTGACGGAAGCCCGCACCGGGCAACACGGGATGCCATGAGGACGGCCGCCGAACCTGTCGAGGTCCGGCGGCCGTCCGCCGTCCGGGCGCTGACCGTCCTGCTCGCCGTCACGGCGGCGGCCACCGTCGTGGTCGAGCTGCTCAACTACTGGTACGCCCCGGAGCAGGAGTTCGGGCTCGCGGTCCGCACCGGCTGGGCCATGCTGCGCTCGCTGGGCTTCCTGCTGCTGATCGGGCACGTCAAGCGGGGCCGGGTATTGGCGAAGCCGTTCGGGCTCATCCTGTCGGTGACCACGGTCTTCGCGGTGGGGCGGCTGGTCGTACCCCGGGCGGGTGTTCCGCCGCTGCCCGGCCTGCTCGGCTTCGCGGTGCTCACCGCGCTCTGCGTCGCGGTGGTGGTGCTGCTCTACCGCTCCGAGGCGGTCGGTGGGCACCTGGTCCGGCACCGCAAGGGCCTGGTCGTCGAGGGCGGTGTGATCTCCTGGCGGGAGGTCGTCCCGAAGCGCCCGCCGGTCACCGGCTGGCTGCTCACCGCGCGGGTCGCCGCGTTCACCTACAGCCCGCTGATGCTGGTACCGGCCCTGGTGGCGACCGGCTCCATCCTGGACGGGCGGATCAGCGCCGTGCCGGCCGTGCTGTTCTGGTTCGCCGCCGGCATCGCGGTCAGCTACGCGGTGCTCTTCTGCACCGCGTTCCTGCTGCGCGACCGCCGGTGGGCCCGCAAGCTCCTGGTCGTCATCACCCTCACCACCCTCGCCGTGGACCTGCCCCTCTGCTGGTGGCTCCTGGGCACCGACGGCCTCATCCGCGACGGCGCCCCCCTGGCAACAGCAGCCCTGCTGACGCTGTACTCCCTCCACCGAGCCACCCCACCCACCTCGCCGGGTTGATCAAGAAGTTTGCGTCGGGGAAGGGCCGATTCCTGACGCAAACCTCTTGATCAACGCCGATGGACGGGGCGCGGCGGGACCGGATCCGGGCTGGGGCGGGGGAGGATGGTGGGGTGGGGGACGAGTACGACGTGATCGTCGTCGGGGCCGGGCCCGCCGGGGCGGCCGCCGCGCTCGGCGCGCGGCGCGCGGGCGCGGAACGGGTCCTGCTGCTCGACCGGTACGACTTCCCGCGGGACAAGGCGTGCGGGGACGGCATCGCCGCGCACGCGCTGGACGTCCTCGCCGAGCTGGGCGTGACCGGGGCGGTCGACGGGTACGCCCCGCTGCCCGCGCTGCGCCTCGTCGGCCCCGGCGGCGAGACGGTGGCCAAGTCGCTGCCCCGGCCCGCGTACACGGTGCCCCGGCAGGTGTTCGACGCCCGGCTCGTGGCGGCGGCGACCGCGGCCGGGGCGGAGCTGCGGCGACACACCGTACGCACCGTGGAGGTGCGCGAGGACCGGGTGGTGCTCGACGGGGAACTGGCCGCCCGGGCGGTGGTCGGGGCGGACGGGGCCGGCTCGGTGCTGCGCCGGACGCTCGGCCACCCGGTGAACCCGGACCGGCACCTCGCGCTCGCCATCCGGGGCTACGCGCCGGCCCGACCCGGCCCGCCCGAGCAGCTCATCGTCACCTCGTCGCCGCGCTGGCCGGCGTACGCCTGGTCGTTCCCGATCGGTGACGGCCGGGCGAACGTCGGGTACGGGGAGGTGCTGCGGGGCGAGCCCCTGACCCGCGCGCACCTGCTCGACCGGCTGGCCGCCCTGCTCCCCGGCACCGACCCGGCGGCGGTGACCGACCTGCGCGCCCACCACCTGCCGCTCTCCACGCACCGCCCGGCACCCGGGCGGGGTCGGGTGGTGCTGGCCGGCGACGCGCTCTCGCTGATCAACCCGTTCACCGGTGAGGGCATCTTCTACGCGCTGCGCTCCGGCGCCCTGGCCGGCGCCGCCGCGGCCGGCGCCCCGGCCGCCGCGGCCCGCCGGTACGCCGACGCGCTGCGCCGCCGGCTCGGCACCCACCTGCGGCACAGCTCGGTGGCGGCCTGGCTGGCCCGGCGACGGTGGGTGGTGGACGCGGCGGTGCGCGCCGCCCGCCGCGACGAGCGGGTCTACCGGACCGTGGTCGAGCTGGGGCTGGGTGACGGACGCCTCGACGCCCGCACCCTCGCCATGATCGGTGCGGGCCTGCCCGCTACGACAGCGTCAGCTCGGCTGGCGGCCGTCATTCGGACTCCGCGCCGCTAGGCGGCGCTCCGGACCGCATGAGGGCCGGTCCGACGCCGCGCCGCGACCCGAAGCCGTGCCATGCGCCACCGAGACACTGATCTTCCGCGCGGGTCGCTACCCTGCAAGGTGATGACTCTGCGGAAACTCCTCTACTCCGTGTACGAGCGCCGGCTCACCGCGAAGCTCGCGGGCAAACCGGTGCCCCGGCACGTCGGCGTGATGTGCGACGGCAACCGCAGATGGGCCCGGGAGATGGGCTTCGTCGACCCGAACGACGGCCACCGGATGGGCGCCGAGCGGATCAAGGAGCTGCTGCGCTGGTGCGATGCCGCCGGTGTCGGGCACGTCACGCTCTGGCTGCTCTCCACGGACAACCTCTCCCGGCCGGCCGCCGAGCTGGACCCGCTGCTCCAGATCATCGAGGACCTCACCACCGAGCTGGCCGAGGAGGGCAACCCCTGGCGGCTGCGGATGGTCGGCGCCCTCGACGTGCTGCCCGCGCACCACGCCGCCGCGCTCAAGGCGGCCGAGGAGCGCACCCGGCAGCGCAGCGGCGGCGCGCAGGTCAACATCGCGGTCGGCTACGGCGGCCGGCGGGAGATCGCCGACGCGGTCCGCTCGCTGCTGCTGGAGCACGCCGCCACCGGCGGCACGGTCGAGGAGCTGGCCAACTCGATCGACGTCGACCACATCTCCGAGCACCTCTACACCAAGGGCCTGCCCGACCCGGATCTGATCATCCGGACCAGCGGCGAGCAGCGGCTCTCCGGCTTCATGCTCTGGCAGAGCGCGCACTCGGAGTTCTACTTCTGCGAGCTCAACTGGCCCGACTTCCGCCGGGTCGACTTCCTCCGCGCCCTGCGCTCCTACGCCACCCGGCAACGCCGCTACGGCGTCTGAGGCGCGCCCCCTCGCAGGCGGGCACGCCGACAGCGGGCGCGCCCGCGGCGGGCGCGGGCTCAGCGCAGGTGGGGGAGCGCGTCGGTGAGGAAGTCGCCGAGCGCGGCAGGGGAGTCCAGGGTGAGGTCGGCGGCGTCGGCGACCTCGTGACCGGTCTCCGGGTTCGCCACCGCGACGCAGACACCCATGAACTGCGGGTCGGCGGCGGCTCGGGCGCGCAGCGCCGAGAAGGCCTTGATGTCGGAGACGTCGTCGCCGAAGTACCAGGCGCCGCCGGCGTCCCGGACCGCCTCCCCGATGACCATGCCCTTGTCCCGGTCGACCGGGGGCTTCAGCTCCAGCACCATGCGCCCGGCCTGGCAGCGCAGGCCCAGCCGCTCGGCCTGGGCCCGGCCCCACTCCTGCACGAGGTCGCCGAGCTGCGGCGCGGTGCGCCAGTGCAGGGCGACGGAGAGCCGCTTGAACTCCACCAGGGCGCCGGGCGGCAGCTCGGCACGGGCCTGCTCGGCCAGCTCCGCCATGGTGGGCACCCAGGGCAGGGCGGCCGGCTCGGTGACGGTCTCGCCGCCCGAGTGGCTGTGCTCCAGGCCGTAGAGGCCGTACAGGTCGATGCCGGCGAGGCCGCCGAGGTGGTCGCGGAGGAATTCCACCGGGCGCGCGGAGACGATGGCGATCCGGCGTACCCGAGAGGCGAGGGCTTCCAGCGCGGCGAGCACCTTCGGCGCGGGCTGGACCGCGGTCGGGTCGTCGTCGACCGGGGCGAGGGTGCCGTCGAAGTCGAAGAAGAGCACCACGTCGCCCGCGCGGGCGGCGGTGGCGCGCCACGCGTGCGCGGCGTCCAACGGGGTTTTCGGCTGCTGGTTGCCCAGATTCAACGGCGGCACGCGCGACAGCGTACCCCGGTCGCAGCGGCGTATTCGTGGCCGAGATGTGACGTCCGGACGACGCGGATGATCAGCGTTCGGCGGCTCCCCGTCCCCGGCGCCCGAACGGCACCACGGCCGCTTCCTGCCCGTGGCTCAGCAGGTAGCCCTCCACGAAGCCGGTGTTCCGGTCGCCGGTGTGCGCCTCGATCTCGTTGAGCCGCGCCACCAGGAACTCGGTGAGCGCGCTGACCCGGTCGTTGAGCCGGTCGTGCAGCTCGGCGACGACGGCGAGGACCACCGCGGTGCCGGCCGTGATGAGCGCGAACAGGTTGACGACCAGGGGAAGCTGCCCGCCGTCCAGTACGCCGACCACCACGTTGCCGGTCACGCACGATGTCACCGACACCACCGCGACCACGACTGCCAACCATTTCAGGGTCATGGACAGACCCCTCCTTCTGTCCCGCAGGGCTGGGTTCGGCTGTGTCCCGTCCCCCCGCCGACGACGAGCCCTTAGCAGTACAAACGTGGACGCTAGCGTGTCCGATCCGGCCCCGAGGCGAAACGATCGGGTCTGACCTTCCGTTCTTTCGCCATCTGAGGAACTACCCGGCTTGTTTACCTTTATTTCGGACTTCGACCGGGAGGGTCGGGCGATAAGCGAGATAACGAATGGTTTCCCGAATGTGGAACTTCTCCGCGTCGGAGACGTCCGGGTCGACAAGCCGGCGCAGCAGCGCCTCGACGTCGGGGTCCATGGCCGGCGGGGTCGGGGTGGCGCGGGGGGCGGCCGCGCGGTCCCAGCCGAGGGCGACGAACGCGGCCGCCGGGTTGAGCCCCAGCCCCTCGCAGAAGGCGACCACCCGCTCGGCCTCGGGGTCGCTGGCCCAGTCGCCGCGAACCCAGCGGTTGATGGTCTGGCGGGAGACGCCGGTGCGCCGGGAGACCTCCGTGCCGCTCCAGGCCCGCATGGCGCGGGCGTCCTCCAGGGCGCGGCGGACGAAGGTGGCGAAGGCGATCTTCCGTGCGTTCGCGGTCTCGGTCACCCCGTGACGGTACGGCCAGTCGGTCTCCGGGGCACCGCCCGGCACGCTGCTGTCACGCCCACGTGACGATGATCCACCGTTTCCGGTAAACGATCCAGAGCTCTTTCTGAGGGGTGTCACCCGGGCAGAATAGATCGACGCCAGTACGGCGGTAAACAGACGAAAAGCTGATACTGTCACGCTCATGAGACAACTTACGGTGTGTCACGTGCATGAGACGACGAGTGCTCACATGCGTCACTCCGCGGGTGTCGAGGGGGTCTCGTGACCGAGCTCGCGACCCGTGCGCAGGCCTTCGGCCTGATCGCGGAGGGGGTGACCGCAGGCCTGAGCGCCCCCTGGCGCCTCTACCTGGCCCGGGGCTGCCGCTATCTCTCCCTCAGTGTCGGCGACCGCGACGAGTGGGACGCCTGGCGGACCCACCTCGGTTGTCCCGAGCTGAGCGTCCGGGTCTACGACGCGGGCGGTGAGATCCGCCGGGCCTCGGTGGCCGAGGTGATCGTCGACGGCTGCCGGATCAGCGTCGAGCTGGTCGAGGAGGTCAGCACCGCCGACCTGGAGCGGCTGCTGGTCGTCGACCCGCTGCCCGGGGCGGACGAGCGATGAGCCCGTTTCTCGCCGTCGTGCTGGTCCTCGTGCTCGGCTCGACCTGCTACGCGGCCGGCCGGCTGCACGGCCAGCTCAGCTACCGGATCGGCTACCGGTTCGGCTACCGCCAGGGCTACTTCGACGGCGACCGGGGCGCCTGGAACCGGCGCCGCCGGGACGCCCAGGCCGCGATCGCCTCGGCACTGGCCGGCCCGGCCCCGGCCGTGGTGACCGCACCGGCCGGGCGTACCGCGCCGTTCGCCGGCACCGCCGTCCCCGCCGCGGTCACCGCCCGCACCGCCACCGGCCCGGCCCGGCGGACCACCGCCACGGCCACCGCCCAGCTCGGCGGCCTGGCCACCCGGCAGGGCACCACGTACACCGGCTCGTCGTTCGGCACGGCCGGCGGTGGGCCGCGGACCGGGACCCTGGTCCGGCGGCAGGGCTGAGAGCCCGCCCAGGGCACGGTGTGCCGTCCGCGGCGGACGCGCACCGTCGGAGCCGCAGTCAGACCGGTGACGGCGGCCCCGCCGGCCGGGATGCGCGCAGGGGGCATGCATCCCGGCCGGTTCCGCCGCGCCGGTCATCCCCCGTACGGGTGATCGACTCGCACCACTAGCCGACCGGGCCCGCGGCCATTAGCGTCTAGGCATGGCACGGGGCTTTCCCGGGCCAGCCGGACAGCCCGGACCTGCGACCTCGCGCACGGGGCCCGCATCCGACCCCGTGTCCCACCGGGCACCGGAAGAGGCGGAACTCGGGTGGCCGGGTGCCCATCCGCGGAGCAGGCCTGTGACCACTCGCCGTACCCCCGCCGGTGCCGACCAGACCCCGGCCGCGACCGCCCCGACCCGCCGGACCACCCGCAGCCGCCGCGCGGCCGCACCGGCCGCCGGCACCGAGGAGCCCCGACCAGCCGGCCCGGCCTTCGTCCTCGACACCTCGGTCCTCCTCTCCGACCCGGCGGCGTTCCACCGCTTCGCCGAGCACGAGGTGGTGCTGCCGCTGGTGGTGATCTCCGAGCTGGAGGGCAAACGCCACCACCCCGAGCTGGGCTGGTTCGCCCGGCAGTCGCTGCGCATGCTGGACGAGCTGCGGGTGCGGCACGGCCGGCTGGACCGGCCGGTGCCCGCCAACGACCAGGGCGGCACCCTCCGGGTGGAGCTGAACCACACCGACGACGGGGTGCTGCCGCCCGGGTTCCGGAACGAGTCGAACGACGCCCGGATCCTCTCCGTGGCGCTGAACCTGGCCGCCGAGGGGCGCGAGGTCACGCTCGTCAGCAAGGACATGCCGCTGCGGGTGAAGGCGGCCTCGGTCGGCCTGCGGGCCGACGAGTACCGGCACGGCCAGGCCAGCGACCCGACCTGGACCGGCATGGCCGAGCTGGAGCTGGCCGAGGAGGAGATCGGCCGGCTGTACGCGGGCGAGACGCTCGACCTCGACTCCGGCGCCGGCCTGCCCTGCCACACCGGCCTGGTGCTGCACTCGGCGCGGGGCTCGGCGCTCGGCCGGGTGCTGCCGGACAAGACCGTCCGGCTGGTGCGTGGCGACCGTGAGGCGTTCGGCGTGCACGGGCGCTCGGCGGAACAGCGGGTGGCGCTCGACCTGCTGCTGGACGAGTCGATCGGCATCGTCTCGCTGGGCGGCCGGGCCGGCACCGGCAAGTCCGCGCTGGCCCTCTGCGCCGGCCTGGAGGCGGTGATGGAGCGCCGGCGGCACAAGAAGGTGGTCGTGTTCCGCCCGTTGTACGCGGTCGGCGGCCAGGAGCTGGGCTACCTGCCCGGCTCGGAGTCGGAGAAGATGTCGCCCTGGGCGCAGGCCGTCTTCGACACGCTCGGCTCCGTCGTGCACGAGAACGTGCTGGAGGAGGTCACCTCGCGGGGCCTGCTGGAGGTCCTGCCGCTCACCCACATCCGCGGCCGGAGCCTCCACGACGCCTTCGTCATCGTGGACGAGGCGCAGTCGCTGGAGCGCGGCGTCCTGCTCACCGTCCTGTCCCGCATCGGCCAGGGGTCACGGGTGGTGCTGACCCACGACGTGGCCCAGCGGGACAATCTCCGGGTCGGCCGGCACGACGGGGTGACCGCCGTGATCGAGGCGCTGAAGGGCCATCAGCTCTTCGCGCACGTCACTCTCAGCCGTTCGGAGCGTTCGCCCATCGCCGCGATGGTCACCGATCTGCTGGAGGACATCCCGCTCTGAGTTAGCTTTTTGCCCGGCTTTGGCGGCATTCGCCTTGTGGCGCAGATCACAATCGGCGTCCTTGGTTTCCCAACCGCCTCACTGTGCGCAATGGTGTCCAACGAGCGCCTCAGCACCACCAAGATCGTTGAGCATCGTTCGCCGCGAGCCGGCGGAAGAGCCACGAACACCGGTGCGTGGGCTGCGACCGCGAGGGTCGGGGGCGCTCACGGCGCCGCCACGGCCGCTCCCGGGCCACGCGTCGCGCCGTGTCCTTGCCCCCGACGAAGGGACACTTCGTGAGTCGGCTGTGGAGCCGGTTCGGCGCCCGTACGGCCGCCGTCGCACTGCTCTCCGTGGGCGTTGCCGGCGGCTTCTATCTGGGCGAAGACCGACAGACCCAGCAACAGGGCCTGACCGCGCAGGTCGGCCTGGAGGTCGACCGGACGGAGTACGCGTACCAGCGCGAGCGCCAGGCCGACCACCGCGTGGCGTCGGCCAAGCAGCGGGCCGCCGAGTACCAGGCGAAGCTGCGGGCCGCGGCGGCGGCCAAGGAGGCCGCCGAGCGGGCCAAGGAGGCCGAGGCGGCGGCCGCGTCCCGCAAGAAGGAGCGGGAGGCCGCGGAGAAGGCGGCGGCCAAGCCCTACGACGGGCCGATCCCGGCGTCCTGCGAGGAGTTCAGCGGCAACCGCAAGATCGGTTGCGCGATCATGCTCGACGAGGGCTTCGGCATCGACCAGTTCCCCTGTCTGGACAAGCTCTGGACCAAGGAGAGCGGCTGGAACCACAAGGCCTACAACGAGGGGTCCGGCGCGTACGGCATCCCGCAGGCCCTGCCGGGCAGCAAGATGGGCTCGGTGGCGGACGACTGGAAGACCAACCCGGCCACCCAGATCAAGTGGGGCCTGGGCTACATCGAGGGCCGGTACGACGACCCGTGCGGCGCCTGGCGGCACTCGCAGAACTCCGGCTGGTACTGATCGGACATCGACGGCGGGGCGTGCGGAGATTCGCACGCCCCGCCGTCGTCGTGTCGCCCCCGAGTGGCGGTGCGCCTCGATTACTGATAGCACTTGACGGGTGACCTGGCAGGACGGCCGCACGGGCGGCGACCCTCACCGGTTCGGCACCGAGGCGTTCTACGCCTCGCTCGGCCGGGCCTTCGTCGCCATGTGCGCGGTCGTGCCGGTGCTGTTCCTCATCGAGGCCGTCGACGTCGGCCTGCGCGCCGACCTCGACGTCACCGCCGGCATCATCCCGCACCGCATCCAAGGGCTCGACGGCGTGTTCTTCTCGCCGTTCCTGCACGCCGGCTGGAACCACCTCTACAGCAACAGCATCCCGCTGATCCTGCTCGGCACCTTCGTGCTGGCCGCCGGCACCCGCCGGTTCCTCTGGTCCACGCTGGTGATCATCCTGGTCAGCGGCCTGGGTGTGTGGTTCACCGGCTCACCCAACTCGGTGGTGGTCGGCGCGAGCGGCGTGATCTTCGGCTACCTCGGCATCCTGCTCACCCGCGGCATCGTCGAGCGCAGCTGGTGGAACTTCGCCGTGGTGCTCCTCGTGGGCCTGCTCTACGGCTGGCAACTGCTCGGCATCCTGCCCACCGACGAGCGCATCTCCTGGCAGGGGCACCTGTTCGGGCTGCTCGGCGGGGTCGTCGCGGCGGTGCTGTTCCGCCGCCGGGTCGAGGGCGGGACGCGGGACTCCCTCGGGTCACCCCCGGTCACGCTGCCCTGACGGCACGTCCACCCGCCGGCGGGACGTGCTTGCCCGCGGCCACCGCCCCGCCTACCGTCGGGATCAGCACGCGTTGATCCCTTGGCGAAAGTGACGGTACGCCATGCGCGAGGTCGATGTCGCCGTGATCGGGGCGGGCCCCGCCGGGCTGTTCGCCGCCTACTACGCCGGGTTCCGCGGGCTCTCCGTGGCCGTGATCGACGCGCTGCCCGAGCCGGGCGGCCAGGTCACCGCCATGTACCCGGAGAAGCTCATCCTCGACGTCGCCGGGTTCCCCGCCATCAAGGGGCGGGAGCTGGTCGCCAACCTGGTCGCGCAGGCCGCGCCCTTCCGCCCGGAATACCTGCTGGGGGTCCGCGCGGAGAAACTGTCGTACCTGGACGGGCGGCCGGTGCTCGGGCTGGCCGGCGGCGACCAGCTGCACTGCGGCGCGGTGCTGGTCACCGGCGGGCTGGGCAGCTTCACGCCCCGGCCGCTCCCGGTGGCGGACAGTTTCGTGGGCGCCGGGATCGTCTACTTCGTCCCGCAGCCGACCGAGCTGACCGGGCGGGACGTGCTCATCGTGGGCGGCGGCGACTCGGCGTTCGACTGGGCGGTGACGCTGGCCCCGATCGCCCGCTCGGTGACCCTGGTCCACCGGCGGGACCGGTTCCGCGCGCACGCCTCGACCGTCGACCGGGTGCGCGCCCTGCCGGTGCGGGTGGTGGTCAACGCCGAGGTGAGCCGGCTGCACGGGGAGGACCGGGTCATCGGCGCCGAGCTGACCGTGCGCGGCGGCGCCGTGGAGACCCTGCCGGTGGACACCGTGGTGGCCGCGCTCGGCTTCACCGCCGACCTGGGCCCGCTCGCCGAGTGGGGCCTGACCCTCGACCGGCGGCACATCGTGGTCGACAGCGCCATGGCCACCAACCTGCCCCGGGTGTTCGCGGCCGGCGACATCACCGACTACCCGGGCAAGGTGCGCCTGATCGCCACCGGCTTCGGCGAGGCGGCCACCGCCGTCAACAACGCTGCGGTCGTCATCGACCCGAGCGCGCACCTCTTCCCCGGCCACTCCTCCGACGGCACCTGACCGGGGGCCGCCGCCGGGCTCAGGAGGCGGGCAGCCCGACCAGGTCGGCCATCAGCCCGATCTGGTGGTCGAAGTACTCGTCGCGGTGCGGCAGCGCCCGGTTGATCCGGCCGAACAGCTCGAAGCTGATCAACCCGAAGAGCTGGGTCCAGCCGGCCATGCCCCGGGCCAGCAGTGCGGGCGGCAGGTCCACGGGGAGCAGTGCCGCCAGCTCGGCCACGTCGGACCGCAGCGGCTCGGGCAGCTCCTCGCCGGACGGGTGGAGCCGGCCGGTGGCCACCCCGTCGCGGAGGATGCCGACCAGGGTCTCCGGCGGACGCTGGGCCGGCGCCACCGTGTCGTCCGGGGCCGCGTAGCCGGGGACGGGGCTGCCGTAGAGCAGGGCGTACTCGGCGGGGTGGGCCAGCGCCCAGGCCCGGGCGGCCCGGCACGCGGCGTGCCAGCGCCCGCGCAGGTCGGCCTGGTCGGCACCGGCGTCGGCCGCCTCCACCGCGTCGCCGAGCGCCTCGTACGCCTCCAGGATCAGCGCGGTTAGCAGGTCGTCGCGGCTGGGGAAGTAGCGGTAGATCGCCGAGGAGACCATGCCCATGTCGCGGGCGACCGCGCGGAGCGACAGGTTCGCGCCGTCGGTGGCCAGGTGGCGGCGGGCGACCGCCTTGATCTCGTCGATCATGCCGGCGCGGACCCGGGCGCGGAGCGAGTGAGCGACCATGCCTCCACCCTGCCACGGATGAGAGCGCCAATCAAAACCGAGAGCACCGCTCTTGACGGACGGGGGCGATGTCGGGCATGCTCTGCTGCGAGAGCGGTGCTCTCGGATCGGATTACTGCTTCGAAGGGTGGCCCTCATGGCCCTGCACGTGATCGTCGGCGCCGGACCCGTCGGCACCGCCACGGCCCGCCTCCTCGCCGAGCGCGGCGACCGGGTGCGGGTGGTGACCCGCCGCGGCACCGGGCCCACGCACCCCGCGATCGAGCGGATCGCCGCCGACGCCGCCGACGCGGAGCGGCTGACCACACTGACCGACGGCGCGGCGGCGCTGTACAACTGCGCCAACCCGGCGTACCACCGGTGGCCGCTCGACTGGCCGCCGCTGGCCGCCGCGCTGCTCACCGCCGCCGGGCGGAACGGCGCGGTCCTCGCCACCGTCGGCAACCTCTACGGCTACGGCCCGGTCGACGGCCCGATGACCGAGGCGACCCCGCTCGCCTCGACCGGCACCAAGGGGCGGGTGCGCAACCGGATGTGGGCCGACGCGCTGGCCGCGCACCGGGCCGGCCGGGCCCGGATCACCGAGGTACGCGGCTCCGACTACCTCGGCGCCGGCGGCACCTCGCTGGCCATGATGGTGCTGCCCCGGGCGCTCGCCGGGCAGCGGGTGTTCCTGCCGGTCGACTGGGACGCCCCGCACACCTGGACGTACATCCCCGACGTCGCCCGCACCCTGGTCGCCGCCGCGACCGACGAGCGGGCCTGGGGGCGGGCCTGGCACGTGCCCAGCGCGCCCGCCGTCTCGATGCGGGACCTGGCCACCCGCGCGGCGGCCCTGGTCGGGGCACCCGCGCCGCGACTGACCCGGATGCCGTACCCGGTGCTCTGGCTCGGCGGGCTGGCCAACCCGATGGCGCGGGAGCTGCGCGAGACCGCCTACCAGTTCGACCGGCCCTTCCTGATGGACTCCGCCCCCGCCACCGCCACCCTCGGCGTCGAGGCGACTCCGCTGGACCGGGCGGTCAAGGAGACGGTGGCGGCGCTGCGCGCCTGACCAGCCGCGGGGGCGGCCCGACCGCGGCGACCAGCACCGCGACCAGGGTCAGCGCCGCCCCCAGCAGGGTGGTCGGCGTGGGGTGCGAGGCGGCGGTGGGCAGCAGCAGATCCAGCAGGACGGCGCCGACGATCTGCCCGGCGATGGTGGCCAGGCCGAGCAGCAGCACACCGGTGAACCGGACGATGGCGGCGGCCAGCGCGATGAACACGATGCCGATGGGGCCGCCCAGGTAGAGCCACGGCTCGCTCGGGAAACCGCCGGTCGGACGCCCCCGGACCGCCACCTCCACCGCGAAGGTGGCGAGCAGCGCCACCGTGCCGACGGTGAAGTTGACAAGCGTGGCGGTCATCGCGCTGCCGGTGGCGCCACGGACCCGGCCGTTCACCGCCTGCTGCCAGGCGATGCCCACCCCGGCGGCCAGCGGCAGCAGGGCCAGCACCAGGGCGCCCGGATCGCCGAGCCGGTCGCCCACCGCCAGCAGCACGGCCAGCACGGTGAGCGCCGCGCCGACCAGCCGGTTCGGGGTGACCGCCTGCCGACCGGTGGGGCCGATCCCGGCCCGGTCGACGAGCAGGCTGCTGCCGGACTGGCCGGCCACCACGGCGACGGTGAACACCGCCACGCCGAGGGTGCCGATGGTCAGCCCCTGGGAGGCGACCAGGAAGGCGCCGAAGACCCCGCCGAGGCACTGCCACGGCCGCAGCGAGCCGTCCCGGAGCGCGGCCCGCAGTGCGGCCAGCCCCCGCCGGCCACCGGCGGTGGCGGGGACCAGCACCAGCAGCACCAGCAGGCCGAGGCCGAACGAGACCACCGCAGCGGCGATCCCGTCGGCCAGCCGTACCCCGAGTTCGCCGTTGATCCGGGACTGGACGGCCACCGCGAGCCCCGAGGCGGTGGCCAGCCCGGTGCCGGCGATCCGCCGCGAGGCCGGCAGCGTCGGGGGCGCCGCCGTCCCGGTCTCGGTCACTCCTGCTCGGCCAGGGGGCGCCCGTCGAAGTCGACCGCCGAGTAGAGGGCCAGCTTCTCCAGGCGGTGGTAGGAGTCGATCACCCGGATCGTGCCGCTCTTCGAGCGCATCACGATCGACTGGGTGTACGCCCCGCCCGCCCGGTAGCGCACGCCGCGCAGCAGGTCGCCGGAGGTGACGCCGGTGGCCACGAAGAAGCAGTTGTCGCCGGTGACCAGATCGTCGGTGAAGAGCACCCGGTCCAGGTCGTGCCCGGCGGCCAGCGCCTTCTCCCGCTCCTGCGCGTCCTTGGGCCACAGCTTGGCCTGCATCATGCCGCCCATGCACTTCAGCGCGCAGGCCGCCGTGATGCCCTCCGGGGTGCCGCCGATGCCCATCAGCACGTCGACGTCGGACTCGCCCCGGGCCGCCGCGATGGCGCCGGCGATGTCGCCGTCGGAGATGAACCGGATGCCCGCCCCGGTCCGCCGGATCTGCTTCACCAGGTCGTCGTGGCGCGACCGGTCCAGCACGCAGACCGTCACCTCGGCGGGGTCGGTGCCCTTGACCTTGGCGATCCGGCGGATGTTCTCGGCCACCCCGGCGTTGATGTCGACCACGTCGGCGTACATCGGGCCGACGGCGAGCTTCTCCATGTAGAAGACGGCGCTCGGGTCGAACATCGCGCCCCGCTCGGCCACCGCGAGCACGGCCAGCGCGTTCGGCATGCCCTTGCTCATCAGCGTGGTGCCGTCGATCGGGTCGACCGCCACGTCCACCTCGGGACCGGTCCCGTCGCCGACCTCCTCGCCGTTGAAGAGCATCGGGGCGTTGTCCTTCTCGCCCTCGCCGATCACCACGACACCGCGCATCGGGATCGAGTTGATCAGCTTGCGCATGGCGTCGACGGCCGCGCCGTCGCCGCCCTCCTTGTCGCCCCGGCCGACCCAGCGGCCGGCGGCCATGGCCGCGGCCTCGGTCACCCGGACCAGGTCGAGGGCAAGGTTACGGTCGAGATCCTGGGGCGTCCGCGTCCTGGTGGTTGTCATGACGGCTTCCTCCTCGCGACGTTGCGGGGTGGACCGGCGGGATGCGGCCGTCGCCGCCGCCGGTTTTGTCGCTGATCCTCACACGATCTCAGGTTCGCCGCCGGAGCGGGGCGGAGGAGGCCAGGATCACGTCATCCGGACGGCTGCCAGAATGGGCGGGTGGAACCCGCACAGCCTGCCGACCGCGTACCGACCGACGCCACCCCGCCCGACGGCCAGCCGCCGGTGCTGCCGACCGCCGGGGCGACCCCGCCGGCCGGGGAACCGGCCCTGGTCGAGTCGACCGGGCCCGCGCCACTGGCCGACGCCGGGGAGCAGCCCGCGCCGCCCGCCCGGAAGGAGAAGGCCCGGTCCGAGCGGTCACCGAAGGACATGGCCCTGTCGTTGCTGGTGCTGCTGGTCCCGATCGCCCTGCTGCTCGCCTTCTACCGGGGCTTCCTCGGCGGAGACGAGCCGGTCACCGTCGACCCCGCGCCGGCCATCGAGCAGGCCCGCGCCGCCAACGCCTTCCCGGTCGCCGAGCCGCGCGGGCTGGGCTCCGACTGGCGTACGGTCAGCGCCCGCTACCAGACCGAGTCCGGTGGCGGCACCCTGCGCATCGGCTACGTGACCCCGGAGGGCCGGGGCGCGCAGCTGGTGGAGAGCAACGTGCCGGCGGAGAAGCTGCTGCCGGCCGAGCTGAGCGGGGGCCAGCCGCAAGGCCCGGCCGACCTGCCCGGCGGCGCGAGCTGGCAGCGGTACACCGCCCGGGGCAACGAGCAGGCCCTCGTCCTGCTGGAACCCAACCGCACCGTGCTCGTGGTCGGCGACGCAGGCGAGGCGGAGCTGCGCGAACTCGTCACCGCGCTGCGCTGACCCGCCCCGCCGCCGGGCGAGGTCGTTTCTCCCGCACCGGACAGGGATTGCGGAACACCGCTTCAGGGAACAGAAGAGGGCACGAGCCCGCCGGAGCCGACCACACCGGCCGGACCGGGCTCGTGCGCCGGAGCCGGCGTCCGGGCTGCGGCGTCCCGACTCCGGCACCTCCGTGGGCCGGACGACCCACCTGGAGAGGTTGACGTGACGATTCGACGCTTCAGCGCCACCGCGTTCGCCGCGGCGCTGCTCATTCCCGGCCTGGCCGCGTGCAACGACACCGGGACCGCCGGCGCGGGCGCCTCCGCGACCCCGGCCGCCTCCGGCAGCATCGCCCCGAGCGGCACGCCCGCCAGCGAGGCCAAGCAGGCCCTGCTCGACTCCACCAACGCGATCCGCGACGGGAACTTCCGGTTCACCATGTCCGGCGCCGGCTCCACGGCCGAGGGGCAGGTGCACGAGCCCAGCCAGAGCGCCGAGATGCGGATGACGATCGGTGACCCGTCGTCGGACCTGATGATGAAGCTCGACCTGATCCACTACAAGCCGGACAGCTGGGTGAAGCTGGAGCTGGGCGGCAAGGCCGCCGCCAGCGTGCCCGGGCTGAAGAACCTCAACCTGAGCAAGTACCAGCACCTCGACCAGACCCGGATCAAGGGCAACCGGGCGCTCGGCTTCGACTTCGACAAGGTCGACCCGGCCGGCAGTGCGGTGCTGACCCAGGGCGTCACCGAGGTCCGGAAGACCGGCGAGGGCACGTACGCGGGCACCGTCGACGTGTCGAAGGCGGCCGAGGCGGGCTCGCTCGACCCGGCCGTGATCACCGCGCTCGGCGCGCAGGCGCAGTCGGTGCCGTTCACCGCCAAGGTCGACCCGCAGGGCCGGCTCAGCGAGCTGGTGCTCCAGATCCCGGCCGCCGGGCAGAGCGCCGCGCAGGACGTGAAGATCACCTACACCGACTACGGCAACGCCGCCGCCGCGCAGAAGCCCCCGGCCGACCAGGTCGCCGAGGCGCCCGCCGAGCTCTACAACCTGTTCAACTGACCGTGCCGGCGGGACGGCTCCGGCCGTCCCGCCGCTCAGTCCTCCGCGCGCTGCCGGGCGGCGTCGATGCGGGCCCGCGCGCCGTCCAGCCAGCGCTGGCAGATCCCGGCGAGCTGCTCGCCGCGCTCCCAGAGCGCCAGCGACTCCTCCAGCGAGGTGCCCCCCGCCTCCAGCCGCTCGACCACCGAGGCCAGCTCGGCCCGGGCCTGCTCGTAGCTGAGCCGCTCGTCCTTCGTCGTGTCAGTCATCGGGTCCCATTCCATCAGCCGTCCACGGTCGCGGTCAGCTCGCCCTCGGCGAGGCGTACCCGCAGCGGGTCGCCCTTGGCCACCTCGGACGCGGCGCGCACCACGTGCCCGTCGCCGCGCTGGACGATGGCGTAGCCCCGGTCGAGGGTGGCCGCGGGAGAGAGGGCGCGCAGCCGCGCCAGGGTGTGCCGCAGGTCGTCGCCGGCGGCGCCGAGCCGGTGGTCCAGGCAGCGGCCGGCCCGGTCGCGCAGCGCGGTGACGTCGGTGGCCCGCTGGTCGACCATCACCTGCGGGCGGGCCAGCACCGGCCGGGAGCGCAGCAGGTCGAGCCGGTGCTGTTCCCGGTCGACCAGGTTGCGCACCGCCCGCTCCAGCCGGGACCGGGCCTGGCCGATGAGACGGACCTCCTCCGCCAGGTCGGGCACGATGCGCTTGGCCGCGTCGGTCGGCGTGGAGGCGCGCACGTCGGCGACGTAGTCGAGCAGCGGCGTGTCGGTCTCGTGGCCGATCGCGCTGACCACCGGCGTGCGGCACGCGAAGACCGCCCGGCAGAGCGCCTCGTCGGAGAAGGGCAGCAGGTCCTCGATGCCGCCGCCGCCCCGGGCGATGATGATCACGTCGACCGTCGGGTCGGCGTCGAGCACCTTGAGCGCGCCGACGATGTCGGGCACGGCGCTCGGCCCCTGCACGGCCACGTTGACCGTGCGGAACTCCACGGCCGGCCAGCGGCGGCGGGCGTTCGTGAGCACGTCCCGCTCGGCGGCCGAGGCGCGGCCGGTGATCAGCCCGATCCGGCCGGGCAGGAACGGCGGCCGGCGCTTGCGGGCCCGGTCGAACAGCCCCTCGGCGGCCAGCAGTTTCTTGAGCTTCTCCAGCCGCGCCAGCAGCTCGCCCAGCCCGACCTGGCGGATCTCGTCGGCGCGCAGGCTCAGCGTGCCCCGGGCGGCGTAGAACTCCGGCTTGGCGTGCAGCACCACCCGGGCGCCCTCGCTCAGCTCCGGTGCGCCCGCGTCGAGCACGTCGCGGTTGGTGGTGACGGTCAGGCTGAGATCCGCCGACGGGTCACGCAGCGTCAGGAAGACCGTGCTCGCGCCGGGCCGCCGGCTGATCTGCGCGATCTGACCGTCGACCCACACCCACCCCAGCCGGGCGATCCAGGCCCCGATCTTCTGGCTGACCACCCGGACCGGCCACGGCTCCTCGGACGTGCTCCGATCCGCTTCGCTCACCCGCCCACCCTAAGGCCCACCCCCGACGAGGCCCGCGTCGATCATGAGGTTGACGGCGATGTCGATCTCCGGAACCGCCGCCAACCTCATGATCGACAGCCCGGCCGGAAGCCGGCACGTACGATGGTCGGGTGACTGATGCTGAGACGACTCCCCGGACCGGCAAGCGCGTGCTCCTGGCGAAGCCCCGCGGCTACTGCGCGGGCGTGGACCGGGCGGTGCAGACCGTCGAGGAGGCGCTGAAGCTCTACGGCGCGCCGATCTACGTCCGCAAGCAGATCGTCCACAACAAGCACGTGGTGCGGACGCTGGAGGCGAAGGGCGCGATCTTCGTGGAGGAGAACGAGGAGGTGCCGGAGGGCGCCACCGTCATCTTCTCCGCGCACGGCGTGGCCCCCGAGGTCTACGAGCAGGCCAAGGCGCGCTCGCTCAAGGCGATCGACGCGACCTGCCCGCTGGTCACCAAGGTGCACCAGGAGGCCCGGCGGTTCGCCGCCGAGGACTACGACATCCTGCTCATCGGCCACGAGGGGCACGAGGAGGTCGTCGGCACCGCCGGTGAGGCGCCCGCGCACATCCAGCTGGTGGACGGCCCGGACGGCGCCGACAAGGTGACCGTGCGCGACCCGGAGAAGGTCGTCTGGCTCTCCCAGACCACCCTCTCGGTCGACGAGACCCTGGAGACCGTGGCCCGGCTCAAGCAGCGGCTGCCGCTGCTCCAGTCGCCCCCCAGCGACGACATCTGCTACGCCACCTCCAACCGGCAGCACGTGGTGAAGGAGATCGCCCCGGACTGCGACGTGGTGATCGTGGTCGGCTCGCGGAACTCCTCCAACTCCGTGCGCCTCGTCGAGGTGGCGGTGGACGCCGGCGCCCGGGCCGGGCACCTGGTCGACTTCGCGCACGAGATCGACGACGCCTGGCTGGAGGGGGCCCGCACCGTCGGCCTGACCTCGGGCGCCAGCGTGCCCGACGAGCTGGTCCAGCAGGTGCTCGCGCATCTGGCCGAGCGCGGCTTCGCCGACGTCGAGGAGATCACGACCGCCAACGAGCGGCTGACCTTCTCGCTGCCGCAGGAGCTCAAGCGCGACCTGAAGGCCGCGGCGGCCCGCGGCTGACCGGCCGGAACGAAACCGCCGCCGACCACGTCCAACCGGTCATGAAGACTCCTCGGACGGTGCTCGTCGCCCTGCTCGCCGGCGCGGCGCTGACCGCCTGCGCCGGCCCCGGCAGCGAGCCCGGCGGCCCCAGCCCGTCGGGGGCCACCCCGGTGACCAGCAGCACCGGGCCGTGCGAAACATGGCCCGCCTGCCAGCCCAATCCCGGCCCGACAGGAGCCCCCCCGGTGACCAGCCAGCCCGACCCCAGCGTCAGCCCGAGACTCCCGAACCCCACCTGGAAGGGCGGCCCGTCGAAGCCGCCCGGCCCCGGCGCCACCACGCTCAGCGGGACGATCCGCGCCGGTGTCGAGCCGAACTGTGTGCTGATCGACGACAACCTGCTGATCGGCGGCCCGCGCGACCTGCTCAAGCCCGGCACCCGCGTGGAGGTCACCGGGCGCTCGGAGCCCGGCATGATGACCACCTGCCAGCAGGGCACTCCCTTCGTCGTCGAGTCCGCCCGCCGCGCCTGACCCGAGCCCGCAAACGGCGGAGCCCCGCCCCCCGGATTGGGGGACGGGGCTCCTGGGTTCAGCGGGTCAGCTGACCGCACCGACCTCCACCGAGCCGCGGCCGACGACCGCGCCCTCGACGGTGGTGACGGCCAGGTCACCGTAGAGCTCCCGGCCGGCGGCCGGGGTGGCCTTGGCGGTCACCGTGCCGGTCAGGGTGGTGGTGGCGCCGTTGGCCAGGGCCAGCGGGGTGCTGGGGGCGGAGAGCGAACCCAGCGCCGGGGCGGCGAACGAGTCGCGGTAGTCGTACGCGGTGGTCGGGTCGCTCACCGCGTAGCCGTCCACGACCACCCGGTAGGTGCCGGCGGCCGGGTTGGACAGGGTGACCGCCTCCTCCGAGTCACCGTCGGCCGACTGGCCCACCCGGGTCGCGCCGAGGAAGACCGACAGGTCCAGGTCGGCGCTCAGGTCGGACGGGTTGCCGATTCGCGCGGTGAACGAGGTGGCGCCCGCCGGGACGTCCACCGTGTATTCCTGGCGACCGCCCGTGGCGATGCTCGGACGCTCGGCGTGCACGCTGGCCAGCGGGCCACCGACGCCGGTCACCTGGACCGGGCCGAAGGCGTTGGTCAGGCCCCAGCTCACCTCGGTCGGCTCGCCGGCGGTCACCGACGGCAGCTCGACCACGGCCGGCTCGACCGTGACGCCCTGCACCCGCGCCTGCAGCTGGAACGGGTTGTCCAGCGCCGGCGACGTGCGCCGGGCCTCGACCTCGATCTCCCAGACACCCGGGATCGGGTTCTGGTAGTCCCGCTCCTGCGGCTTGCAGGCGGCGGCGTCGGAGAAGTTGGTGTAGCAGGCGGTGCTCGCGGTGCTCTCGACCGGCACGCCGTACGGGTTGATGGCGATGAACCGGGTCTGCGAGCCGGTGGCGATGCCGGAGAGGTTGACCTGGAGCGCGCCCGCGCCCTCCGGGACCGTCACGAAGTACGAGGTGAAGCCGTTCCGCTCGACCGAGCCGCCGGTGGAGAACGAGTAGGCCGGGGCGGAGACCGTGTTCGAGGCGACCACGACGGTGGCGACCTCGAAATCGACCACCGAGGTGGACGCGTCGTCGACGGTCATGATCGCGCCGTGCGCGCCGGCGGTCAGCGGCTTGGCCTTCACCTTGACGGTGACGGTCTTGTTCAGCGGCAGCCACACGACCTGCGGGGCCGAGAAGGTGCCGTCGTTGCCGCGGAACGCGACGGTGTGCTTGAGGCCCTTGTTCGGGCCGCTCGTGCGGGTCAGCTTGACCTCGTAGTAGCGGCTCTCCTTGACCTTCTGCCCGCCCTTGCCGACCGCGCAGCGGTTGTAGATGCCGGTGCCCACGTTCGGGTTCGGCTCGAACTGGCCGGAGTCCTTGTTGTACTTCGTGAGGTTGCCCGACAGCTCGGTGCAGACCGGCGCCTCGGAGGTGTACGTCCTGGTCTGCACGCCGGCGGCGAGCAGGCTCCACGCGCCCGGCACGTTGAACATGCCGTAGCCCTGGGCGTACGTCGGGACGCCCGCGATCGGCTTGGCGGAGGTGTAGATGGCCCGGCGCAGCGCGGCCGGGGTGACGCCCTTGTCGGTGGCCTTGGCCGCCGAGAGCAGCAGCGCGGCGGCGCCGGTGGCCTGCGGGGAGGCCATCGAGGTGCCGTTCAGCATCTGGTAGCCCGGGGGCAGCGGGTAGCCTGCCTCGGGGACCGGGTTGCCGGGCTGCCAGGTCGGCGCGGTGGAGATGGCCGAGCCGGGGGCGGTCACGTTCGGCTTGAAGCCGCCGTCCTCACGCGGGCCGCGGGAGGAGAAGTTGAACAGCCAGTTGCCCTTGCGGACCACCGAGCCGTAGTTGGCCAGCCAGGTGTCCTTGCTGATGTTCGCGGCCACGCTGACCACGTTGCTGGCGACGGAGGGGTCGCCGACGGTGTTCAGGCCCGGGCCGGAGTTGCCGGCCGAGATGAACATCTGCACGCCGTAGGTGCTGATCAGCTCGTCGTAGAGGTTGGCGCGCGCGTTGGAGCCGTCGTTGAGCGCCGGCAGGCCGCCGATCGACATGTTGACCACGTCGACCTTGCGGTTGACGACGAGGTCCACCATGCCGGTGGTGAGCGCCGCGGCGGTGCAGCCGCCGCCCCACGAGCAGGCCCGGGCGGAGACCAGCTTGGCGCCCGGGGCGGCGCCGTCGAAGGCGCTGTTGCCCAGCATGTCGTTGGCGGCGGTGATGCCGGCGACGTGGGTGCCGTGGGTGGCCTCGATGATGCCGATGTTCACGTAGTCGACCAGGCCGGGGCCGCCGGCCGGGGTGGTGTCGACGTCCTCGCGGTACTCGACGACGAACGGCATCTGGTCCCGCACCGCGGTGGCCGGGTTGTCGGTGCCGAAGTGGCCGACCTGGAACTTCTCCTTGTACGGCCGCATCACCTCGTCATCGGTGAAGTCGCGGTTCTGGTTGACGTCGACCCGGATGTCGTGGTTCACCGGGTTGTAGAGGATGCCCCAGGAGTCGGTGGTGTCGCCGTCCCGGTTGACGTCACCCGCCGGGTCGCTACCGGCCGTGATCGACTCGCGGAAGGTGTTGAAGCGGTAGCTGCCGGCGGGAGCGGTCCAGGTGACGGCGGAGGCGCCCGTGCCGGTGGTGAAGGAGGGGCCCGCCACCTCGGTGATCATCGAACGCCAGGTGGCGTCCTCCAGCGGATCCGTCGCGGTCACCCAGTCGACGATCTTGCGCTCGCCCGTGGTGGTCGTCTGCAGCGCCGGCTGGTCCAGGTCGATGCCGGAGTCCATGATGCCGATGGTGACGCCGCGGCCGTCCCACTCCGGGTGCGCGGCCTTGAAGGCCTCCGCGCCGGTCTCGTTGGTGGGCATGTACGGGTTGACCGCGCCGGTGTCGGCGCCCGGGCCGGCCAGCGTCTGGGCCTGCTTGGCGGTCTTCGCGCCGGCCGGGGCGGCCTCGGGGGCCGGGTCGGGGAGCTTGATGGTCTCGTCGAGGTCGACGGCGGAGACGCCGGGGAGCGTCGCGGCCTTGAGGACCTTCGCGGTGGGGACCTTGGCCAGCAGGTAGCCGACCTGGTCGTAGCGCTGGCTGACCGTGGCACCCAGGCCGGCCAGCCCGTCGGCGACCTTCTTCGCCGAACCCTTCTTGGCCGCGATGATCAGCGTGACGGTCGGGGCGTGCTTCGCCTCCGCCTCGTCCAGCAGCTTGGCGTCGTGGGCGCCCAGCGCCTCCGCGGCGGTTGCCTGCGGGGCGTCGGGGGTGGCGGCGGGGGCTGCGCTCGCGGTCGCGGCACCACCCCCGACGGTCATGGCGCCGGCCGCCAGGACCGAGGCGAAGAGCGCGGCGGAGGTACGCCGGCTCCGGTTGCGGGGTTGACTCACGTTCTCTTCCTCCAGAGAACAGGGCCCTACAGAAACAGGGCACACGTGACCGTGATCCTTCGGTCTGGCCCTGTCGGTGTCACTACTCCGAAGTAGGTTGTGACCACTCCGTGACGCGGATCGGTCGTCATCGTCACGTTGCGCGTGTCAACCGTCGACGCCCGCCGGTCGTTCGGCCGATGTGGACATCCCCTCCACCAGCTCCGGCGCCTGTGGCTGGCGGGGTGCCAGCTCGACCTGTGCCGGGGCGGCCAGCTCCTGGTCGGAGACGCCCAGCTCGGCCAGCTTGCGGGCGCTGACCAGCACCCGCGCCTCCAGCGAGCCGACGGCCCGGTTGTAGGCGGTCACCGCCCCGCCCAGCGCGCCGCCGAGCTTGCCGACGTGGTCGCCCAGGGTGGACAGCCGGCCGTAGAGCTCGCGGGCCAGCGAGTGCACGGTGGCCGCGTTGCGGGCCAGCGCCTCCTGCCGCCACGAGTAGGCCACCGTGCGCAGCAGCGCCACCAGGGTGGCCGGCGTGGCCAGCACCACGTTGCGCGCGAAGGCGTGCTCCAGCAGCGACGGGTCGCGCTGCAACGCCACGTCCAGGAACGGGTCGGCCGGCACGAACAGCACCACGAAATCCGGGGTCTGGTCGAACGCCGCCCAGTAGTTCTTGGCGGCCAGCCCGTCGACGTGCGCCCGCAGGTGCCGCGCGTGGGCGTCGAGGTGGGTGTCGCGCCCCCGCTCGTCGCGCGCCTCCATGGCGGTCAGGTAGGCGTCGAAGGGCGCCTTGGCGTCGACCACCACCGTGCGGCCGCCGTGCAGCCGGACCACCAGGTCGGGACGGACCCCCTGGTGGTCGGTCGCGGCGGTGACCTGCTCGTTGAAGTCGCAGTGCTCCAGCATGCCCGCAGCCTCCACGATGCGGCGGAGCTGGTGCTCACCCCAGCGGCCGCGCACCTGCGGGGCGCGCAGCGCCGCGACGAGCTGCTTGGTCTCGGTGCGCAGCTCGCCGGAGACCGCGCTCATCGACCGCACCTGTTCGCGCAGCTCGGCGTAGGCATCGACCCGGTCGCGCTCCAGCTCGGCGACCCGCTGCTCGTAGCGGCGGAGGGTGTCGTGCAGCGGGGCCACCGCCCGGGCCACCGCCTCCTGCGACTGCGCGGTCGCCTCGTAGCTGAGCGCCCGCATGGACTGCTCCAGCCGCCCCTCGCCCTCCCGGGTGGCGGCCAGGGTCGCCTCCAGTCGGGCGATCTCCGTCGCCGAGCGGGACCGGGCGGCCAGCCAGCCCACCGCGCCGCCCGCGGCGAGGCAGAGCACCACCACGGCCAGCGTCGAGAAGCTCATGCCGAAGAGCTTGCCAAACGGGTACGACGTGCGCCCGCTGGGTACGTTCGAGGTCATGGAGGTTGCCCTGTGGGTGGTCTTGATACTGATGCTCGGAGGTGCCCTGGTGTTCTGGCGGTGGGGGAGCAGGTCCCGGCGGGCCACCGAGCTGGCCGACGCCCGCGCTGAGGCGCAGCGCTGGTACGAGCGGCTCGGCGGGCAGTTGCTGAACCTGCACGGAGACGCCCCGGCGGTCCGCCAGGCGCTCGCCGACGCCGGTGAGCGCTACAACGCGGCCGGTTCCCAGCTGGAGCAGGCGGGCACCCCGCACCAGTTCGCCCTGGCGCGGGAGACCGCGCTGGAGGGGCTGGCGTACATCCGGGCGGCGCGCACCGCCATGGGCATCGACCCGGGCCCGGAGCTGCCGCCGCTGGCCGCCGCGCGCGGCGCGGGCATGCTCACCAAGGAGCGCGAGGTCAACGTGCAGGGGCAGACCTACCGGGCCGGCCCGCAGCCGGGAAACCAGACTCCCTACTACTATCCGGGCGGAAACTGGCAGGGCCGCCCGGTGCCGGCCGGCTGGTACTCGACGCCGTGGTGGAAGACCGCGCTGGGCACCGGCGCCGGTGTGCTCGGCGGCATCCTGATCGCCGACGCGCTCTTCTCGCCCGCCTTCGCCGACCCGGGCTACGGCTACGAGGCCGGCTACCAGGAGGGCTTCAACGACGGCTTCGACGACGGCCAGGACCAGGGCGGCGACCAGGGCGGCGACCAGGGCGGCGACCAGGGCCAGGACTTCGGCGACCAGGGGCAGGACTTCGGCGACCAGGGGCAGGACTTCGCCGGCCAGGACTTCGGCGGCGGCTACGGCGGCGGGGACTTCGGCGGCGACTTCGGTGGGGGCGACTTCGGCGGCGGGGACTTCGGCGGCGGCGACTGGTAGCCCGCCGCGCGGATGACGAAGGCCCCGGTCGGCGACCGGGGCCTTCGTCGTCGACCGGGGTCAGCCGGTGTTGCGCATGCCGGCGGCGATGCCGTTGACCGTGGTGAGCAGCGCCCGCTCCAGGGCCGTGCCGTCGTTCGGGGCGCGGCGCCCACCCGGGGCGGTGGCCACCGCGCGGCCCGCGGCGCCGGAGTCCCGGTACTGCCGCAGCAGGGCCACCTGCAGGTGGTGCAGCGGCTCCAGGTAGGTGTCCCGCACGGCGAGGGTGCGCTGGAGCACGGGTGAGTTGTCCAGCAGGGCCGGTGAGGCGGTGACCGCCAGCACCTCCTGCTTGGTCAGCTCGTACTCCTGCTCGATCTTGGAGAAGATCGGGTGCAGCTTCTTCGGGACCAGGGTCTCCACGTAGCGCCGGGCGATGGTCAGGTCGGTCTTGGTCAGCATCATCTCGACGTTCGACAGGAACGTGCGGAAGAAGTGCCAGTTCCGGTTCATCTCGGCCAGCACGTCCTCCAGCCCGGCCGCGCGGGCCGCGGCCAGCCCGGAGCCCACGCCGAACCAGCCGGGCACGATCTGCCGGGTCTGCGTCCAGCCGAACACCCACGGGATGGCCCGCAGGCCGGACAGGCCGGCGCCGGTGTTCGGCCGCTTCGCCGGCCGGGAGCCGATGTTGAGCGCGCCGAGCAGCTCGGTCGGTGTGGAGGCCCAGAAGTAGGCGGGCAGGTCCGGGTCCTCGACCAGCGACCGGTAGGACCGGAAGGCCGACTCGGAGACCACGTCCATGGTCGCGTCCCAGCGCTCCAGCATCTCGGCCGGCTGCCGGGGCGCGGTGTGCAGCAGCGTCGCCTGGAGCACCGCCGCCACGGTCAGCTCCAGGTTCTCCCGCGCCAGCGCGGGCAGCGTGTACTTGTCGGAGATGACCTCGCCCTGCTCGGTCACCTTGATGGCGCCGTCGAGCGTGCCGTAGGGCTGGGCCAGGATGGCCTCGTGGGTGGGGCCGCCGCCCCGGCCGACCGTGCCGCCCCGGCCGTGGAAGAGCCGCAGGTGCACGCCGTGCCGGGCGGCCACGTCCCGCAGTGCCCGCTGGGCCCGGTGGATGGACCACTGGCTGGTGGTGATGCCGGCCTCCTTGTTGGAGTCGGAGTAGCCCAGCATCACCTCCTGCACGTCGCCGCGGGCCGTCACCAGCGCCCGGTAGGCCGGCAGGGACAGCAGCTCGTCCAGCAGCTCGCCGCCGGCGTTCAGCTCGGTCGGGGTCTCCAGCAGGGGCACGAAGCCGATCCGCGCCCGGCCGCTGTGCGCGTCGACCAGGCCGGCCTCGCGGGCCAGCACGACCGCGGCGAGCACGTCGTCGACGCCCATGGTCATCGAGATGATGTACGACTCGATCACCTCGGCGCCGAACCGGTCCTGCGCCTCGCGGATCGCCCCGAACACGTCGAACGTCTTCTGCGCCGCCTCGGTCAGCGGGCTATCCACCGTGGAGAGCGGCCGGCGGCCGGCCAGCTCGTCGGCGAGCAGCTTGGTGCGCTCCAGGCGGGTCAGCGACGGGTAGTCGGACACCTCGCCGACCGCCGCGTAGAGCTGGGCGAGGACCGCGTGGTGCGCCTCGGCGTGCTCGCGAACGTCCATGGTCGCCAGGTGCAGCCCGAACGCGGAGACCGTACGGATGGTCGAGGCGAGCCGGCCCACGGCGGTGAGCTGCCCGGAATTGCGGGCCAGCGAGGCACGCAGCAGCTCCAGGTCGGCGATCAGCTCGGCCGAGCCCCGGTAGTCCCGCCCCGGCACGTGCGGGGTGGCGGCGCGCAGCCGCTCCCGGGTGTTGGCCAGCTTCGCCTTCACGCAGCGCGCCTTGAGCCGGTAGGGCTCCTCGGCGTTGACCCGGCGGAACCGGGGCGCCACCTCGGGCAGCGCGTCCAGGTCGGCGGCCAGGCTGGCGGAGAGGTCGAGGGAGACCGCGCGCAGCCGGCGGGAGACGCTGACCTCGCTGATCAGCGCGTCCATCGCCTTCTCGGTGGCCTCGATGCCGTGCTCGTGCTGGATGCGCAGCACCTCGCGGGTGACCGCCGGGGTGACGAACGGGTTGCCGTCCCGGTCGCCGCCGATCCAGGTGCCGAAGGTCAGCGGCCGGGCGGTCGGCGAGGTCTCCACGCCGAGGGTGCGCAGCGTGTCGGCGAGGTCGTCGAGGACCTGCGGGGCGGCCTCGGCGTGCAGGTCGCGCAGGTAGTAGATGGCGTTGCGGGCCTCGTCGGTCGGGTCCGGCCGGTCCAGCCGCAGCTCGTCGGTCTGCCACATCAGGTCGAGCAGCTCGGCCAGGCGCCGGTTGGCCGGCCCCTCGTCGCTGGCGCCGTAGAGGATCGCGTTCGCGGTCTCGGCGTCGAGCTCGTCGGCGACCGCGCGCAGCTTGGACAGGATGGACCGGCGGGCCGCCTCGGTGGGGTGGGCGGTGAAGACCGGGCGTACCGCCAGCCGGCGGGCCGCGGCCGCGATCTCCTCGGCCGGCACCCCGCGCTCGGCGATCATCTTGGCCGCCTGGTCGAGCCAGCCGCCGTGCGTGGCCCGCCGCCGGCGCAGGTCGCGGGCCCGGTGCACCTGCTCGGTGATGTTGGCCAGATGGAAGTAGGTGGAGAAGGCCCGGGCGAGCTTCGTGCCGGTGGTGACGTCGAGCCCGGTGAGGCGCTGGGCGGCGGCCGGCGGGTCGGAGCGGACCTGGGCCCGGATCTCCTCGACCAGGTCGAGCAGGGGGCGGCCCTCCTGCCGGGCGAGGGTCTGCCCGAGCAGCGTGCCGAGGCGGCGGATGTCGGCCCGGAGAGCGGCGTCGGGGCCGTCGTGGTCGTGCTGGTCGGTCACGGGTGCGCTCCTTACGCGAGTACGAAGGACAGCGCTGTCCGACTCCCTGGATGGTATCCGCGCGGGCCCCGGCGGAAGGAGGGGGATCGCGTGACGATCTGCACTCTGGGACCGGCCGGCCGGTTCAGCCATCGGCGGGCGGCCCGCCGGCGGTGGCGGGGCGGGCGGCCCGGACCGCGCGCCGGTGCGCCCGGAAGATCGTCGCGGTGACCAGCCCGAGGAGCCCGAGCAGTGCCCACAGGGCGAGCCCGGAGAGCGCCCAGCCCATCGAACGGCGGTCGAAGTAGACCGCCGACTTGATCAGGTCGGTGGTCAGGCCGGGAATGTTCCACCGGTGCATCCCGCGCAGCCAGGCCGGCAGGAACTCGGGGGCGTAGATGCCGCCGGAGCCGGGGTTGCCGAGCACCACGAGCAGCAGGATGACGAGACCGGTGCCGAGCAGCCCGAGCCACGCCTGTACGGCGCTCGCCACCATGGCGGCGGCGAAGACGGCCAGCGCGCCGACCGCCGCGACGGCCGCGATGTCGTGGTGCCAGACGTCGAGCACCGGGCCGACGACGGCGGCGCCGACGACGCCCAACACGGCCGAGTAGACCGCCAGGGCGGCGATCCGCAGCCCGGCCCGGGGCAGGCTCACCGGCGCGGTGCCGGTGCGCAGGCCCAGCGCCGTGGAGGCCAGGTAGCCGCCGAGCACGAGGCCGACCGCCAGGTAGAACGGGACCAGCCCGCGCGGGTCGGTCGACTCCACCGGCACCTCGTCGGTGACCTGGATCGGCAGGTTCGCCTGCTGGGCGGCCCCGCCGAGCACCTGGGTCACCAGCTCGGTGGCGGCCGGTGCGGAGGCGCTGGCGGTGGCGAGGTGCAGGCCGTTGTCCGGGCCGGAGGTGAGCACCCCGTACACCTCGCGGGTCGTCAGGCCGTCGTGGGCGGCGCCCGGGTCGTCGTACTCCATGGGTTCGATCTTGTCGGTGCGCTGGCGGACGGCGGCCAGCACGGCCTGGGCGCGCTGGTCGCCGAGGACGACCCCGACGGGCACGTCGTGGGGTCGGGGTTGGTGCAGTGCGCCCACGTAGGCGGCGATGAACGCGGTGGCCAGCGCCAGCGTGCCGAGCAGCAGCGCCGCCGTGCCGGGCAGCCAGTCGCGTACCGGAGGGTCCCGCTGCGCCTCGTTCACGCGCTCAGCCTATTGCCCGCATATGCCCGGCTCGGGCACTTTCTCCGGGCGAAATTCGCTGGCCCCGCCCGATAGTTTCGGATCATGGTGCTGCCCAGCTACCCCCCGAAACCGAAGCCCGGCGACCGGGTCGCGGTCGTCTCGCCCTCCGCCGGCCTGCCGGGCCTCTTCCCGCACGTGCACGAGCTGGGCCTGCGCCGGCTCCGCGAGGAGTTCGGGCTGGAACCGGTGGAGTATCCGACCACCCGGCAGATGGGCGCCGACCCGCGGGACCGCGCACGCGACCTGACCGCCGCCTTCGCCGACCCGAGCATCACCGCCGTGCTCGCCACGGTCGGCGGCGACGACCTGATCACGGTCACGCCGTTCCTGGACGACGCGGTGCTGCGGGCCAACCCGAAGCCCTACTTCGGCTACTCGGACAACACCAACATCCTCAACCACCTCCACCGGCTGGGGATCGTCGCCTACCACGGCGGGTCGGTGCTCGTGCACCTCGGCCGGTCCGGCGCGCCGCACCCGCTGACCTTCGAATCGCTGCGGGCGGCGCTGTTCACCTCCGGCTGGTACGAGCTGACCCCGGCGCCGGAGTGGGGCGACGAGCCGCGCGACTGGCGGGACCCGGCGACCCTCGCCGACGAGCCGGTGATGTTCCCCGGCGAGGGCTGGCGCTGGCACGGGCCGGCCCGGGTGGTGCAGGGGCGGACGTGGGGCGGCTGCCTGGAGATCATTCACTGGCTGATGGCGACCGACCGGGTGCCGTCGGCGGCCGAGCTGGCCGGGTCGGTGCTGGTCTTCGAGACCTCCAACGAGCTGCCCGGCGCGCAGGAGGTCTTCCGGATCGTGCGCAACCTGGGCGAGCGCGGGCTGCTCGCCGCCTTCCCGGCGATCGTGGTGGGCCGGCCCAAGGCGTGGGACTTCGACCGGCCGCACACCCTGGACGAGCGGCGGGCCTGGGGCGAGGCGCAGCGGGAGGCGATCCTGGCGGCCCTCGCGCCGTACGCCGACGACCCGGTGGTGGTCTTCGACGTCGACCTGGGCCACACCGACCCGCAGTTGATCATTCCGTACGGCGGGGAGATCCAGATCGACGCGATCGAGCGCCGAATCGCTGTCCGCTACTGATGGGCAACTCCTGGGCGTACCCGGTCCTGCACACCACCGATGTCGACCGGGCGCTGGGAGCGGTGGACCGACTGCTGGCGATCGCAGACCTGCGGGACGTCTTCCTGCGGGCCTGTGCGCGGGTCGGTCGCGTTTCCGGGATGCCGCGCTATCTCGATGCATTCGGCCACTGGACCGGCGCCGGGGGCCCGGGGGAGATGGCGGTCCACGCTCTCTCCCCGCTCGCCGAGGTTGCGCCTCGCGATCCGGCCGACCCGCTGGTCGACGTGGTCCTCCACGTCAACGGCCTCGGCCCGGTCGCGGAATTGGTACGCGTCGCCGGATCCGATCCCGCCTGCCTCACCTGGAACATCTGGGGCTGGCCGGAGGTGCCCGAACTTGGCCTGGGGCCGGACGTCAAGCACGGATACGTGGGGCTGACGCTCAACGCCACGGACCTGTGGGGCGATCAGCCTGCGGATGTGCACACCGTCTTCCTGCACGCCCGCAGGCACGAGCCCCGGAGGGTCGAGTGGCTCGCCGGGCGCGTCGGTCTCACCGTCGTCGGCCCCGGCGCGATGGGCATCTGACTGTCCCTGACCGTTCGCCGTGGGGGTCGGCGCAAGCAGCGTGAGCGCTCGGCCGGGCTTGGAGATCTTGGTAGAAACCGGCCCCTCTAGGGGCCATTCCGTTCCAAGATCTCCAACGGTGACCGCACTTCAGTCGACGACGGCGAAGGCGCGGACCGGGAAGGTGCCCATGCCGGCGACCCGGGGCGGGGCGGCCGTGAACCGGAACCCCTCCGGGGGCAGGGCGGCCAGGTTGGTCAGGTGCTCGGCGATCGGCACCCCGGCGGCCAGCAGGGCGCTGTGGGCGGGGCGCTCGCCGGCCGCCGCCGGGGTCATGTCGTCGATGTTGATCGAGTCGATGCCGACCAGCGCCGCCCCCGCCTCGACCAGCCAGTCCGCGCCGTCGGCGGTCAGGTAGGGCGCGTCGGGGCCGGCGTACCGGTCGGTGCCGAAGTGCGCGTCCCAGCCGGTGTGCAGCAGCACCGCCCGGCCGGCCACCTCGTACGGGGCGAGCATCAGCCGGTCCACCGCCCGGGTGCCGGCCGGCACCCGCACCACCACCCCGGGCAGGTCGGCGAGGCGGTCCAGTGGAACGCCGGTCAGGTCCGCGCCGTCCGCCCAGCGGTGCGCCGGCGCGTCCACGTACGTGCCGGTGTTGGCGATCATGTCGATCCGGGCGACGTGGAACTCGACGCCCGGCGCGTAGCGCTCGCGGGACGCCTCGCGGGTCAGCCAGTCGGTGATCCGGGGCGGCTGCCAGCCGGGCAGGGTGACCATGCCGTCGGTGATCACGTGGCTGAGCTCGACCAGCCGCCGCCCGCCGGCCGCCGGGGCGGCCACCCCGCGACCGCCCTTGTGCGGCTCCGCCACGACGGTCCGGTTGGTGATCCGCACCTCACCGACCATGAGCAGCCCGAGGTGCCGCACGAGGAGCGCGGCCAGCTGGTCGTCGGTGACCTCCGGGCCCGGGACGTCCAGCCGGAACCCGTCGGTCCGCAGCCCGCCGCCGTTCGCGAAGATCACCTCGGCGTCGAAGACCGCCCGGTACTCACCCGTCATGCGCCCCACCGCACCATGCCGGTCCGGACGTCGTCAAGATCGATGTCGGCGGCCCGGCTGCGGCCCGGAATGTCCGGGCAGCGGGATAGTCTCGAACCGTGCACCCCCCGTCCGGCTGGACGAGGGGTCGTCGCCGTGCGTCGACCTCCTGGAAGTGATCGCAGATGCTCACCGGACTCTTCTCCGCCGCCCTGGCCGACCCGGGGCTGGCCCGGGCGCGTGACCTGGCGCGCTCCGGTGCCGCCCAGGTCGACGGCCTCGACCTGACCGCCCCCGCCGCGTTGCGGCCGTTCGCCGTCGCCGCCGTCGCGGCCGACGAGCCGGCCGGCGGCGCGGGCCGTCCCGTGCTGGCCGTGACGGCCACCACCCGCGAGGCCGACGATCTGGCCTCCGCGCTGGGCAGCCTGCTGCCCCCGGAGCAGGTGGCGGTCTTCCCCTCCTGGGAGACGCTGCCGCACGAGCGGCTCTCGCCCCGCTCCGACACCGTCGGGCGGCGGCTGGCCGTGCTGCGCCGGCTGGCCCACCCCGGCTCGGCCGACGCGCACGGGCGCACCGGCCCGCTGCGGGTGGTCGTGGCGCCCGTCCGCTCCCTGCTCCAGCCGCAGCTCAAGGGGCTCGGCGACTTGGAGCCCGTGCAGCTCGCCGCCGGCGACGAGGCGGATCTGGAGGAGGTCGCCCGCCGGCTCATCGACATGGCCTACGCCCGGGTCGACCTGGTCACCAAGCGCGGTGAGTTCGCCGTGCGCGGCGGCATCCTGGACGTCTTCCCGCCCACCGACGAGCACCCGTCCCGGGTCGAGTTCTGGGGCGACGAGGTCGAGGAGATCCGCACCTTCGCCGTCGCCGACCAGCGCACCATCGAGGGCGTCCCGCAGCTCTGGGCGCCGCCCTGCCGCGAACTGCTCCTCACCCCCGACGTGCGGGAGCGGGCCGCCGCGCTCGCGCAGGAGCACCCGGAGCTGGCCGAGATCCTCGACAAGCTGGCCGAGGGCATCCCGGTCGAGGGGATGGAGTCGCTGGTGCCGGCGCTGCTCGGAAACGACAGCCTGGAGCTCCTGGTGGAGACCATGCCGGCCGGCACCCACGTGCTGCTCTGCGACCCGGAGCGGATCCGCACCCGGGCCCACGACCTGGTGCGTACCTCCGAGGAGTTCCTCCAGGCGAGCTGGGCCGCGGCCGCGGTCGGCGGCCAGGCCCCGGTCGACCTCGGCGCCGCCGCCTTCCGGACCCTGGCCGACGTGCGCACGGCGGCCCGCGCCCTGCGCCAGCCCTGGTGGACCCTCGCGCCGTTCGGCCTCGTCGAGGCCGAGGCCGCGCCCGCCCGGCAGCCGTGGGAGGACGAGCCGACCGAGGTCGACGTGACCCCCGACGACGCCATCGCGGTGACCCTGGCCGCCCAGCCCGCCCCGCTCTACCACGGCGAGACCGCCCGGGTGGTCGACGACCTCAAGCGCTGGGCCGGCGAGGGCTGGTCGATCGCGCTCGTCTTCGAGGGCCACGGCCCCGCCCAGCGGGCCGTCGAGGTGCTCCGCGACGCCGGCCTCGGCGCCCGGCTCACCGAGGAGGTGCCGGCCGCGCCCACCCCCGGCGACGTGCTGGTCTCCTGCGGCTGCCTGACCGCCGGCTTCGTCGACGAGGCGTCCCGGTTCGTGCTGCTCACCGGCAACGACGTCACCGGCGGCCGGGGCACCTCCACCCGCGACATGCGCAGGATGCCGAGCCGGCGGCGCAACACCATCGACCCGCTGGAGCTCAAGGCCGGCGACCACGTGGTGCACGAACAGCACGGCATCGGCCGCTACGTCGAGCTGGTCCAGCGGACCGTCAATGGCGCGAGCCGGGAATACCTGGTCATCGAGTACGCGCCGAGCAAGCGCGGCCAGCCCGGCGACCGCCTCTTCGTCCCCACCGACCAGCTCGACCAGCTCTCCCGCTACGTCGGCGGCGAGCAGCCCACGCTGCACAAGATGGGCGGCTCGGACTGGCAGAAGTCCAAGGCCCGGGCCCGCAAGGCGGTCCGCGAGATCGCCGCGCAGCTGATCCAGCTCTACGCCGCCCGCAAGGCGTCCAAGGGGCACTCGTTCGGCCCGGACACCCCCTGGCAGCGGGAGCTGGAGGACGCCTTCCCCTGGCAGGAGACGCCCGACCAGCTGGCCGCCATCGAGGAGGTCAAGCGGGACATGGAGCAGACCGTCCCGATGGACCGGCTGATCTGCGGCGACGTCGGCTACGGCAAGACCGAGATCGCGGTCCGGGCGGCGTTCAAGGCCGTGCAGGACGGCAAGCAGGTCGCCGTGCTGGTGCCCACCACCCTGCTGGTGCAGCAGCACTACAACACCTTCGCCGAGCGGATGAGCCAGTTCCCGATCACCATCCGGCAGCTCTCCCGGTTCCAGACCCCGAAGGAGAGCGAGCGGACGCTGGAGATGGTCGCCGACGGCACCGTCGACATCGTCATCGGCACCCACCGGCTGCTCCAGGCGGCCACCCGGTTCAAGTCTCTCGGGCTGGTCATCATCGACGAGGAGCAGCGCTTCGGCGTCGAGCACAAGGAGCACCTGAAGACGCTGCGCGCCTCGGTCGACGTGCTGGCCATGTCGGCCACCCCGATCCCGCGCACCCTGGAGATGGCGATCACCGGCATTCGGGAGATGTCCACGATCGCCACCCCGCCGGAGGAGCGGCACCCGGTGCTCACCTTCGTCGGGGCGTACGACGACCGGCAGGTGGCCGCCTCGATCCACCGGGAACTGCTCCGCGACGGGCAGGTCTTCTACCTGCACAACCGGGTCGAGTCGATCGACCGGGCGGCCCGCCGGATCCGCGAGCTGGTACCCGAGGCCCGGGTCGCGGTGGCGCACGGCCAGATGGGCGAGGAAGCGCTCGAGAAGGTGATGGTCGGCTTCTGGGAGAAGGAGTTCGACGTCCTGGTCTGCACCACGATCGTGGAGTCCGGCATCGACATCCCGAACGCCAACACCCTCATCGTCGAGCGGGCCGACCTGCTCGGCCTGGCCCAGCTGCACCAGATCCGCGGCCGGGTGGGCCGAGGCCGGGAGCGGGCGTACGCGTACTTCCTCTACCCGTCCGACAAGCCGCTCACCGAGAACGCGCACGAGCGGCTGGCCACCATCGCCCAGCACACCGAGCTGGGCGCCGGCATGTACGTGGCCATGAAGGACCTGGAGATCCGGGGCGCCGGCAACCTGCTCGGCGGCGAGCAGTCCGGCCACATCGAGGGGGTCGGCTTCGACCTCTACGTCCGGATGGTCGGCGAGGCGGTCTCCGCGTTCAAGGGTGAGCACGCGGAGGAGGAGACCGAGGTCAAGGTCGACCTGCCGATCGACGCCCACCTGCCGCAGGACTACGTGAGTGTGGAGCGGCTGCGCCTGGAGATGTACCGCAAGCTGGCCGAGGCCCGCGACGAGGAGCGGCTACGCGAGGTGGTCGCCGAGATGACCGACCGCTACGGCGAGCCGCCCACGCCGGTGCAGAACCTGGTCGCGGTGGCCCGGTTCCGGCTGCTGGCCCGGCGGTACGGCCTCACCGACGTGTCGATGCAGGGCAAGCACATCCGGTTCGGGCCGCTGCCGCTGCCCGACTCGAAGCAGCTGCGGCTCAAGCGCTACCACCCGGACTCGGTCTACAAGCAGGCCCTCGACCAGGTCAGCGTGCCCCGGCCGAGCACCCGCCGGGTCGGCGGCGAGCCGCTGCGCGACCAGGCGCTGCTGGAGTGGTGCGCCCAGCTCCTCTCCGATGTCCTCGGCGAGCCCGCGGAGCTGGCCGGTACTGCCAGCGCCGCATTGGCGAGCGGACGGTGACCCGGCGAGCCGGTCGCGGCGCAGCCGGCGGGGGCGGGGGCGCGGTGAGGTGGGCGGCGTCACAGCCGGCCCCGGGGCGTGAGAGAGTGGCCGTCATGCGTGCTCGCCGTCTCATCGCCGCCGCCAGCGTCGCGGCCCTCGCTGTGCTCTCCCTCGCCGCCTGCGGGCGGTCCGCCCCGAGCGTCGCCGCGTACGTCGGGGACACGAGCTACTCGATCGACCGGGTCAACGCCATCCGCGACGAGGCCGCGCAGGCGTACGCCGGGGTCGTCAGGGCCGCCGAGGAGCAGGGCCAGACCGTCCCGGCCGAGCTGCGCCAGCTCGACCTGGACGGCCAGGACGTGGTCAACCTGCTGGTCGGCCTCGACCTGGGCAAGCGGATCGTCGCCGACAAGCAGCTCCAGGTGCCCGACCAGATCAGCGCGGCCGACATCGGCCAGGCGCTGCGCGTCCCGGACACCGAGTACGCGAAGCTCGCCGCCGAGTGGTACGACGTCTTCAACGCGCTGGGCCAGGGGCTGCCGAAGGCGGAGCTCTCCGACGCCGACACCGCCGCCGTCTACGACGCGCTGGTTAAGGCGAACGTGGCGCGTCCCGGCTGGTCGACCGAGCAGCAGCGCCAGGCGTTCTCCGACCCTTCCATCGCGCCCCAGGTCTCGGCGGTGGTGGGCCTGAGCGAGGCGCTCAAGGAGCAGGTCGACCGGGAGGACGTCCGGGTCAACCCCCGCTACCCGACCCTGGCCGTGCCCGCCCTGCTCCAGATCCAGTCGCAGAACGTCAACCTCTACGACCTGCCGTACGTGGACGGCGCGGACCAGGTGACCGACATCTCGACCCCGGAGCCGGAGTCGACCGAGCCGGGTTCGGCCGAGCCGAGCGCGTCGGTGGCACCCTGAGCATGACCGCGCGCATCGTCCTGCTCGTCACCTCGCCGCGGCTGCCCGCCGGCCTGCTGACCGCGCCCGCCTGGGATGTCGTCCGCTCCGCGCCGGTGCTGGCCGGCGCCGAGAGCGAGCTGGCCACGGCGGTCCGGTCGACGGGCGCCGAGGTCACGGTGGTCACCGAGGGCGCCACCCAGGCGTTGCTCGACGCGGCCGCCGCGCACGGCAGCGCGGTGTGGCTGGCCGGGCCGGCCGGCGACGAGGCGCTCGCCCGTGAGCTGGGGCTGCGGCTGGCCCGCCAGCCCGGGCTCGCCGAGCTGGAGCTGATGTACGGCTCGTGGGACCCGCCGGGGGCCCGGCTGCTCGACGCCGTCGAGGTGATGGACCGGCTCGCCTCACCGGGCGGTGACCCGTGGAAGCGGGCGCAGACGCACCGCAGCCTGGCCGGGTTCCTGCTGGAGGAGTGCTACGAGGCGTACGACGCGATCAGCGCCGACGACACCGACGCGCTCCGCGAGGAGCTGGGCGACGTGCTGCTCCAGGTGCTGCTGCACGCCCGGCTGGCCGAGGACCTGCCGGAGGGGAAGCGCTGGACGGTCGACGACGTGGCCGGCGTCCTGGTCGACAAGATGGTCCGCCGCAACCCGCACGTCTTCTCCGGTGAGCAGGCCGGCTCGATCGAGGAGATCGAGGCGAACTGGGAGCGGATCAAGCGGGCCGAGAAGACCCGCGAGTCGGTGCTGGACGGCATCGCGCTGAGCCAGCCCGCGCTCGCCCTGGCCGCGAAGGTCCTGGACCGCGCCGGCCGCGTCGGCCTGGCCGTCCCCCCGCCGCTGGCGGAATCCCAGGTCGACCCCGAGGCGCGACTCGGCGCCGGCCTGCTCGCCACGGTCGCCGCCGCCCGGCAGGCCGGCATCGACCCCGAGGCGGCCCTGCGCCGCGCCACCCTGGCGTACGCCGACGCCGTCCGCGCCGCCGAACGCGCCGCTTCGCCCGACGTCCCCGAGCATTGATCATGAGGTTAGCGGTGCGGAAGGCGCGTTCCGGCACGGCTAACCTCATGATCAACGGAAGGCCGGCGCGGGGAGATCGGTAAGGTCGTCGGCATGGAGTCGTTCGTGCCGCTCGCCGAGCGGATCGTGGAGGCGTTGCTGGAGAGCCGGCCCGGGCTGGCCACCTCGGCCGGGGACCACCGGTACGACGACCGGCTGCCCGACCTGTCCGCCGACGCCCTCGCCGCCGACCAGGCGATGCTCAAGGACGCGGCCGACGCGCTCTCCGAGATCGACCCCGACTCGCTCGACGTCGAGGAGCGGGTCGACCACGCGTTGCTCAGCAGCCTGGTCGACCGGGGCCTGTTCGAGGCGACCGAGATCCGCGGCCACGAGTGGGACCCGCTGCGGCACAACCCCGGCCCGCTGCTGCACGCCCTCATGGCCCGCCCGTACGCCCCGGTCGAGGAGCGCCTGACCCACCTGGCCGGACGGCTGGCGGCCGTACCGGACGCCCTGGCGACCGCGCGCGCGACGCTGCGCGACATGCCGCGGATCCACGCCGAGACGGCGGTCGGGCAGTTCACCGGCACGGCGGCGCTGATCCGCGACGAGGTGCCCGGGCTGCTCGCCGAGGCGCCGGCGCTGCACGACCGGGTCGAGCCGGCCGCCACCGCGGCGATCGCCGCGCTGGAGGAGTTCGTGGCGTGGCTGCGCATCGGCCTGGCCACCGACGCCGGCCCGGGGCGGGACCCCCGGCTCGGCCGGCGCCGCTGGGAGGCGCGGCTCTGGCACACCCTCGACACCGAGTTGAGCGCCGCCGAGGTACAGCGCCGCGCCTGGGCCAACCTCGACCGGGTCACCGCCGAGATCCGCGCGGCGGCCGTCGAGCTGGTCGGCGGCCCGGCCGACGACGAGACGGTCCGCCGGGCGCTGGACCTGCTCGCCGCCGAGCACCCGGACGACGCCACCATCGTCGACCTCGCCTCGGTCACGCTCGACGAGGCGAGCGACTTCGTCCGGGCCCACGACCTGGTCAGCCTGGTCGACGACCCGTGCGTGATCCAGGAGATGCCGGAGTTCGCCCGGGGCGTGGCGGTGGCCTACTGCGACTCGCCCGGCCCGCTGGAGACGGCGGACGTGCCGACCTTCTACTGCATCGCGCCCACCCCGGCGGACTGGCCGGCGCAGCGGGTCGAGTCGTTCTACCGCGAGTACAACGACCACATGATCCGCAACCTGACCGTGCACGAGGCGATGCCCGGCCATTTCCTCCAGCTCGCCCACGCCCGCCGCTACGCCGGGCCGACCCGGGTCCGCGCGCTCACCGAGTCCGGGGTGTTCATCGAGGGTTGGGCGGTCTACACCGAGGAGCTGATGGCCGGGCTGGGCTTCGGCGGCCTGCCGGTCCGGCTCCAGCAGCTCAAGATGCAGCTCCGGATGACCATCAACGCGCTGCTCGACCAGCTCGTGCACTGCGAGGACCTGCCCGAGGCCGAGGCCATGGCGCTGATGACCGGGCGCGGCTTCCAGGAGGAGGGCGAGGCGGCCGGCAAGTGGCGGCGGGCGCTGCTCACTTCGACCCAGCTCTCCACCTACTTCGTCGGCTACAGCGAGATGGCCGACATCGCCCGCGCCCGGCCCGACGGGGTGTCGACGCGCGACTGGCACGACGCCATGCTGGCGCACGACTGCCCGCCGCCCCGGCACCTCCGCACCCTGCTGGGCGTGTAAGGAAGGGCCCCTTATTAACGCCGGCGGTAGAGAAGGGAGCCCGTCTCACTCTCGGCGTCGGGCGGCGACCGCGTCGACCAGCCAGCGGGACAGGGAGTACGCCGGGGGCAGTTCCGCAGGTAGCGCGTTCGCCGGGAACCAGCGGGCCTCAGTCAGCTCCTTCGGGTCCACCACCGGCTCGGCGGCCTGGTCGGCCACGGTGGCGGTGAAGCCGGCCAGCAGGGTGCCCGGGCCGGACATCGCCCAGGGCTGGCTGTCCACGTAGGTGGGCCGGCCGATGGTCAGGCCGACCTCCTCGGCGACCTCCCGGTGGGCGGCCGCCTCCAGCGACTCGCCCGCCTCGACGAACCCGGCGACCAGCGCCCACAGCTCCGTCGGCCCGTACGCGTGCCGGACCAGCAGCAGCTCGCCGGGGCCGCCGGCCGGGCCGGGGCGGGTGATCGCCACCAGCACCGCGACCGAGAGCGGCAGGAACGAGGTGAGCCCGCAGGCGGGGCAGCGCCGGGCGGTCTCGCCCGGCACGTCGGTCAGCTCGGCCCGGCACGCCCCGCACCAGCGGTGCGTACGCCGCCAGGTGATCACGGCGAGCGCCCGCCCGGCCAGGTCCGCCCAGGCCGCGGGCAGCTCGGCGGCGAGGCCCCGCCAGCCGCGCCAGCGGCCCGGCAGCGCCTCCGGGTCGGCGGCCTCGGCCGCCCAGGCCGGCACCCCGTCCAGCGTGCCGACCGGCTTCCAGTCGATCCCGACGGGCAGCTCGCCGACCCGGGGAAACCGCCCGCCGGGACCGGTCAGCAGCTTGCGCCCGGCCACCGCCAGGGCCAGGTCGTCCGGGTCCGGCGCCCGGCCGTGGTCGGCGGCGGGAAGGAAGCCGGCCCGGCCGGGGGTCGTTCCGCCCGTCCGGGTCGGCTCGCGGGCGTCGCCCGTCGGGGTCGGCTCGCCGGCGTCGCGCGGCGGGCGGCTTCCGGTGCCGCCGGGACTCACGACGTGGCTGGGCGGCGGTCGACCACGCCCGCCCCGGCCGGCACGTCGAAGGCGGCCGACTCGACCGTGTCGGTGTAGCGGCTCAGGGTGACCTCCGCCGGCTTGCCGTCGAGGGTGCCGGTGAAGCTGCCCAGCACCCCCTCGGTGGTCACGCAGGCGTCGAAGCGGTTGCCGGCCCGGGTGACGTCGACGCAGGTGGCGTGGTGCCCGGCCAGCGTGGTGTCGCTCTGTTCGATGGTCGCCTCGGGGTCGAGCGCCGCGTCGGTGAGCAGCCGGATCACCGCCGGCGGGGTGACCAGCCCGAGCTTGCCCACCTCGCCGTAGACGACCACCGAGGGCTTGCCGGCGGTCAGCACCGGCGGCGACACCGTGCACGAGGTGCGCCCGGCCGCGTTCGCGCACCGGGTGACCGCCTCCTGGGTGACCGTGATCTTGCCGTCGGGCCAGGTGTACGAGGAGCGCAGCGGCTCCTTGGTCTGCGCGATCGACGCGGTGCGCCCGCCGCTGAGCTGGTAGTCGGCGGCCCAGGTCTGCTCGAGCGCCCGGTCCATGCGGGCGGTCAGGTCGTTGACCAGATCGGCCCGTCCGAGGGCGACCCCGGTGTCGTCGAGGGCCTGGCAGCCGGTGACCGAGAGCGACGCGAGGGCCGAGGCGGCGAGCACGCGGAGAGTCGTCGAGGCGGCGGGCATGCCGCCCAGCCTTGTCGATCGACGCAACCTCTCGCAAACCCGTTGTCGGTTGAGGCCGGAGAATCCGGGAATGTCCGTGTCACCCTGTGTCGGGGGCGGGTTCACGTGAGGGGACCGCGCGGGGCCGGGTTCCTCGCGTTCAGTCACCGAGCTGCCGCCCCGACGCAGGTACGCGAGGGCGGGGACCGATACGCTGCGTTCAACACCTGCCTCAGCCGCACCGTCGCGGCCCATACCGGACCGGAACACACAAACGAGGAGCGACTCAGTGGCAACCATCGAGGGAATCGTCGCCCGGGAGATCCTGGACTCGCGGGGCAACCCGACGGTCGAGGTCGAGGTCGGGCTCGACGACGGCACGATCGCCCGCGCCGCGGTGCCGTCCGGCGCCTCCACCGGCGCCTTCGAGGCGATCGAGCTGCGCGACGGTGACAAGGACCGCTACCTGGGCAAGGGTGTCGAGAAGGCCGTCGCCAACATCGAGGACAGGATCGTCGACCAGCTCATCGGCTACGAGGCCAGCGAGCAGCGGCTGATCGACCAGAAGATGCTCGACATCGACGGCACGGACAACAAGGCCGAGCTGGGCGCCAACGCCATCCTCGGCGTCTCGCTGGCCGTGGCGAAGGCCGCCGCCGGCAGCGCCGAGCTGAGCCTCTTCCGCTACCTGGGCGGCCCGAACGCGCACCTGCTCCCGGTGCCGATGATGAACATCCTCAACGGTGGCGCGCACGCCGACTCGAACGTCGACATCCAGGAGTTCATGATCGCGCCCATCGGCGCGCCCACCTTCCGGGACGCGCTCCGTTCCGGCGCCGAGGTCTACCACGCGCTGAAGTCGGTGCTGAAGAAGAAGGACCTGTCGACCGGCCTCGGCGACGAGGGCGGTTTCGCCCCGAACCTGCCGACGAACGCGGCCGCGCTCGACCTGATCGCCGAGGCCGTCGAGAAGGCCGGCTACCGGCTCGGCACCGACATCGTCTTCGCCCTCGACGTGGCCGCCACCGAGTTCTTCGACAACGGCAGCTACACCTTCGAGGGCACCGCGAAGACCGCCGAGGAGATGAGCAACTACTACACCAAGCTCGTCGGCGACTACCCGATCGTGTCCATCGAGGACCCGCTGTCCGAGGACGACTGGAGCGGCTGGGCCACCCTCACGGCGGCGCTGGGCGACCGGATCCAGATCGTCGGCGACGACCTGTTCGTCACCAACCCGCAGCGCATCGCCCGGGGCATCACCGAGCGCGCCGCCAACGCGGTGCTCGTGAAGGTCAACCAGATCGGTTCGCTCACCGAGACCCTGGACGCGGTCGACCTGGCCCACCGGGCCGGCTTCATGTGCATGATGAGCCACCGCTCGGGCGAGACCGAGGACACCACCATCGCCGACCTGGCGGTCGCCACCGGCTGCGGCCAGATCAAGACCGGCGCCCCGGCCCGCTCCGACCGGGTCGCGAAGTACAACCAGCTTCTGCGGATCGAGGAGGAGCTGGCCGACGCGGCGCGGTACGCCGGCGCCGGCGCGTTCCCGCGTTACCGTTCGGCCTGAGCCGAGAGCTCCGGGGGAGGGGTGTGACGATGCAGCAGCGCCGCACACCGGGTGGCCAGCGGCCCGCCCGTCGGCCGGGTCAGGCCGGCCGGCCGGGCGCGGCCCGGGTCCGGTCGTCGGTCCGCGACGCCGGCGTCCGCGCCGAGCCGCGCGCCGCCGGCCGGTCACCCGGCGCTACCCGCGCCACCGAGGGGGTACGCTCCGCGAGCCGTCCCGCGGCGGCCCGCCGTACCGCGGCCGGTGGCACGGTCAAGCGGCTCACCGCACCCCAACCCCGGCGCTTCACCGGGCGCGCCACCGTGCTGTTCGCGGTGCTGATCGCGCTCGCCCTGGCCTACACCTATCCGGTCCGGGTCTACCTGGACCAGCAGGCCGACATCGAGCGGATGGAAGCGTCCCAGCAGCGGCAGCGCGAGCTCATCCAGGAACTCTCCGCCCAGGCGGAGAAGTGGCACGACCCGGCGTACATCGAGACGCAGGCCCGGGAGCGGTTCTTCATGGGCCGGCCCGGCGAGACCCTGCTGGTGGTGCTCTCCGACCCGGAGGGGGCCGCCAAGGACGCCGGCAAGGGCGCGAAGCCGGGGCCGCCGAAGCCGCCCGACCCCTGGTACGACACCCTGTGGTCGAGCGTGCAGGCGGCCAACGCCGAGCGCCCCGACAAGTGAGCACCGGAACGAGAGAGGCACCCTTGAGCGTCGTACCACCGCGGGATCCGGCGGCGGAATCCGTACCCCCGCCGGAGCGCCAGCCGGCCACCGAGGCCGACCTGGCCGCGGTGGCCGCGCAGCTCGGCCGCCCGCCCCGCGGCACCCGGGCGGTGGCCCACCGGTGCCCGTGCGGCCTGCCCGACGTGGTGGAGACGACGCCCCGGCTGGCCGACGGCACGCCCTTCCCGACGCTGTACTACCTGACCTGCCCGCGGGCCACCGCGGCGTGCAGCCGCCTGGAGTCGGCCGGGCTCATGAAGGAGATGGCCGAGCGGCTCGCCGAGGACCCGGAGCTGGCCGCCCGCTACCGGGCCGCGCACGAGGACTACCTGGCCCGCCGGGAGGCGATCGGGCAGGTGCCGGAGATCGCCGGCATCTCGGCCGGCGGCATGCCGGGCCGGGTCAAGTGCCTGCACGTGCACCTCGGGCACGCGCTCGCCGCCGGGCCGGGGGTCAACCCGTTCGGCGACGAGACCCTCGCCCTGGTGGAGAAGTGGTGGGCGGCCGGCCCCTGCGTGGACGTGCCCGCGGCGGAGTGAGATGACCGCCGCCGACGAGATCGTGGTCCGCCGCGCCCGCACCGGCGATGTACGCGGCATCCGGCGGCTCGTGGACACCTACACCGACGACCGGCGGCTGCTCAGCAAGGCCACCGTCACCCTCTACGAGGACGTGCAGGAGTTCCGGGTGGCCGTGACGCCCGACGGCACGGTGGTCGGCTGCGGCGCCCTGCACGTGATGTGGGAAGACCTCGCCGAGATCCGCACGGTGGCCGTCGACCCGTCCTGCCGGGGGCACAAGATCGGGCACCGGATCGTCGGCGAGCTCATCGACGCGGCCCGCGAGCTGGGCGTCGCCCGGATTTTCGTGCTCACCTTCGAGACCGGGTTCTTCGGCTCGTTCGGCTTCCGCGAGATCGACGGCGCCCCGGTGCCGCAGCCGGTCTACGAGCAGCTCCTCCGCTCCTACGACGAGGGTGTCGCCGAGTTCCTCGACCTGGAGCGGGTCAAGCCGAACACCCTCGGCAACAGCCGCATGCTGCTGCGCCTCTGACCCGCGTCGGGCGCGACCCGGGTGGCCGGGGAGAACTCCGGCGCGGGTCGGCGACCGGGCCGGTCCGTCGGGGCGGCTGCCGTAGGGTGGCAGCCGTGACGACGCGTGTGGCCGCCATCGACTGCGGGACCAACTCCATCCGACTCCTGGTCGCCGACCTGCCCGACCCGTCCGCCGGGCCGCAGGCGCCGCTGGTCGACCGGAGCCGCCGGATGGAGATCGTCCGGCTCGGCCAGGGCGTCGACCGCACCGGCCGGCTCGCGCCCGAGGCGATCGAGCGGACCCGCGTGGCGCTCGCCGACTACGCGTCCGAGATCGAGAAGCTGGGCGCCGAGCGGGTGCGGATGTGCGCCACCTCCGCCTCGCGCGACGCCTCCAACGCCGCCGACTTCCGGGCCATGGTCGAGCAGACCCTCGGCGTCGCGCCCGAGGTGGTCACCGGCGACGAGGAGGCCCGGCTCTCCTTCACCGGCGCGGTCCGCGGCCTGCCCGGCGACGCCGAGCCGCCCTACCTGGTGGTCGACATCGGCGGCGGCTCGACCGAGTTCGTGGTCGGCACCCGGGAGGGCGGCGTCCAGGCGGCCATCTCGATGGACATCGGTTGCGTCCGGATGACCGAGCGCCACCTGCACGGCGACCCGCCCGGCCTGGACGAGATCGCCGCGGCGCGGGCCGACATCGCGGTCGCCGTGGACCGGGCGCTGACGGCCGTCCCGGGCCGGCAGGCCGCCACCCTGGTCGGGCTCGCCGGGTCGGTCACCACCGTGGTGGCCATCGCCCAGGGGCTCCAGGAGTACGACCCGGAGCGCATCCACCACGCCCGCGTGTCGTACGACCAGGTCGCCGAGGTCACCGCCGACCTGCTGGGAAAGACCCGCGAGCAACGGCTGGCCATCCCGGTGATGCACCCGGGCCGGGCCGACGTGATCGGCGCGGGCGCGCTGGTGCTCCGGGTCATCATGGAGCGCGCCGGGATGCCCTCGGTGGTCGCCTCCGAACACGACATCCTCGACGGCATCGCCTGGTCCCTGGCCTGAAGCGACTCGGCGTGATCGACGTCGAGCTGCTCATGGACGAGTTGGGACGGCGGCAGATCGACGTCCTGATCCGCGTCGACCGGGAGCGGATGGCGCAGTTCAACGGCCGACCGTGGACGATGCCGCTCTCCGGGCCCGGTCTCGGTGGTCGGCAGGTGATCCGTGTCGACACGAGGACACTGCCGGACGCCCTCGACCACTGCCTCGCCGAGCTGGCTGCCTGCCCGGGTGACTGGGCCTGGCTGGACGCGTACCGCGGCCTTCCTCGCTCTTGACCGCGGTCAGGGTGCGGGCCGTGGCGACGTGGTCGGGGCGCCTAGGGTCGGTGGATGGCGGTCAGGCGGATCAAACCGAACATCCTCTCCAACGACTTCGAGGCCAGCAGTCGCTTCTACCGGGACCTGATCGGGCTCGACGGCGGTCACGGGCTCGACTGGATCCTGTTCTTCGGCGGCGAGGTCCGTGAGGTCCAGCTCTCCGTGATGAAGCTGGACGTCAGGGCCGGCGTCCACGCCGACGTGTCGATCGAGGTGGACGACCTCGATGACGTGCATGCCCGCTGTGTCGCCGCCGGGGCCGAGATCGTCTACCCGTTGACCGACGAGCCGTGGGGGCTGCGCCGGTTCTTCGTCCGGGATCCGAACGGCACGATCGTCAACGTGACCCAGCACCACGAGTAGCCGGGCGGGTCAGGACGTTCGGTGGCCGGTCGGCGCGGTGAACCGCCGGCGCTCACCGCGGACGCTGGGGAGGCCACTCCGACGACTGTCCGGACCTGACCGCGGAGCCGCCCGACAACAGCCCGGCCCAGTCCGAACGACCGGCCCAGTCCGAACGACCGGCCCAGTCCGAACCGCCTGCCCCGGCGGCACCCCCGGCTCGCACCAGCTCCGGCTCGGGCGTGCGCTGTGGCGTGCCCAGGCCCAGACCGTCCACCCCCAGTGGGCGGTCCCGCTCGTCGGCGGGCGGGATGATCTCGTCCGCCTGCAGCGGCGCGGGGGTGTCGCCGGCGGGCCGCGGCCACCGCTGCCAGCGGCGGATGCTCACGACCCCGACGAGGAGCAGCGAGCCGACCAGCAGTGTCGTTCCGGTCCGGAGCGGGGCCGCCAGGTCGACCTGGTGGCCGCTCAGGGTGAGGTGGTGGTCGAACAGTTTGGTCACCGTGGTCGGGCTGACCAGTAGGCCCAGGTAGCTGGCCGAGTAGACCAGTCCGGTCAGCGCCGCGCCCAGCGGGGAGAAGCGGAGCGTGGCGATGAGTCCGAGCACGAGCCCGGCGGCGGCCAGCACCAGCGCGGGACGGACGAAATCACCGCTGTCCAGTGCACCGCCGTTCTGCGCGGCGGCGAAAGCCCGCTCCGACCGGTCCTGGCCGAGGGCGAAGAGAATCCAGGCGAGCGGACCGACGACGGCAGCGGCGAGCACGGTTCCGAGGTGTCGCATCCGGGCAACGTACCGACGTACCGCGAGGATGAGCAGGCCCCATAAGGGAAAATTAAGTCGATCCGCGCGCCGCGGTCAGGTGCGTTCGGTGGCGAGGCGGGCGCCGAAGCCGAGCAGCGCCACCCCGGTGAGCCCGTCGAGCCAGCGCCGGACCCGCCGCCGGGACAGCAGCTCCCGGGCCCGGTCCAGCGCCGCGACCAGCACGAGCAGGTACGCGAGGCCGAGCACGGCGTGGCTGAGGGCGAAGGCGAGCAGCACACCGACCGGTGCTTCGCCGCCGACGAACTGCGGCAGCACGGCCAGGTAGAACGCCAGCACCTTCGGGTTGGTGACGTTGGACAGGAAGCCCTGCCGAAACCCGGCCAGGGCCTGCCCGGGAGCGGGAGCGGCGTCGCCGGCCAGCGGCGGGTAGGCGCCGCGCCAGGCCGACTGCCAGGCCTGCACCCCGAGGTACGCCAGGTACGCCACGCCGGCCCAGCGGATCGCCTGGAAGAGCGGTTGGGAGCGGACGATGAGCGCGCCGAGCCCGGCGGCGGCGGCCACCCCCTGCACCGCGTTCGAGGCGGTCACGCCGATGGCGCTCCACCTGCCCCGGCCCCGGCCGGCGGCCAGGGTGTTGCGGGTGACCACGGCGAAGTCCGGCCCCGGGATGAGGATCAGCACGGTGGCGAAGACCAGGAAGGACGCGTAGCTGCTCCACGACACACCACGAGCCTACCCAGGTACCGTGTTCTTGACGGTACTACGCAATCCGCACTAGTGTGCGGAGCGTGGATACGACGCAGCTCCTCAAGGGCGTGCTCGACCTGGCCGTTCTCGCCGTGCTCAAGGAGGAGGACGGCTACGGTTACGACATTCTCCGCCGGCTGCGCGAGGCCGGCCTGGAGGAGGTCGGCGACGCCTCGGTCTACGGCACCCTGCGCCGGCTCTTCGCGGCCGGGCTGCTGACCACCTACGTGGTGCCGAGCGAGTCCGGGCCGCACCGCAAGTACTACTCACTCAACGCCGCCGGCCGGGACCAACTCACCCGCTCCGGCAAGACCTGGCGCTCCTTCGCCACCACCATGGACGCACTGCTCGACGATCGGGGGATGGCGGCATGACCGTCACTGGGCAGGAGATCGCGGACTACGTCGACCGGGTACGGGCCGCCCTGGCCGCCCTGCCGCCCGCCGTCCGCGACGAGCTCACCGAGGACCTGCCGGAGCACCTCGCCGAGGTGGCCGCCGAGGCCGAGGGCGCCCTCGTCGACCGGCTCGGCACGCCGGAGGCGTACGCGGCGGAGCTGCGCGCCGCCGCCGGTGCCGAGGCGGGAGCCGGTCCGGGTCGCCGGCGCCGGCGACTGGCCGCCGCGCAGGCGCGCGCCGGCACCCAGCTGCGCGCCCTCGACACCCAGCTCGGCCCGCTGCTCGGGCAGTCCTCGGTGAGCGAGTTCCTCCGCCCGCTGCGCCCCGCCTGGTGGCTGCTGCGCGGCTGGCTCGCGGCGCTGCTGATCTCCGCGCTGTTCGGCGAGCCGTCCGGGCTGCTGCCCCGGCTCGACGGCAGCGTGCTGGCCGGGCTCTTCCTGCTCGGCGGTGCCGTGCTCGTCTCGGTCTGGCTGGGGCGCCGCTCGGCCGGCTTCCGGGGCTGGCCCCGGCAGTTGCTGCAGCTGGGCACCGCGGCCCTGCTGATCCTCTCCTTCGCCCTGCTGGTCAACGTCGACCAGCACGCCAGCTCCGACCAGCTCGGCAGCTACCAGGAGGTCTCGGTCGGCGACCGGTACGACTCCATCGAGGATGTCTTCGTCTACGACCAGGAGGGGCGGCTGATCCGCAACGCCCAGCTGTTCGACCAGAACGGCGTGCCGATCCGGCTCGGCTGGCCGACCTGCCTGAGCGCGGACGGCACCATGCCCCCGCCGCGCAACGCCTACCCCTACTGCCCGGACCGGGCGCCCTTCGGGCCGCCGGCCCCGGCCGCACCGGCCCCGGCCCCGGCCACACCGACCGTCGGCGCCCCGCCCGCGCCGGGCGCGAGCGCCACCCCGACGCCGGGCGAAGGTGCCACCCCCGCGCCGACCGTGAGCCCGTCGGCCGCGCCCGGCGGAAGCACGCCGGCCGCGCCCGCCGAGAGCACGCCCACGCCGGCGCCGACCCGCTGACGCCGATACCGAGGGCGCCCACCGACCGGTGGGCGCCCCTCGGCGCGTCCACCGTGGAGGAACCCGGGGCGGCGGGCGACCGTCGCCGGTGGCTACCCGCGCCGTCCCGTCCAGTGGGCGAACAGGAGGTGAATGCCACTGTTCTTCCGTCTTCCCCGGGCCGGTGAGCGCGTGGCACGCTACCGGCACGTAACACCCACTGTGCGACCAGCCAACGATGACTGACCGCTAGGAGGACGGGCCCATGGGCGAGATGGTGAGCTTCACCGGTAACGGGGGGACGAGCGAGGGGTATCTCGCGATACCCTCCGGCGGTGCGGCCAGCCCGGCGGTCATCGTCATCCAGGACTGGTGGGGCCTGGTGCCCCACGTCCGGGCGGTGGTGGACCGCTTCGCCGAGGCCGGTTTCGTCGCGCTCGCGCCCGACTTCCGGCACGGCGGCCCCGCGAGCAAGCCGAGTGAGCCCCGGCAGATGTTGAACAGCACCCAGATGGACGAGGCGGCGAGCGACATCGCGGCCGCGGCGGAATACCTCGCCGACCGGCCCGAGGTCGCCGGCAAGGTGGGCTGCGCGGGGTTCTGCGCCGGCGCCAGCCTGGCGCTCTGGTCCGGCACGTTCTCCGAGCGGATCGTCGCCACCGCCGGCTTCTACCCGCGGCTGCCGTGGGAGGGCATGAGCGCCGACTGGTCCGACTACGCGGGCAAGGCCGCGCTCGTCCACTGCTCGGAGGCGGACGGCCTCTCCGCCGCCGACGGGGTGCAGAGCGTCCGCCGGGCCATCGAGTCCGCCGGCGGCACCTGCCAGACCTACGACTACCCGGGCACCGCGCACGCGTTCTTCAACGAGGACCGGCCCGAGCACTTCGACCAGCGGGCCGCCGCCACCGCCTGGGCCCGCACGCTGGAACTCTTCCGGGCCAAGCTTGGCTGAGTCGCGTACCCCCGACGAGGTGGTCGCCCGCGCCGCGCGGGCGACCGACCTGGCCGATCTCGACGGCGCGGTGAGCGACTGTTTCGCCTGCCCTCGCCTGGTGGTCTGGCGGGAGGAGGTGGCCCGGGTCAAGCGGGCGGCGTTCCGCGACCAGGACTACTGGGGGCGGCCGGTGCCCGGCCTCGGCCCGGCCGACGCACGGATCGGCATCCTCGGCCTGGCGCCCGCCGCGCACGGTGGCAACCGCACCGGCCGGATCTTCACCGGGGACCGCTCCGGCGACGTGCTGTTCGCGGCGCTGCACCGGGCCGGGCTGGCCAACCAGGCGACCAGCGTGTCCGCCGACGACGGCCTCACCCTGCGGGACACCCGCATCTTCGCCGCCGTGCGGTGCGCGCCGCCGGACAACAAGCCCACCCCGGCCGAGCGGGACACCTGCGCACCGTGGCTGCACCGGGAGGTCACGCTCATCCGGCCCACCCTGCGCGTCGTGGTCGCGCTGGGCGCGTTCGCGTGGGCGGCGTGGTGGCCGGTGCTGCGCCACGTGTACGGGCAGCGCCCGCCCACGCCGCGCCCCGCATTCGGCCATGGGGCACACTGGTCCGGCACGTCCGCGCCGGCGCTGCTCGGCTGCTACCACGTCAGCCAGCAGAACACCTTCACCGGACGGCTGACACCAGCGATGTTGGACGACGTGTTCGCCCGGGCGAAGGACCTGGCCGGGGTGGACTGAGGAATGCGTGGGGCGGTGGGATGGACCTCGGCGTGCTGCGCAGGTGGTGGCCGGTCGCTGCGGTGACCCTGCTGCTCGCCGTCGGCGCGTTCGCGGCCGGGCACTCCGCCATCGGGGCGAGCCGGATCCCGCCCGCCGCCGACAACATCCCTTACGTGCCCGAGTACCCCTCGGCCGAGCCCGCGCCCTCGATCACCGTCGAGCCCCGCGAGTTCGGCCCGCCCACCTCCGGCGGCATCCCCGGCTGGCTCGTCACCGCCGCCATCGTGCTGCTCGGGGCGGCCATCCTGGCCGCGGTCGGGTACGTGCTCTGGACCGTGGTCGGCGGGGCGCTGCGCCGGACGACCCGCGCCGTGCCCCGGCAGCGGGCCCGGCGTACCGCCGAGGGCACCGCCCGCGAGGTGGTGGCCGCACTGGACGCCGGCCTGGTGGAGCTGGACGACCGGTCCACCGATCCGCGCACGGCGGTGATCGCCTGCTGGGTCCGGCTGGAGGAGGCCGCCGAGGAGGCCGGGGTGCCCCGGCGCGCGGGGGACACCCCCACCGACCTGGTCAGCCGGTTGCTGCGCGGCGACCCGGCGGCCGGAGTCCCGGCGATCGCCAGCGCCGACGTGCTCGACGGCTTCGCGCGCGTCTACCGCGAGGCCCGCTACGCCACCCACACCGTCGACGAGCGGATGCGCGACCAGGCCCGGGCCGCCCTGCGCCGGCTGCGCGGCGAGCTGACGACGGTGGCCACCGGTGAGGTGACGGCATGAGCACGAGCATCGACGACCTGCTCTCGTCCGCCGAGGAGCCCACCGAGGAGGCGCGGCGGTCGGGCGGCGATCGGGCGCGCTGGGTGGTGCGGACCCTCGCGGTCACCGCCGCGATCGTGGTGGTGGTCGTCGTCGGGCTGCGCGCGGTCGGCCTCCAGGTCTCCCTCTGGATCGTCGTGGCGGGCGTGCTGGCTGTGCTGGCCGTCCGCCGGGTGACCGCCGCGCTGTCGCCCCCGCCGCCGCCGCAGACCGGTGCCCGCGCCCCGGCCGGCGAGGAGCCCGGCACCTGGAACTGGTCCGCCCGGGACGCGCTGCGCGCCGCCATCAACAAGTGGGAACGCCCGCTGGACTGGTGCTCCGGCAACCGCGAGCGGTTCACCGAGCGGGTGCTTCCCCGCCTCGGCGAGCTGGCCGACGAGCGGCTGCGCCAGAAGCACGGCGTAACCCGCGAGTCCGACCCGGCCCGCGCCCGCGCCCTGCTGGGCGAGCCGCTGTGGACCTTCCTCGCCACCCCCGCCCGCCGCCCCCCGTCGCCGCGCGACCTCGCGGCGATCGTCGCCGAACTGGAGAAGCTGTGATGAACGACGTGGACCGGAGCGTGCCCCCCGCCGAGGTCGGCCGGCTGGCCCGCGCCGTGCTGGACGCGGTCGGCACGGTGGTGGTCGGCAAACGGGAGGCGCTGGAGCTGGTCCTCGCCGGCATCCTGGCCGGCGGCCATGTGCTGCTGGAGGATCTGCCCGGCCTGGGCAAGACACTGACCGCGCGGTCGTTCGCGCAGGCCCTCGGGCTGGACTTCCGCCGCCTGCAGTTCACTCCGGACCTGCTCCCCGCCGACGTCACCGGCTCCTTCCTCTACGACCAGCGCAGCGGCGACTTCTCGTTCCGGGCCGGCCCGGTCTTCACCAACCTGCTGCTCGCCGACGAGATCAACCGGACCCCGCCGAAGACCCAGTCGGCGCTGCTGGAGGCCATGCAGGAGAAGCAGGTCTCGGTGGAGGGCGTCACCTACCGGTTGGACGAGCCGTTCCACGTGCTCGCCACCGCCAACCCGATCGAGTACGAGGGCACCTACCCGCTGCCCGAGGCGCAGCTCGACCGGTTTTTGCTCCGGGTCTCGTTCGGCTACCCGAACCACGACGAGGAGTGGGAGGTGCTGCGCCGGCGGATCGCCCGCCGCCGCGAGGAGGCCGAGATCAAGCCGGTCGTGGACTCCGGCACGCTGCGCGCCATGCAGGCGGCGCTGGAGGACGTGGTCGTCGAGGACTCCATCGGCCGGTACATCGTGGCGCTGACCGCGGCCACTCGGGAGCACCCGTCCGTTCTGGTCGGCGCCTCGCCGCGTGGCTCGCTGGCGCTGCTGCTGCTGTCCCGGGTGCGCGCGGTGCTCGACAACCGGGACTACGTGGTGCCGGAGGACGTCAAGGCCGTGGCGGCGCCCGCGCTGGCCCACCGGATCACCCTGCGGCCGGAGATGTGGCTGCGCCGGGTGGATCCGTCCTTCGTGGTTGGTGAGGTGCTGGAGTCGACGCCCGCCCCGGCCAGCGGCGCGCTGCCCAGCTACGCGGCCGGACCGTCCGGACGCTGATGGCCGACCGTCAGGAACCGGCGAGCGGCTGGGCGCCCACCCGGGCGCTCGGCCGGGCCGTGCTGCTCACCGGCCTGCTGCTGGTCGCGGCGGTGCTGCTCGGCCGGATCGACCTGGTCGTGCTGGCCACCCCGTTCGCGCTGGGCACCGCGTACGCGCTGCGCCGCCGGCCCACGGCGCTGCCCGACCTGGAGCTCGGCGCCGCGGACGCGCACCTGGTCGAGGGCACCCCGATGACTGCCACGGTGGCGGTCGCCAACCCGGACACCGTCTCCTACGACGTGGCCGTGGTGCGGACGCGGATGTCGCACTGGCTGCGGGTGGAGAAGGCCGGCTTCGGCGGGGCGGGCGTGGACGTGAGCCACTCCGGCGGCGCCGACCGGCCCTTCGTCACCTCGGTGCCGTCCGGCGCCGCCGTCGACCTGGAGCTGACCGGGACGGCGCTGCGCTGGGGGCGGCACCCGATCGGGCCGGCCGGCGCCCGGGTCGCCGCGGCGGACGGGCTGCTCGTGTCGCGGGCCGTGGTCACCGGGGCGGTGCGGATGCGGGTCTACCCGATGACCGAGCCGTTCGAGGCCGTCGAGGCGATGCCCCGGGCCGCCGGGCTGGTCGGCGCGCACCACTCACGCCGGCCGGGGGAGGGCGGCGAGCTGGCCGGGGTCCGTGTCTTCGCGCCCGGGGACCGGCTGCGCCGGATCGACTGGCGGGTCTCGCTGCGGGCCCGGCAGTTGCATGTGGCGGCCACCCTCTCGGACCGGGACGCCGAGGTGGTGGTGCTGCTCGACGTGCTGGCCGAGGCGGGCCGCTCCGGCGGCGTGCACGGGGCGGCGTCCGTGCTGGACACCACCGTCCGGGCGGCCGCCGCGATCGCCGAGCACTACCTGCACCGGGGCGACCGGGTGGCGCTGCTGGAGTACGGCCCGGCCGCCCGCCGGCTGCGCCCGGCCACCGGTCGCCGGCAGTACCTGACCGTGCTGGAGTGGCTGCTCGACGTCACGGCCGAGTCCTCCCCGCACGAGCCGTACGACCAGGTCTTCGGCCCGCAGCTGCTCTCCTCGGACGCGCTCGTGGTGGTGCTCACCCCGCTGCTCGACGAGCGGTCGGCGCAGATGCTGGCCCGGATGGCCCGGGGCGGGCGGTTCGTGGTCGCGGTGGACACGCTGCCGGCCGAGCTGCCGGTGCCGACGGACCGGGGCTGGGCCGAGGTGGCGTACCGGCTGTGGCGGCTGGACCGGGACACGATGATCGGCCAGCTCCGCGAGCACGGCGTGCCGGTGGTGCGCTGGGCCGGCGCCGGCAGCCTCGACCAGGTGCTGCGCGACGTGGCCCGCCTGGCTACCGCCCCCCGGGCGGGAATGCGGTGAGCGCGAGGAACGCAGCGCAGCGGAGTCCCGCAGTCGCGAACGAAGAGTGGCGCAGATGAACGATCTTGTCGAGGGGCTGACCGAGCGGGTGCGTGCCCTGCGGTACGGGGTCCGGCGGGTCAGCCCGACGCCGCTGCTGGTGCGGGCCGGCATCTTCCTCAGCGTGCTGGTCGGCCTCCTGGTCGCGTACCCGGCACAGGCGTTCACCTCGCGGTCGCTGCTGGCCTTCACGGTGGTGGCGGTGCTGCCGGCGGTCGCTCCGCGCCGGCTCTGGCCGACGTTCGCGGCGCTGGTCACGGTCGGCGGCTGGCTGCTCGCCACGCTCGGCTTCGACCGGCCGCCGGCGCTGTGGCGGCTGCTCGCGGTGGCCACCCTGCTCTACCTGGCGCACACGCTGGCCGCGCTGGCCGCGCTGCTGCCCTACGACGCGGTGGTCGACCCGGATCTGGTGTTGCGCTGGTTGGCCCGCGCCGGCGGGGTGGTGCTGGCCGCCGCCGTGCTCGGCATCGTGCTGGCCTGGCTCGGTGGGGTCGGTGGGGACCGTGGTTCCCAGGTGGCCACGGTGGTCGGGCTGCTGGTGGCGGTGGGTCTCAGCGGCCTGCTGGCCTGGCTCCTGCGTCGCAGATAGCGGGACTTCCCGGGAAGTTGCGCAGGTCACAGGGGTTGTGCTCCGTCACAGAAGGGGGTCTCGATCGGGATTACCCGAGCCGCCCGGGGAAAGATAGATGACGTGAATCCGAAGCGGATCCTTGTCGTGGGTGCCGGGCACGTGGGCCTGTACGCCGCTCTGCGCCTGTCCAAGAAGCTGAGCTCCCGTGAGGCCGAGGTCATCGTCGTCGACCCGCAGCCGCACATGACCTACCAGCCGTTCCTCCCGGAGGCTTCGGCGGGCAACATCTCCCCGCGGCACGCTGTGGTGCCGCTGCGGCGGGAGTTGCGCAAGTGCACGGTCGTGGCCGGCACGGTCACCCGGATCGACCACGACCGGAAGACCGCGGTCGTGCAGCCGATCAGCGGCCCGACCCGGGAGATCCGGTACGACCACGTGGTGGTCGCCCCCGGCTCGGTCTCCCGCACCCTGCCGATTCCCGGCCTGCACGAGCACGGTATCGGGTTCAAGACCATCGGTGAGGCCATCTTCCTGCGCAACCACGTGCTGGACCGGCTCGACGTGGCGGCCGCGACGACGGACCCGGACGTGCGCAGCCGCGCGCTGACCTTCGTCTTCGTCGGCGGTGGTTACGCCGGCATCGAGGCGCTCGCCGAGATGGAGGACATGGCCCGGGACGCGCTGCGCTACTACCCGGAGCTGAAGCCGGAGGACATGCGCTGGGTGCTGGTCGAAGCCACCCAGCGGGTGCTGCCCGAGGTCGACCGCGACATGGGCGCCTACACGGTGCAGGAGCTGCTCAAGCGGAACATGGACATCCGCCTGGACACCCGGCTGGAGTCCTGCGTCGACGGGGTCGCGAAGCTCTCCGACGGGTCGACCTTCCCGTCCGACACGATCGTCTGGACGGCGGGCGTCAAGCCGTCGCCGATGCTGGACGCGACGGACTTCCCGCGGGACGAGCGGCGCCGCGTCACCTGCCTGCCCACCCTCCAGATCGTGGACGGCGACCGGGTGGTCGAGGGCGCGTGGAGCGCCGGCGACTGCGCCGCGGTGCCGGACCTGACCAAGGAGCCGGGCAACTTCTGCTCGCCCAGCGCGCAGCACGCGGTCCGGCAGGCCGCCCGGATGGCCGACAACATCGTGAACGTGATCCGCGGGCGCGAGCCGGTCGACTACAAGCACAAGCACGCGGGCAGCGTCGCCAGCCTCGGCCTGCACAAGGGCGTGGCCCAGGTCTACGGCGTGAAGATGACCGGCTGGCCGGCCTGGTTCATGCACCGCACGTACCACATGTCGCGGATCCCGTCGTTCAACCGCAAGGTCCGGGTCGTGGTCGACTGGACGCTGGCGTTCTTCCTCAAGCGCGAGGTGGTCGCCCTCGGCCAGCTGCACGACCCGCGCGAGGAGTTCGCCGAGGCGTCCGCGCCGCCGGTCGGCGCGCGCGTCTGAGACGACCGGAAAGGGCCCTTCCCGCACGGGAGGGGCCCTTCGCCGTGTCCGGGGTCAGAACCGCCAGGTCCAGGCGTCGGCGATCCGGGTGCCGGGGCCGAAGAGCTGCTCCAGGGTCCGGCGCAGGGTCTCGGCGTGCGGCGCGTCGTCGGTGAGCGCCACGCAGGAGGCGCCCCAGAACTCGATGTCCCGGGCGGCCTGCCGGCGCTGCCGGTCGCCGACCGCCGGCCCCACCCCCCGTCTGGCCGCGTCGGCCAGCAGGGCGGAGGTGGGGCGCTGGTACGTGCCCATGGTGGCCGAGCCGTTGCGGCCGTACGGGCCGATGAAGAAGCCCTCCGGCATGCCGAAGGCGGCGTCGGCGGCGGTGCCCCAGCGCATCGGCCAGGGGTCCTTCGGGGTGGCCGTGGGCACCGGCACCAGCACCCCGCCCGGGCGTACGCACTGCCGCCAGTGCCCGCCGGTGACGAACTCCGGCAGCGGCGGCCGGTCGGTGGTGGGCAGCGGCGCGGGGAAGACGCTGAGCAGGGCCGCGCCGACCGCGACGGGGACCAGCCGGCGGGCCGGCCCCGGCTCGCCCAGCGCCCGGTGCACGGCCAGCGTGAGCACCGTCCCCACCAGCGGCAGCACCGCCAGGCCGAACCGCATCGGCAGCGCGCTGTCCACCACCGGCAGGCCGGCCAGCAGGGCGTACGGGCCGGGCACCCCGGTCCGCTCCCCGCCGACGACCACCTCGGGGCCGAGCGAGAGCGCCGCCATGACCAGCGCCCCGGCGAGGCAGGCGACGACCAGGGCGCGCCGGCCCAGCCAGACCGCGCAGCCGGCGGCCACCAGCACCAGCGGCCAGCCCAGGAAGCCGTTGAACTCGGCCGGGCCGGTGGTCAGCCGGAACGCGCCGGCCCCGCCCAGCACCGACAACGGGGAGAGCCGGGTCCAGCTGGTCAGGTCGGCCGAGAAGTAGTGCGGGCTGAACATCCCGTCCGAGACACCCTGCGGCCCGGCGAACTGCAGCCACAGCGGGTACGCCAGCACGAGCAGGGCCAGCCCGGCGGCGCACATCAGCCCGCCCGCGAAGCCGCGCAGCGCCCGGCGCAGCAGCGCCTGGTCGGCCAGCCCGTACGCGACGGCCATGACGAGCAGGGTGAGCGCCGTGAGGAAGAGCACCTCCTCGCCGACGAAGACCTGGAAGGTGACGGCCGTGGCCAGCCCGAGCGCCGAGGTGGCCAGCCGGCGGCGGTCCGGGCCGTCCGGGCGGCCGGCCGGGTCGGCGGCCCGGAGCAGCCGGACCACCAGCCAGACGATCACGGGGACCAGCCACTGGGCGGTCATGTGCAGGTGCGCGTTGCTCTGCGAGACCATGCCCGGGCCGAAGCCGCAGAGCGCCGCGCCGAGCCCGGCGGCGAGCCGGCGGGCCCGCAGCGTCCGGTTCAGGAGCAGGTACCAGGCCAGCGCCGTGCCGGCCAGGTTGGCCGCGGCCAGCAGGGCGAAGGTGACAGGCGCCCCGAGGGCGAGGGTGACCGGGGCGAGCAGCACGCCGAGCGCGATGACCGTGGTGTTGGTCATGAGGTTCAGCCCGTCCGGCGCGTTGAGCCGGTCGGTGATCAGACCGAAGTCGCCGAGCAGGGCACGCGAGTCGACGGCCAGGAACCACTCGTAGAGGGTCTGGTCGGCCGGGTTGAGGGCGAGCATCCGCTGCCCGGGCGCCGGCCACAGCCCGTGGGTGAGCCAGCCGGCGAGCGCGGCGAAGAGCAGGCCGACCAGCAGGTCCGCGCGATGCCGGCGGCCGGCGGCCAGCAGCCGGGCCGCCCGGCCCGGGCGGGTCGCCGGGTCGAGGCGAACTGCCTGGTCGCGGTCGGGCCCGGGGGCCGTGCGGGCGGCGCTGGTCACGGCCTCGACCATATCGGCCGGGCCCAGCGGGGTACGCCAGGCCGCGACGCAGCCGCTACGGTGAGATCTGCACCGCCGCGTGTCGACGCGCCGGTGTCACCCGCCCGGGTGGTGGAACGGCAGACACGGCCGCCTTAAAAGCGGCTGCCGAGAGGCGTGCGGGTTCGACCCCCGCCCCGGGCACCACACTCTCAGCTTTCCCACAGCTTCGCGCGGCGCGCGGCGTTGCCCCCCCGTTTACCCTGGAGAGGCACGTTCACGTGCATCGACCCCCTGAGGGAGGCCTGAGAAGTGAAGACCTCGAACCCGGTGCTCGCCCGGCTCGGCCAGGCGGCTGAGCGGGAGCGGGCGGCCGGGTACGCCCAGCCCGGGCCGTACGGTCAGCCCGGATACCCCCAGCAGTACCCGCAGTACCCGCAGCAGCAGCCGTACCCCACCGGGCACGGCTTCCCGGCGGCCCCGCCCACCGTGACCCCGATGACCCTCGACGACGTGGTCGTCAAGACGGTGCTGATGCTCGGCATCCTCGGCGCCTCCGCCGCCGCGGCCTGGGTGCTCGTGCCGGACGCCCTGACCGGCGTCGCCTGGATCGGCGCCGCGGTGGTCGGTCTGGTCCTCGGCCTGGTCATCTCGTTCTCCCGGATGGCCAACCCGGCGCTCGTGGTGGCGTACTCGATCGTCGAGGGCGTCTTCGTCGGCATGGTGAGCAAGACGTTCGACACGCTCTACGACGGCATCGTGCTCCAGGCCGTCGTCGCCACCTTCGGCGTCTTCTTCCTGATGGCCGTGATCTACAAGGCGCGGATCATCCGGGCCACGCCGAAGTTCGCCCGGATCATGGTGGCGATCATCGCGGGTCTCTTCGGCGTCATGCTGATCAACCTGGTGCTCGCGCTCTTCGGCGTCAACACCCACCTCCGGGACGGCAGCCCGCTCGCCATCGGCTTCAGCCTGGTCTGCATCGTGGTCGCCGCGCTGAGCTTCGTGCTCAACTTCGCGGAGATCGAGGAGGGCGTCCGGATGGGGCTCCCGCAGCGCTACTCCTGGACCGCCGCGTTCGGCATCGTGGTCGGCCTGGTCTGGCTCTACCTGGAGATCCTCCGGCTGCTCAGCTACTTCCAGGGCGACGACTGACCAACCCCGCCCGACCTGCGACGCCCGCCAGCCGCTCCCGCGGCGGCGGGCGTCGTCGTTTGCCCGCCGCCGCCGGGCCGCCCGGGGCAGAGTGGGAGCCGGGGTACGTCGGCGCGAGGAGGTCGCGGTGCGCAGTGCCAACCCGGTGCTGGACCGGCTGGACGACGTCGGCCGGACCGAGCGGCAGGTGCTCGGCGCGGGCGCCGCCGACACCATGACGGTGGCCGACGTGGTCAGCCGGACGGTCGGCCTGCTGCTGCTCACCGGCGTCACCGCGGCGGTGGCGTGGGTGCTCGTGCCGCAGGCCGCGTGGATCTCCGCGGCGCTCGCCGGCAGCGCCCTGGCCAGCCTGGCGCTCGTGCTGGTCATCTCGCTGAAGCAGCTCACCAACCCGCCGCTGATCGTCGGGTACGCGGTGCTCCAGGGGCTGCTGCTCGGCGTGGCCAGCCGCGCCTTCGAACTCGTCTACCCGGGCATCGTGGCGCAGGCGGTGATCGGCACCTTCGGGGTTTTCCTCGGCATGGCGCTGCTCTACCGGGCCCGGCTGATCCGGGCCACCCCGCGGCTGGCCCGCCTGGTCGTCGGCACGCTCATCGGCATCGTGGCGATCGGCCTCGTCAACCTGGTCACCTACCTGTTCACCGGGCGGCAGGGCGTCGAGGTCTACAGCCTCAGCGCGCGGGTCGGCTGGCTGCCGTACCTCTTCTCGGTGGTCGCGATCATCGCCGGGGCGCTCAGCTTCGTGCTCGACTTCGACCTGGTCGAGCGGTCCGCCCGCAACGGCCTGCCCCGCCGGTACGCCTGGTTCTGCGCCTTCGGCCTGCTGGTCGGGTTGATCTTCCTGTACTGGCAGATCCTGCGCCTGCTCAGCTATGTCCGCCGCTGACCGTACGACAACGCCAGCTCGGCTGGCGGCCATCATTCGGCCTCCGCGCCGCCAGGCGGCGCTCCGGTCCGGATGAAGGCCGGTCTGCCGCCGCACCGCGACCTGGAGCCGTCGTAGACTCGGCCGCGATGAGCGCAGCGGAACTGGACCGGGCCGTGACACTGCTGGTCCGACAGGTCGGGCACTGGGAGCAGCCGCGCTGGTCGGCGGCGGCCGAGGGCGGCAACGTGTCCCGCGCCGACCTGGTGCACAAGCTGGTCCAGGAGATCGCCAACCTGGCGGCCGACGCCGAGGGGGAGCCGCGGCGCGAGGTGCCCCGCCTGCCCAGCGACCTGGCCCTGCCCGATCAGCTCCGGGTGGTCGCCGCCGACCTGCTGGCGGCCGGCGCGCCGGAGCCCGTGCTGGCCGAGGCGGCCACCGCGGTCGCCCGGACCCGGTCCGCGCTCTAGCCGGCGGTCACCCCGTCAGCCAGCGCCGCACCTTCCGGCGGCGGGCCCGGTCGCGCGCCTTCGCCAGCGCCGGCCCGGCCCGGTCGGCCAGCGCGGCCTGCCGGGCGTGCAGCAGGCCGTAGGTGAACGTGTTCTCGCCGTCGGCGTACGCCCGCAGCGCCTGCTCGCGCAGCACCTCCCGGGTCACCACCGAGTCCTGGTGCGCGCCGAGCGCCTCCTGGAGGTCCTTGAACCGGTCCACCAGCTTCGCGGCGGGTTTGCGCACCTCGACGGCGTACCGGGCCCGCTTGCCCGCCTTGCGCGCCTCGTGCAGCGCGGTGTCGTCGCTCCCGCCGTCGGCCAGCGCCCGGTCCAGCCGCTCGTCGAAGCGGGTCACCGCCCGGCGCACCCGCCGGGTCACCCAGCGGCGCCGCACCTCACGCGCGGTCGGTCCCTCCACCAGCGCGTCCAGGCGGCGCAGCAGGTCGGTGTAGCGGTCGGAGCCGAGCGCGGCGCGCAGCCCGTCGAGGGCGGTGGCCATGTCGGCGGCGAACCGCTCGGCGAATCGCGCCGGCACCGGGCCGAGCACCAGCTCCGCGGGTTCCGCGTGCACCGCGCCGGCCAGCCGGGCGGCCATCACCTGGACGTCCCGGACCGGCCCGAGCCGCGCGCCCAGCCAGCGCAGCTCCGCCCGTACCTGCTCGCTCTCCGCCCGGTCCCACAGCCCACGGAAGGTGCGCAGCGTGGAGCGGAGCCGGCGGACGGCCACCCGCATGTCGTGCACGGCGTCCTCGTCGCCGCCGAGCGCGCCGGCGTGGTGGCCGATCAGCGTGTCGCGCTGGGCGGTGAGGTAGTCGACCACCGGCGCGGCCGCCGGGTCGGCGGGCGCCGGCCGGATGGCGGCGAGTCGGCCGCCCACGGCGCGGTGCGACTTCGAGACCGGCACCGTCCGGGCGCCCGCGGCGCGCAGCCGCCCGTCCACCGCGTCGAGCAGCGCCTCGTCGCCCTCGACCAGCTCGACCTCCAACTCGTGCCAGGCCTGCCGCTCGCCGCTCACCAGGTCCTCGGCGTGGACGTCGTCCTCGGCCACCTCGGCCAGCGGGCGGCCCGCCGCGTCGAGCAGGCGGCGTTCCCGGCGGCGGGTGACGACCCGCGCGGCCGGCGCGACCGGGCGGCCACGGGACGCGCCACGGAAGAGCGCCACCAGCTCGGGCGGCGGCCCGGCGTCCTCCGGCCCGGCCGGGAACTGGTGCTCGGTGCGCGCGCCGCCGACCGCACCCACCTTGAGGTGCCAGCCCGCGTCGTGCCCGCCGGTCCGCCGCCGCAGCGCGTAGCCGCTGCGGGCCAGCCGGAGGTCGGCGGTGTCCCAGTAGACCGCGTCCAGGTCGAGGGCGGTGGCGTCGGACGTCGTCGCGACGCCACCGCACCCGGTCAGGTCGGGCAGCCGGAATCCCTCGTCGCCGGAGTACTTGCGTTCGCGTTCCACGACGGTCGCCATGGCGCCTCCCGTACCCGGCCCCGGCGTCGGGGAACCGGCCTCAGTTCAGGCGTTCGAGCACCATGGCCATGCCCTGGCCGCCGCCGACGCACATGGTCTCCAGACCGATGGTCTTGTCATGCCACTCCAGCGCGTTGAGCAGGGTGCCGGTGATCCGGGCGCCGCTCATGCCGAACGGGTGGCCGACGGCGATGGCGCCGCCCATCACGTTCAACTTCTCCTCGGGGATGCCGAGCTGCCGGTAGGACGGGATCACCTGGGCGGCGAACGCCTCGTTGATCTCGACCAGGTCGACGTCGTCGATGGTCATGCCGGCCCGCTTGAGCGCCTGGCGGGACGCCTCGACCGGGCCCAGGCCCATGATCTCCGGGGAGAGCGCGGTGACGCCGGTGGAGATGATCCGGGCCAGCGGGGTGAGCCCCAGCTCCTGCGCCCGCTGGGCGCTCATGATCACCACGGCGGCCGCGCCGTCGTTGAGCGGGCAGCAGTTGCCGGCGGTGATCCGGCCATCCGGGCGGAAGACCGGCTTCAGGCCGGCCACGGCCTCCAGGGTCACCCCGGGGCGCGGGCCGTCGTCGGTGCTCACGACGGTGCCGTCCGGCGTGGTGACCGGGGTGATCTCGCGGGCCCAGAACCCGTCCGCGATCGCCTTCTCGGCGAGGTTCTGGCTGCGGACGCCGAACGCGTCCATGTCCGCGCGGGTGACGTCGTGGACCTGGGCGAGGTTCTCCGCCGTCTGGCCCATGGTCAGGTAGATGTCGGGGAGCTGGCCGTCCTCGCGCGGGTCGGTCCACACCTCGGCGCCACCCTTGGCCCGGGCCGCGGAGCGCTCCCGCGCCGCCGCGAAGCGCGGGTTCTCCCACCCGCCGCCGACCAGCGCCTGCGCCTCGGGCGGGAGGGCGTCCGAGTTGCCCCGCGCGTACCGGGAGACGGTCTCGACGCCGGCGGAGATGAAGACGTCGCCCTCGCCCGCCCGGATGGCGTGCATGGCCATCCGGGTGGTCTGCAGCGACGAGGCGCAGTAGCGGGTCAGCGTGGCGCCGGGCAGGCCGTCCAGGCCCAGCAGGGTGGCGACCACCCGGGCCATGTTGAAGCCCTGCTCGCCGCCGGGCAGGCCGCAGCCCAGGTAGAGGTCGTCGATGGTGGTGGGATCGAGCGCCGGGACCTTGTCGAGGGCGGCCTGGACGATCGTGGCGGCGAGGTCGTCCGGACGGACCTCCCGCAGGGAACCCTTGAACGCGCGGCCGATGGGGGACCGGGCGGTGGCGACGATGACGGCGTCGCGGGGCGACTCAATCGGCATGAACCAACGTTAACCCGCCGGTAACTTGTGGCGGAAGCCGCGCGGCGGGCGGGAAATGTCACCCGCCGGGCTCAGTGGTGGTGCCGGTACGCGACCGCGGCGGCCGCCTCGACCGCCGGGAGCAGGGCGTGCGCCCACACCCGGTAGCCGTCGGCGGAGGGGTGGAAGCCGTCGTGGCAGAGGGTGCCGGCGTCCGCCCGGAACACCGGGCCCGTCTCCGTGCCCAGGTCGACGACGCTGCCTCCGGCGTCGAGCACGGCGGTCGTCTGGGCGCGGGCCACCCGCCGCCCCGCCCAGCCGAGCACCTGCCGCAGCGGGGAGGCGACCGCGCGGACCGCGCCGAGGTCGGGGCAGGTGCCCACGACCACCTCGACGTGCGCCTCGCGCAGCCGGCGCACGGCCGAACCGAGGTAGGCCGCCGCGTCGGCCGGGCGGGCCAGACCGGTGGCGTCGTTCGCCCCGATCAGGATCACCGCCACGTCGGGCCGCTCGCCGAGCAGTGCCCGGGCCACCTGGGTGGCCAGGTCGGTGGAGCGGGAGCCGGACACCCCGACGCTGGACAGGTGCACCCGCCGGCCGGTGGGTGCCTCGCTCAGCAACTGGGCGAGCTGCCCGCCGATGGTCTCCTCGAAGTGTTCGACGCCGACGCCGAGCGCCGACGAGTCGCCGAGCAGCACCAGCCGCAGCGGCGGGGCGTCCGCCCGGCCGACCGTGGCGCGCAGCGCGAGACCCAGCTCGGGCTGGGCGTACTCCCGGCTCCGGGCGGCGATGGCCTGGCCGGCGAGGACCACCGCCCCGCCCACCGTGCCGGCGAGCAGGGAGAGCGCGGCAGCCCGACCAAGCCGGACCACAAGCTCGTTACGCTCAGTCACGACGACACCTCCCCAGCTCCGATGACCCGCGGGCGGGTCCGCTCGTGGCGAACGGCGTCGACATGAGCATGGCACACGTTGTGCCTGCTGATGATGCCTCCGCAGCCCCGCTCATGCCAGCCCCTCCACCTGGGCCGGGTCGGCGGCGGCACCCGGTTGCGGCACCGCGCCGACGCCGAAGAAGGCCCGCCGCCGAAGCTGCGCCCAGCGCCCGCCGGGCCCGCGCTCGCGGCCCCGGACCTGGGCGCCGCTGACCTCGGTGCCGGCGTGCCGGGCCGCCTCCTGGGCCGCCTCCGGGAGCGACCGTACGCCCTCCGCGCCGGCGAGCGAGGGCCGGCGTTCCTGGCCGGCGCCTAACGCGGAGAGCACGGTGGGCAGCAGCGCCGCCGCGGCGACCGCGTACCCCTCCGCGGACGGGTGGAACCGGTCCCAGGCGAACATCCGGGTCGGCTCGGCGGCGAACCGCGGGCCGAGCAGGTCGCCCAGGGAGACCGTCCAGCCGCCCGCCTCCACCACGGCCATCGTCTGGGCGGCGGCGAGCTGGCGGCTCCAGCGCCGGGCCAGCCAGCGCAGCGGCGGCTGGATCGGCCGGATCGCGCCCAGGTCGGGGCAGGTGCCGACGACCACCTCGCAGCCGGCGGCCCGCAGCGTGCGGACCGCGTCGACCAGGTAGCGCACGGCCACCGAGAGCGGGGTGCGGTTGGTGACGTCGTTGCCGCCGACCAGGACGACCGCGATGTCCGGTTCGACTTCCAGGGCCGACTCGACCTGCGGCCGCAGCCCCGCCGACAGGGCACCCACCACGGCGAACCGGTGCAGCCGGACCGGGCGGTGCAGCCGGCGGGACAGCCCGGTGGCGAGCAGCGCGCCCGGCGTCTCGCGCCGGCGGTGCACGCCGTAGCCGGCGGCCGACGAGTCACCGAGGATCACCATGGTGACCGGCGGGCCGGGGAGCTTCGCGCCGTAGACGCCGTCGCAGCGCGGCGGGGGCGCCTCGGCCATGGGAATGGTGCGTCGGGCCTGGCGGGCCTGACCGAGCAGCACCCCGCCCGTGACGACGGTGGCCGCCACCGTGGCGCCCGTGCCGATCGCCGTCACGCGGGCGATCTGCCGGGCGCGCTGCCAGCCGCCATGCGCGACGGAACCAGCGTCCCCCATGAACCGACATTATCGCGCCGCCACGACACCCGCTCTCCTCGTGATCGTCACGGCTGGGACGCGACCGTTCCGGGTACCGGTAGGGGTGGGGCGGGCTTGCGCCGGGACCGCACCCTGGTCGAGCGGAGAGGGGCGAGGAGATGGGGAAGACGTTGAAACGGAGCGCGGCCTTCACCGCGTTGGCGCGGGCGCTGGCGGCCGGAGCGCGGGGTGGCCCGTCGCTGGGCGTCCGGCTGGCGGCGCTGCCCCGGATGATCCGGGCCACCGCCCGGGGCGAGTACGACGGCGGCCTCCGGCTGGCCCTGATGGCCGGTGCCACGGCGTACATCGTCTCGCCGATCGACCTGCTGCCGGAGATCCCGCTGGCGATCTTCGGGCTGGCCGACGACGCCATGATGGTCGCCTGGCTGGCCGGCAGCGTGCTCGCCGAGACCGACCGCTTCCTGGAGTGGGAGGCACGTCGCAGGTCCGTCATCCCGGGGCATGTGGCGCCCTGACGGCACGTACCCTGGGCGACGAACTGACGACTTTCCGGCCGCCCCACGACGGCGGCGCAACGAAGGGCACAACGAGGTGCAGTACTACGACAACGTGGTCGAGCTGATCGGCAACACCCCGCTGGTACGCCTGCGCAACGTCACCGAGGGCATCCAGGCGACCGTGCTGGCGAAGGTGGAGTACGTCAACCCGGGCGGTTCGGTCAAGGACCGGATCGCGCTGCGGATGGTCGAGGACGCCGAGAAGGCCGGCCTGCTCCAGCCGGGCGGCACGATCGTCGAGCCGACCAGCGGCAACACCGGCGTCGGGCTGGCCCTCGTCGCCCAGCTCAAGGGCTACAAGTGCGTCTTCGTCTGCCCGGACAAGGTCAGCCAGGACAAGCAGGACGTGCTGCGGGCGTACGGCGCCGAGGTCGTGGTCTGCCCGACCGCCGTGGCGCCGGAGGACCCGCGCTCCTACTACAACGTCTCCGACCGGCTGGCCCGCGAGATCCCCGGCGCCTGGAAGCCCAACCAGTACAGCAACCCGGCCAACCCGCGCTCGCACTACGAGACCACCGGGCCGGAGCTCTGGCAGCAGACCGAGGGGCGGCTCACCCACTTCGTGGCGGGCGTCGGCACCGGCGGCACCATTTCCGGCATCGGCCGCTACCTGAAGGAGGCGTCCGAGGGGCGGGTCCGGGTGATCGGCGCGGACCCGGAGGGCTCGGTCTACTCCGGCGGCACCGGCCGGCCCTACCTGGTCGAGGGCGTCGGCGAGGACTTCTGGCCGGAGACCTACGACCGCACCGTGGCCGACGAGATCGTCGAGGTGTCGGACAAGCAGTCCTTCGAGATGACCCGGCGACTGGCCCGCGAGGAGGGCCTGCTGGTCGGCGGCTCCTGCGGCATGGCCGTGGTGGCTGCCCTGGAGGTGGCCCGCAAGGCCGGCCCGGACGACGTGGTCGTGGTGCTGCTGCCGGACAGCGGCAAGGGCTACCTGTCCAAGATCTTCAACGACCAGTGGATGGCGCGGTACGGCTTCCTGGACAACTCGGGCGCCGAGCCGACCGTGGCCGACGCGCTCGGCGGCAAGCCGGGCGGCCTGCCCGAGCTGGTGCACGTCCACCCGACCGAGACGGTCCGCGACGCGATCGACTACATGCGGGAGTACGGCGTCTCCCAGCTCCCGGTGCTCAAGGCCGAGCCGCCCGTGGTGACCGGCGAGGTGGCCGGCTCGATCGCCGAGAAGGACCTGCTCGATGCGCTCTTCACCGGTCAGGCCCACCTGCACGACACGATCGAGCGGCACATGGCCGACCCGCTGCCCATGATCGGTGGCGGCCAGCCGGTGAGCGAAGCGGTCGGGCTGCTGGAGAAGGCCGACGCCGCCCTGGTGCTGGTCGACGGCAAGCCCAAGGGCGTGCTGACCCGGCAGGACCTGCTCGCCCACCTCGGCGCCCGCTGAGAAGTAAGGAAGGGCCCCTTCTTAACGCCTCGCGTATAGGAAGGGGCCCTTCTTAACGCCCTCGTCCCCGTCAGCGGCCGAGCTCGGTGGGCACGGCGACCACGTCGACGTACGCGCCCTTGCGCAGCACGGTGACGGGCAGGCGGGCGCCGATCGCCCGTCCGAGCATCAGCTTCTGCAGGCCCTGGCCGTCCTGCACGGGCCGGCCGCCGGCCGCCACGATCACGTCGCCGAGGTAGAGCCCGGCCGTCCCGGCCGGGCTGCCCGGCACCACCTCGACCACCCGCAGCCCGCGGCGCTGCCCGGTGCGGGCGGTGACCTCCGGTGGCAGCGGCACCGGCACCCCGGCCACACCCAGCCAGGCCCGGCGGACCCGGCCGTCGGTGGTGAGGTCCGCGATGATCTGCCGGGTGGTGGCATTGACCGGCACGGCCAGCCCGAGGCCGTACCCGGCGACCGCGGTGTTGACCCCGATCACCCGGCCGGCCGAGTCGGCCAGCGCGCCCCCGGAGTTGCCCGGGTTCAGCGCCGCGTCGGTCTGGATGACGTCCTCGATGAGCCGGGTGACCCGCCCGTCGCGGGCCGGCAGCGACCGGCCCAGCCCCGAGACCACCCCGGCGGTGACCGATCCGGCCAGCCCCAGCGGGTTGCCGACCGCGACCACCAGCTGCCCGATCCGCAGCCGGTCGGCGTCGCCCAGCTCCACCGGCGGCACGGGGGCCCGTTCCGCCCGCAGCACGGCCAGGTCGGAGAGCGGGTCGGCGCCGACCACCCGGAACCCGGTCTCGGTGCCGTCGCCGAAGGCGGCCGACCCGTCAGCGGCGCCCTGCACCACGTGGGCGCTGGTGAGCAGCAGCCCGTCCGGGCCGATCACCACGGCCGAACCCGCGCCGGCGCCGCGCGGGGTCCGCACCGACAGGGCGGCCACGCTGGGCAGCACCCGGGCGGCCACGCCGGTCACCACCCGGGAGTACGCGTCGAGCGCGGCGTCCTCCGCCCGCCCGCTGTGCTCGATGTCCATGCCCGTGCCAACGCGCCGGCATCGAAACCCATGCCCCGATCCGCTGACAGCGAACGGCGGCCCACCGGTTAACAGGGGGCCCCTGCTCTACCGGATGCGTTAAGAGGGGGCCCTTCCTTAGACCGGGCGGGCGTAGCGGATCTGCGCGACGAGGGCGGTGCCGATGGCGTCCTCGCGCTGCTCGCCGGTGGCGGTCCAGCCGCCGCGCTCGTAGAAGCGCCGGGCGGGCGCATTCTCCTCGAGCACCCAGAGCACCGCACGGGACCATCCCCGGGCCCGCATGGCGTCGAGAGCGTCCACCATGAGCGCCCGCCCGGTGCCCCGGCCCCGCTCGGCCGGCTCGAGGTGGATGGCGTTGAGCAGGCCGGTGGCCGGGTCGCCCTCGTCGTCCGGCCCCAGGTAGCTGAAGCCGACGAGCCGGCCGTCCCGCTCGGCCACGGTCATCCGGTGGTCCGCGCCCTCCCAGGTCAGCCGCTCGGTCCAGTATTGGCCCATCGCCTCGGCGGTCGGGTCGGCCAGTGCCTCCGGGGGCAGAAACGACGAGTACGCCGCGACCCGGGACCGCTGGTGCAGGGCGCCCACCGCCATGAGGTCGGCCTTGGTGGCGGGGCGCAGGGAGACCGTCACCCGGCCGAGGCTACCCGCCGGGGCGGCACCGGCACGGTCATCAGGTCCTCGGCGATCACCAGCTCCCCGGCGAAGTGCTCGCGGGCCTCGTCGGCGAAGCGGCGCAGGTCCGCGTACCGCTGGGAGAAGTGGGTGAGCACGAGCGTGCGTACCCCCGACTCGGCCGCCACCCGGGCGGCCTGGCCGGCCGTGAGGTGGCCGACCTCGGCGGCGAGGGCGGCCTCCGACTCCAGGAAGGTCGACTCGATGACCAGCAGGTCGGCGTGCTCGGCCAGCGCCCACACGCCGTCGCAGAGCCCGGTGTCCATGACGAAGGCGAACCGCTGCCCCGGTCGGGTCACGCTCACCTCGTCCCGGGTGACGCGGCGTCCGTCCAGGTCCAGGTGGCCGTCGCGGAGGAGCTGCCCGACCGCCGGGCCGGCGATGCCGTACGCGGACAGCTTCTCCGGCAGGATCCGGCAGCCGTCCGGCTCGACGAGCCGGTAACCGTACGTCTCGATGGGGTGCCGCAGCCGGCGGGCCTCCAGCGTGCCGACGCCCAGCGTGATCCGCTGCCCGTCCGCCTCGATCGGCTCGACGGCCAGCTCGGCGGTCTCGTAGAAGCTCGTCGCGTGGCGCAGCCGGGCGAAGTATTCGGCGCCCCCGGCGGGGAAGTGCACGGCCACCGGGTGCGGGACCCGGTCCAGGGAGAACCGCTGGATCATGCCGGGCAGGCCCAGGCAGTGGTCGCCGTGGAAGTGGGTGACGCAGATCCGGGTCAGGTCGGTGGCGGAGATGCCGGTGTGCAGCATCTGCCGCTGGCTGCCCTCGCCCGGGTCGAAGAGGAACACCTCGTCGTCCCAGCGCAGCAGGTAGCCGTTGTGGTTGCGCTGGCGGGTGGGCGCCTGGCTCGCCGTACCGAGGATCGCCAGCTCGCGCATCGACACGCGGTGCCTCCTGCCGCAGACATGAAGCGACCCCCGGGGCTTCCGCGCTCGCGCGCGGGCCGGCTGGACTGGGCCGGCACCCCGGGGGTCGGGTGGCTGTCGTGGTTTCGCCGCACCGCTGCCACACGGTCTCGACGATGGTGCATGATGCCCGCCTCGCGGCGGACGGTGTTTCACTGTCGAGGACAGCGGCTAGCGGACAGCCACCTCACGAGTCCGATTGCTATACAAGTCTGGACCACCTCCTTTCCCGTGTACTGCCACGCTATCGACTTCCCGTCGGGCTCGGCAACGGATTTGGATCACAGGCCCGAGCCGGAATCCGGAGCGCCGGCCCGATCACTCCACGCCGATCGGGCCCTCCCGGGGGCCCTCCTCGGAGGCGGGCTGGACGGCCAGCGACGGGAAGTCGGCCAGGTCGCCCTCGGGTTCGGCGTCCCACTCGGGGAAGACCAGCGGCTTCTGGAGATAGAGGCAGAGCAGTTGGGCGAGGTGCCGCAGCCCGTCCAGGTGGGTGCGCTCGTGCCCGTGGGTGGCGTCCACGCCGAAGCCGAGCAGCGCCACCCGGGCGTGCGCGCCCGCCTCGACCGCCGCCGCCACGTCCGAGCGGTAGTAGTCGAAGACGTCCCGGACCAGGTGGACACCGTGTTCCCGGGCGATCGCGGCGAGGTGCCGGGTGAGGTGGTAGTCGAACGGGCCCACCCCGTCGCCCATGGCCAGGGTGGCGGCGTCCTCCCGGGACTGCTGGCCCGGCGCGACCACCGCGGCGTCCACCGAGACGATCTCCGCGACGTCGGGGTCGAGGCCGTGGCTGGCCCCGTGCCCGATCTCCTCGGTGACCGTGACCAGCAGGTGCGCTGTGACCGCCGGGGTGACGCCCGCGTCGACCATCGCCTTGAACGCGGTCAGCACGGCGGCCACCCCGGCCTTGTCGTCCAGGTGCCGGGACTTGACGTACCCGCTCGGGGTGATCATCGGGTTGGCGAGCAGCGCGACGAAGTCCCCGGCGTCGACGCCGAGCGCCCGGAGACCGGCCTCGTCGGTGACCGGCTCGTCGACCCGGACCTCGACCAGTTCCCAGCCGACCCCCTGGAGGTCGACGCCCTCGTTGTAGCGGTGCCCGCTGGCCTTGAGCGGCAGCACCTGGCCGGTGACCACCCGGTCCAGGTCGTCGGTGAAGATCCGTACGTGGGCGCCCTCGGCGAAGCGGGCGCTGTGCGTGCCGACCGGGTTGACCTCCAGCCGGCCGTTCTCCTTGAGCCGCTTCACCATGCCGCCGATGGTGTCGGTGTGCACCACGATCGCCCGGTCGGCGCCGGTCGACCGCGGTCCGGGCAGGGACGCGCTCAGCGCACCGCGCCGGGTCAGCGTCGAGCCGATGCCGAGTGCCGAGAGCCGTTCGCCCACGTACTGCTGCACGTGGTCGGTACGCCCCGACGGGCTGGGGATCTCCAGCAGCTCCACCAGCACCTGGCGCAGGTAGTCGAGGTCGAGTTCGAGGGGCTTCGCGCTCACGCGGCCCCTCCCGCCCCGGCCGGCGACCAGAGCCGCCGCGGCGCCCGGGTGCCGGGGAAGAGCAGGTCGACGAAGCGTTCGGCGGTCGGCTGCGGCTCGTGGTTGGCCAGGCCGGGCCGCTCGTTCGCCTCGATGAACACGTGCTCCGGCCGGTCGGCGGCGGGGACCAGCAGGTCCAGCCCGGTGACCGGGATGTCCAGCGCCCGGCTGGCCGTCACGCACGCCTCGGCGATGGCCGGGTGCAGCGCGGCGGTCACGTCGTGGATGGTGCCCCCGGTGTGCAGGTTCGCCGTGCGGCGGACCGCCAGCACCTGCCCCTCGGGGAGCACGTCGTGCATCCGGTGACCGGCCTCGGCCACCACCTCGCGGGTCATGTCGTCGATCGGGATCCGGGACTCGCCGCCGGTGGCGGCCTCGCGGCGGCGGCTCTGCCGCTCGATCAGCTCGGTGACGTCGTGCACACCGTCCCCGGTGATCTGCGCGGGCCGGCGGACCGCCGCGGCCACCACCTCGTGGTCGATGACGACCACCCGCAGGTCCTCGCCCTCCCGCAGCTCCTCGATCAGCACGTCCGGGCAGAACCGGCGGGCCAGCTCGACGGCGGCGGTCAGCGCCTCCGGCGTGCGTACCCCGACCGTGATGCCGTTGCCCTGCTCGCCCCGAGCCGGCTTCACCACCACCGGGCCGACGTCGGCCAGGAACGCCAGGTCGTCGGCGTCGCCGGTGGCCGTCCGGCCGCGCGGCACCGACAGGCCCGCCTCGGTGAGGATGCGCCGGGTGACGCGCTTGTCGTCGCAGCGGCTCATCGCCACCGCCGAGGTCAGCTCGGAGAGCGACTCGCGGGTATGGACCGTCCGGCCGCCGATGCTCAACCGCAGCTCGCCCCAGCGCGGATCGGTCACCTCCACCCGGATTCCGCGCCGCATCGCCTCGTCCGCGACGATCTTCGCGTACGGGTTCAGCTCGTCATAGCCCGCCGGCATGGCCGGCAGGAACAGCCGCTCGTTGATGGGGTTCTTCCGCTTCACGCAGAGCGCCCCGGTGCGGTGGAAGCCGAGCCGCTCGTAGAGCCGGATCGCCCCCGAGTTCTCGGCCAGCACCGACAGGTCCACGTACGCCCGCCCGCGTGCGTCGAGCCGGTCGGCCAGCGCGGTGAGCAGCGCCTGGCCGGTGCCGGGCGGCGCGGTGTTGAAGTCCACGGTCAGGCACCAGAGGCTGGCGCCGTTCTCCGGGTCGCCGAAGACCGCCACGTGGTCCACTCCGGTGATCGTGCCGACCACCTCGCCGGTCGCGTCCTCGGCGACCAGGTGCAGGAACCGGTCGGTGCCGGCGTTGTCGACCAGCACGTCCACCGGCGCGGTGACCATGCCGTTGCGGGCGTAGATCCGGTTCACCGCGTCCGCGTCGCCGGCGTCGCGCAGCGGCCGGACGGCCAGCCCAGGGATCTCGCCGCTCTCGGTGGCCGCCGGCCGGTGCTCGCCCAGCGGCAGCCGGTAGGTCAGCGACGGGTCGATGAACAGCTCGTCGGGGAGGCGGGAGACCAGCACGTGCGGGTCGCGCAGGTAGACGCAGATGTCCCGGGCGCCGACCGCCTCGGAGCGCAGCACGTCGGCTACCTCGACCTGCTCGGCGAAGGTCTGCCCGAAGACCAGCCGGCCCCAGCCGCAGTCCAGCACCACGCCGGACCCGTCCTCGGGCTGCCGCCGGGGCTCGGAAGCCCCGGGTGCGACCGGGTCGCCGCCCGGGCCGACCCGTTCCCGGCGCCGGCCCAGCACCCGTTCCCGGTCGCTACGTGCCGCGCCGGTGGCGAGAGTGTCCGTCACGGTCAGTCGATTCCGTGGCTCTGGAGCCACATTTCCAGGAGTCCCAGCTGCCACAGCTTGTTTCCGTTCAACGGGGTCAGTTCGGCGTTCGGGTCGGCCAGCAGCGCGTCGACGTAGTCGGCGCGGAACAGGTCGCGGCGGCGGGCCTCGGGTGCGGTGAGCGCGTCGCGTACCCGGTCGAGGAGCTTGTCCTCCAGGTGGGTGAGGCCCGGAACGGGGAAGTAGCCCTTCGGCCGGTCGATGACCTCGTGCGGCAGGACCCGCCGGCCGATCTCCTTGAGCACGCCCTTGCCGCCCTGGGCCAGCTTCAGCTCCGGCGGGCAGCTCGCGGCCAGCTCGACGAACTCGTGGTCGAGGAACGGCACCCGGGCCTCCAGCCCGTGCGCCATGGTCATGTTGTCGACCCGCTTGACCGGGTCGTCGGTGAGCATGACCTGCGTGTCGATGCGCAGGCCGGCGTCCACCGCGGTCTGCGCCCCGGGCCGGCCGAGGTGCGCGGCCACGAACTCCCGCGCCGGGTCGCCGTCGGCCAGCCACGCCGGGTTGAGCACCCAGGCCAGGCCGGCCGCGTCGCGGTCGAAGAACGCCTTCGCGTACGTCTCCAGCGCCCGCTCCCGGTCGACGCCGGCCAACGGCGGGTACCAGTGGTAGCCGCCCAGGATCTCGTCCGCGCCCTGGCCGGACTGGACCACCTTCACGTGCCGGGCGACCTCCTGGCTGAGCAGCCGGAACGCCACGCAGTCGTGGCTGACCATCGGTTCGCTCATCGCGGCGACAGCGGCCTCCAGCGGCGGCAGCAGGTCGCCGGTGGGCACCCGGATCTGGTGGTGGTCGGTGCCGAAGGTCTTCGCGACCAGGTCGGAGTAGACGAACTCGTCGCCCTCCCGGCCGCCGACCGCGTCGAAGCCGATGGAGAAGGTGGCCAGCCCGGACTGCCCCTCGCCCGCCAGCAGCGCGACCACGAGGCTGGAGTCGAGCCCGCCGGAGAGCAGCACGCCCACCGGCACGTCGGCCACCATCCGGCGGCGGACGGCGGTGGTCAGCGACTCCAGCAGGGCGTCCTGCCAGTCCCGCTCGGACCAGCCGGCCCGCTCGGCGGCGCGGGTGAAGGCCGGGTCCCAGTAGACCCGGTCGTGGGCGGTGCCGTCCGGCTCGTACACCCGGACCGTGGCCGGGGGGAGCTTGGCGACGCCGCGCAGGATGGTCCGCGGCGGCGGCACGATGCTGTGGAAGCTCAGGTAGTGGGCGAGCGCCACCGGGTCGATGCCGGTGTCGACACCGCCGCCGGCGAGCAGCGCCGGCAGGGTGGAGGCGAAGCGCACCACGCCGGGGCCCTCGGCCAGGTAGAGCGGCTTGATGCCGAGCCGGTCCCGGGCCAGCACGAGCCGGCCGGTGTCCCGCTCGCTGATCGCGACCGCGAACATGCCGACCAGGTGGTCGACGAAGTCGAGCCCCCACTCGGCGTACGCCTTGACGACGACCTCGCTGTCGCCGGCCGAGAAGAAGCGGTGGCCCTTGGCCTGCAACTCCTCGCGCAGCTCGCGGTAGTTGTAGATGCAGCCGTTGAAGACGCCGGTGAGCCCGGCGGCCGGGTCGACCAGGGGCTGACCGCTGGCGGCCGAGAGGTCGATGATCTTCAGGCGGCGGTGCCCGAGGGCGATCGGCCCCTGGGACCAGACCCCGCTGTCGTCGGGGCCCCGGTCGCTCATGGTGGCCGCCATCCGCTCCACCGCCGCGACGTCGGCCCGCGATCCGTCCCGCCGGAACTCTCCTGCCAGTCCGCACATGCGAGGCAATGCTGCCAGAGGTCGTTGCAGCTCGCCTGTTGAGCTGATGTCGGAGACGTTGCGTCTTTGCTAGGATGCGCGACCTCGCCGAATCGGCAGCTGGCCTGGGCGAAGATCCGGTTGCCCGGCGGTCCGGGTGCCCGAATCGGACCGGGCCCGCGGTGTGACAAACACCGCAGACCCGGGAAACGCTCGTCGGGTCGGTCAGCCGGCGGTGCGGGCCACGCCCACCGGGCAGCTCAGCCCGTTGGGGCCGTGGTTGCAGTACCCGTTCGGGTTCTTGGTCGGCGCCAGGTACTGCTGGTGGTAGTCCTCGGCGAAGTAGTAGTCGCCGAGCCGGGCGATCTCCGTGGTGATCTCACCCTTGCCGGCCCGGGCCACGATCGGCGCGAACGCGTCCCGCGAGGCCTGCGCGGTCGCCAACTGCTCGTCGGTGGTCGCGTAGATGGCCGACCGGTACTGCGTGCCGACGTCGTTGCCCTGGCGCATGCCCTGGGTCGGGTCGTGGTTCTCCCAGAAGACCTTGAGCAGGTCCTCGTAGCTGATCTGCGACGGGTCGTAGACCACCTGGACCACCTCGGCGTGCCCCGTCATCCCCGAGCAGACCTCCTCGTACGTCGGGTTCGTGGTGTAGCCACCCGCGTAACCGGCCGACGTGGTGATGACGCCCGGGAGGGTCCAGAACAGCCGCTCGGCACCCCAGAAACAGCCCATCCCGAATACGGCGACCTGCGCGCCCTCGGGGAAGGGACCCTTCAACGAGGACTGCAGCACCTCGTGCCGGTCGGCGATCGGCATCGCGATCGGACGGCCTGGCAGGGCCTGGTCGGGAGAGATCATCTCGGCCTTGATGCGGCGAAGGAACACGGTGGGACTCCTCTCTTGGCTTTCCCAGCGGGTTCAACAGCGCCGGCCCCCGGTTCCTTACCCGCGGTCCCGGCCCTCAGGCGAGCGCGGCGGCGATCCGGCCCGCAAAGTCCTCGGCCTCGGCGTCGTCGGCGTAGCGGGTCCGCGGCCAGAAGAAGCCGCGCAGCCCGTCGCCCTTGGTCCGCGGCACCACGTGGGTGTGCAGGTGCGGGACCGACTGGGACACCTTGTTGTTCATGGCCACGAACGTCCCACCGGACCCCAGGCCGGCCTCCACGGCCACGGCGAGCCGCTGCACCAGCCGGAAGTAGCCGGGCAGCGCGTCGGCCGGCAGGTCGGCCAGGGTGACCAGGTGCGTGCGCGGCACCACCAGCACGTGGCCCTTGAACACCGGCCGGGTGTCCAGGAAGGCCACGCCGTCCGCCTCGTCGGCGACCCGGAACGCCGGCACCTCACCCGCCACGATCCCGCAGAACACGCACCCGCTCACCCGCCCAGGCTAGGCGCTCACCCGCGACGACGCCGATTCCCGGCGCCCGATCTTGGCGACTTGTCGTCCGCCCGAAACGGCAACTCGTCAAGATTGACATCGAAGGCCGGCGAGGTGGGGCGTCGGTCAGGGCTGGTCGAGGTAGGTGTCCCACCCGTCGTCGAGGATGCCGGTCGGCCCGGTCTCCCCGTTCGCCAACCGGCGCCGGATGTCCGCCTCCCAGCGCGCGGACCACGCGATCAGCTCCCTGATCTGCGCGTCTGCGAGTCCGTAGGACGCGAAGGTCTCATCGTCGAGTTCGTCGATCGCCCCGAGTCGATCGGCCAGTTCCGCCAGGGAGAACCCGACTGTGTGCCGCGCGCCCAGGGTCTCCAGCTCTGGCCAGCTCAGGTGCTGGCTGGCGGCCCTGATGTCGATGTAGTCCCGGTGGGCGGCCCGGTCGTGCAGCGCCCTGACCTTCAAGCCGACCGCGTCCTCGAACGCGACTACCGGCCCGATGCTGAGGGTCGCGGGTGGGCCGATCGCTTCCTTGAGCAGGTCGACCTCGCACTCCACCGCCGCGCCCCCGACACCAGCAGACGCGCCATCCGGTCTCCCGCCTCGATGATCCGGCAGCCGAACCCCTCGGCCGCATACGCCTCGGCCAGCCGCGCCGCCACGGCCGGCAGGGGCACTGCGGTGGCGGTGGCGAAGTCGATGTCCCGTGAGGGCCGGCTCAGCAGGTTGTGTGCCGACAGCGCGTAGCCGCCCGCGAGCGCCAACCCGAGGTCGTCGCCGGCGGCGAAGCCGACTCGCAGGAGCCGCCGGTGCAGCTCGTCCACGGTCAGACGGCGAGTTCCGGAAGGCGGCGCTCCCACAGAGCGATCACCCGCCGAGCGGTCAGACGCCGGATGCGTGGCCAGTCGCGACGAAGGAGAGTGGCGTTGACGTAGCGGATGATGTCGTCACGTTGTCCGCAGTCCATCAGCGTCCGGTAGAGCGTCAGCCGCTGCCGGGGGTCGGCGACGTCGAACTGGGTCGGGCCGGACCAGGCGAGGCGGACCGGCAGACTGACCCGGCCCTGGTCGGGGCCGGCCAGGTGCCCCAGCGAGGCGGGAATCCGGTCGACCACGCCGAGGAGACGGGACGGCATTGATTCGGTCGAGGTCACCGAGCCAGTATGGCCGACCCCTCGGACAACCTCCGGGTTGTGGTGTCGGGCGGGTTCCACGCGGTGGGACGCGGCGGGCGGACTAACGTCTCGGGAATGAGTCACGGCTTCGAGACGCTCGCCATCCACGCCGGTCAGGACCCGGAGGCCCGCACCGGCGCGGTGATCCCGCCGATCTATCAGACCAGCACCTACGCCCAGGACGCCGTCGGCGCGCCCCGGCAGGGCTACGAGTACAGCCGCTCCGGCAACCCGACCCGGGACGCGCTCCAGGAGTGCCTGGCGGCGCTGGAGGGCGGGCCGGTGGGGTTGGCCTTCGCCAGCGGCCTGGCCGCCGAGGACGCCCTGCTGCGGACCGTCTGCAAGCCAGGCGACCACGTGGTGATCCCGGACGACGCGTACGGCGGCACCTACCGGCTGTTCGCCAAGGTGGCCGAGCGCTGGGGGCTGGAGTACACCCCGGCGAAGGTCTCCGACCCGGACGCGGTGCGGGCCGCCATCCGTCCCGGCGCCACCCGCATCATCTGGGTCGAGACGCCGACCAACCCGCTGCTCGGCATCGCGGACATCGCCGCGCTGGCCGCCGTCGCGCACGAGGCCGACGCGCTCCTGGTGGTCGACAACACCTTCGCCTCGCCGTACCTCCAGCAGCCGATCGCGTTCGGCGCGGACGTCGTGGTGCACTCCACCACCAAGTACATCGGCGGACACTCCGACGTGGTCGGTGGCGCCCTCGTCGCGGCCGACCGGGCGCTCGGCGAGGAGCTGCGCTACCACCAGAACGCGATGGGCGCCGTGAACGGCCCGTTCGACGCCTGGCTCACCCTGCGCGGCATCAAGACCCTCGGCGTACGCATGGACCGGCACTGCGACAACGCCGAGCGGATCGCCGCCTACCTGGACGGTCACGCCAGGGTCGCGCAGGTCCTCTACCCCGGCCTGCCGGCGCACCCGGGTCACGAGGTGGCCGCCAAGCAGATGCGGCGGTTCGGCGGGATGATCTCCTTCCGGGCGGCGGGCGGCGAGGAGCACGCCGTGGAGATCTGCAACCGGGCGAAGCTCTTCGTGCTCGCCGAGTCGCTCGGCGGGGTCGAATCCCTGATCGAGCACCCGGGACGGATGACACACGCGAGCGCTGCCGGCTCGCCGCTTGAAGTTCCCGGCGATCTCGTGCGACTGTCTGTCGGCATCGAGACGGTCGACGACCTGCTCGCCGATCTGGAGCAGGCGCTGGGCTGACCGCTGGCTGGGGAGGATGGCCGTGCAGGACATCATGCCGACGACCTGGGTGGGGGCGACCGCCAAGCAGATCGCCCGCGGCGTGCGCCGGGGTGACGTCTCCGCCACCCAGGTCGTGGCCGACCACCTCGACCACATCGCCCGGGCCGACGCCGAGCTGGCCGCGTTCCGCGCGGTCCGCGGCGGCGAGGCGATCACCGAGGCGGAGAAGGTCGACGAGCAGGAGGACCTGGCCAACCTCCCCCTGGCCGGCGTGCCGGTGGCGGTCAAGGAGAACACCGCGGTGGCCGGCCTGCCGACGTGGAACGGGTCGGCCGCGGTGCGCACCCCCGTGGCGGAGGCCGACCACGAGGTGGTCCGCCGGCTGCGCGGCGCGGGCGCGGTGATCCTCGGGGTGACCCGGATGCCCGAGCTGGGCCTCTGGGCCCTCACCGACGACGAGACCGGGGTGACCCGCAATCCCTGGGACCCGGCCCGGACCCCCGGCGGCTCTTCCGGTGGGGCGGCCGCCGCGGTGGCCGCCGGGCTGGTGCCGATGGCGCACGCCAACGACGGCCTCGGCTCGATCCGCATCCCGGCGGCCTGCTGCGGCCTCGTGGGGCTGAAGCCCGGCCGGGGCGTGGTGCCCTGCCAGCTCGGCGCGGACGACTGGTTCGGCCTCACCGAGCACGGCGTGCTGACCGGCACGGTGGCCGACGCGGTGGTCGGCTTCTCGGTGCTGGCCGGGCGCCGCCCGGACAAGCTGGTCCCGCCGCCGCGGCTGCGGGTCGGCGTCTCGCTGCGGTCCCCGGTGCGCGGCGTCTCGCCGGACGCGCCGAACCGCGACGCGGTCGCCGCCGCCGGCCGGCTGCTCGCCGCCGCCGGGCACGACACCGTCCCGGCCGACCCGGTCTACCCGACCCGGCTCGGCCTGCAGGGCATCGCCACCTGGTTCGCCGCGGCCGCCACCGAGGTGCAGGCCGCGGGCGTGGAGCGGCGGGGCCTGCAGCGGCGCAGCCGCCGGCACGTCGCGCTCGGCGAGTGGGCGCAGCGCCGGGGGTACGTGCGCGAGGCCGACCGGGCCGCCTGGCGCGAGCGGTCGGTGAACTTCTTCGCCGACCACTCGGTCGACCTGCTGCTCACCCCGGCGCTGGCCGGCCCGCCGCCGGAGGCCGCCGGCTGGTCCGGCCGGTCCTGGCTGGCCAACATGCGGGCCAACATCCGGTACGCCCCGTACGCCGCGCCCTGGAACATCGCCGGGCTGCCGGCGATCGTGGTGCCGGTCGGCCGCCGCCCGGACGGCCTGCCGGTCGCCGTGCAGTTCGTCGGCCCGCCCGGCTCGGAGCTGCTGCTGCTCGGCGTGGCCGGCCAGTTCGAGATGCAGGCGCCGTGGCAGCGGCACGCCCCCGGCTACCCCCGGGTCGGGACGGGGTCGCCGGCCCGCGCATGATCGTCTAGCGTGTGCGCACCTTTACCGCGCACACCCTCCGGACGGTCGACATGCACTGCCAGACCTGCGGGGACGCCCTGTCCCCCGCCGACAACGAGTGCCCTCGTTGCGGCACGCTCCCCGGTCAGCCCGCGGTGCTGCCCGGCGTGTCCACGTACGCCGTCCGCGGCCTCGGCACGGCGGCCGCCATCGCGGTCGGCGCGGCGACCGTGCTCTACCTGCCCGGCGCGCTGTTCTCCCTGGTCGGGTTGCGCATCGCCCGGGCGGCGGCCGAGCAGGCCGACCGCGACCTGCTGATGGGCGCCGCCGTGGCCGAGGTGCTGCTCGTCCTGCCGTACCTGATCGCTCTGCTGGTCGCCGCGGTCCTGGTCATCGTCTGGACCTGGCGGGCGCGGAAGAACATCGAGGCGTTCCCGGGCGCCCAGCCGCCGCTGGGGGCCGGTTGGGCGATCGCCGGCTGGCTGGTCCCGATCGCCAACTTCGTCGTGCCGGCCCGGGTGATGGCGAGCGTGGCCCGGAACAGCACGTGGCGGCGGAGCACACCCCTGCTGGTCGGCGTCTGGTGGGCGGCGTGGCTGGTGTTCACCGTCGGCGACCGCATCGTCAGCCGGAACGAGGAGCAGCGGTACGCCCGGCTGACCGAGTGGCCCCGCAACGACGTGGAGTTCGGCACCTACGTCCACTACTACCAGGACGCGCTGGGTCCGCGGCTGATCCCCGTCGTCGCCGTGCTGGTGGCGGGTTTCTCCTTCGTGGTGCTGATCCGGCGAATCTCCGCCGCCCAGCAGGACCGCATCGCGCGGGCGGTCCCGGTCTGGCCCGCTCACCCCGGCTGGCCGCACCCCGGCGCGGTCGTCCCGGCGCCCGGAGCCGCCCCGGGCCACCCGGCGCAGCCCGTCACCGGCGTGCCGCCCCAGGTGGCGACGGCTCCGTCGGTGACGTCGCCGCAGGTTCCCCCGGGTGCGGGTGGCACGATCGGGGCATGACGGAACTGGTCGGTCTCGCCGACGTACAGGCCGCGCGGGAACTGCTCGCCGGCGTCACCCGTACCACCCCGCTGGAGCCGTCCCGGCCGCTCAGCGCCGCGCTCGGCGGGCCGACCTGGTTGAAGTGCGAGAACGTGCAGCGCGCCGGGTCGTACAAGGTGCGCGGCGCGTATGTGCGGATCTCCCGGCTCTCGGCCGAGGAGCGGCAACGCGGGGTGGTCGCGGCGAGCGCCGGCAACCACGCCCAGGGGGTCGCGCTCGCCGCCGGCCTGGTCGGCACGCACGCCACCGTATTCATGCCGGTCAACGCGCCGCTGCCGAAGGTGGCCGCCACCAAGGGGTACGGGGCCCAGGTCGAGCTGGTCGGCAACACGGTGGACGAGTCGCTGGTGGCGGCGCAGACCTTCGCCGAGCGGACCGGGGCGGTCTTCATCCACCCGTTCGACCACCGCGACGTCATCGCGGGTCAGGGCACCGTGGCCCTGGAGATCCTCGAACAGTGCCCGGACGTGAAGACCATCGTGACCGGGGTGGGCGGCGGCGGGCTGATCTCCGGACTGGCGGTGGTGGCCAAGGCGCTGCGTCCCGACGTACGCGTGATCGGGGTGCAGGCGGCGAGCGCCGCCGCCTTCCCGCCCTCGCTGAAGGCCGGCGAGCCGGTCCGGCTGCCCTCCTTCTCGACGATCGCCGACGGTATCGCGGTCGGCCGCCCCGGCGAGCTGACCTTCACCCACGTCCGCAAGCTGGTCGACGAGATCGTCACGGTCTCCGAGGAGGACATCTCCCGGGCGCTGCTGATGTTGCTGGAGCGGGGCAAGCAGGTGGTGGAGCCGGCCGGCGCGGTCGGCGTGGCGGCGCTGCTGGCCGGGGTGGTGGAGGTCCAGGCGCCGGTGGTGGCCGTGCTGTCCGGCGGCAACATCGACCCGCTGCTGATGCTGCGCGTGATCGAGCACGGCCTGGCGGCCGCCGGCCGCTACCTGCGGGTCACCGTCCGCTGCACGGACCGGCCGGGCCAGCTCGCCTCCCTGCTCGGTGAGATCGCCGAGCACCGGGCCAACGTGGTCGACGTGGTGCACCAGCGCGCCAACCCGCACCTGCGGCTCGGCGAGGTGGAGGTGGCGCTCTCGGTGGAGACCCGCGGCGTGGAGCACTCGGACACCTTGATCAGCGCCCTGCGGGCCAGCGGTTACCAGGTGGTCTTCGCCGGCGAGGGGTGAGCGCGCCGCGAACGCGACCGCCCCGGCCGGACGGTGCCGGTCGGGGCGGTCGGGTGTGGCTCGGGGCCGAGGAGCCTGTCAGCCTCGGTCGGGTCGGACCCGAGCCGTCCGGCGCGGGTCCGGATGGCGGCTAGCCGGAGAACGGCTCGAACTTGACCACCGTCACCTTGATGGCGGCGCCGCTGGGCGCCGTGTAGGTGCAGGTCTGGCCCGCCTTGCCGCCCAGGATCGCCTTGCCGAGCGCGGACTCGGGGCTGTAGACGGTGAGGTCGGTCGTGGAGGCGATCTCGCGGGAGCCGAGCAGGAAGGTCTCCGTGTCGTCGGCGTCGTCGTCGAAGTAGATCGTCACGACCATGCCGGGCGACACCACGTCGGCGGTCGGCGCCTCGCCGACCTTGGCCGTGCGGAGCAGCTCCTTCAGGTAGAGGATGCGGCCCTCCGCCTTGCCCTGCTCCTCGCGCGCGGCGTGGTAGCCGCCGTTCTCCCGCAGGTCGCCCTCCTCCCGCCGGGCGTTGATCTCGGCGGCGATCACCGGCCGGTTGGCGATGTGCTCGTCGAGCTCGGCCTGCAGGCGGTCGTACGCGTCCTGGGACAGCCAGGTGGCGGGCGCCTCGTTGTCATTGGTGGACACAGGCGATCTCCTCGTTGGTGCGGACTGGCTGACAGGTGAACTACCAATTTACCAGTGCGGGCCGGGCCGGGGTGTCGCCGATCACCCCGGGTGCCGGCGGTGGGACCCGGGGTGCGTGTGTGTCCCGGCGGCTCGCCGGGCTCCCGGCTCAGCCGGCCGGTCGGCAGCGCAGCACCTCGCCGATGAAGGGCCGGGCGGTGGTGGGCACCTCCTGCCGGGCCCGGACGTGGCGTTCGCCGGGTGGGGCGGTCACCGTGGCCTCGACGTGGCCCACCTCGGCGCCGTCGTGGGAGCGGGCCCGCAGCAGGCAGGTCGCCGAGCCGCCCTCCGGCACCGTCACCCGGAAGTCGACCACCACCCGGGAGTCGGTGATGTCGGTGTAGGTGATCAGCTCGGCGCGGTAGTCGGGGTCGCCGTACTGGCTGTAGAGCCGGGCGGCGACCAGCCCGAGGAGCGCCAGCAGGACGGCCGCCACCAGCACGAGCAGGAGGGGACGGCGGCGCCCCGGCTCCCGGCGGCGGCCGTAGCGGCCGGGCGGGAACACCGGTGCGCCCGATGGGACTGTGGCGTGCGTCTCGCTCACCGGCGGGTATCTCCTGGCGTTGTTGTCGGCGGCATCGGCAAGAATGGCAAAGTCCATCTTCCCAGCCCGGCGCTGAGTCAAGAATGGCAGGTCGGCCCCGCCGCCGATCGGCCACCACGGGGGCTTTCGCGGGCGCGGGGGGAGATTCCGGCAGGTCAGCCGGGCGGGCCGGGCCCGGTGGGCACAGACGAGGAGCGCCGAAGGTGGCAGAACAACTGCGGCTCATGGCGGTGCACGCCCATCCCGACGACGAGTCGAGCAAGGGCGCCGCCACCATGGCGAAATACGTCGCCGAGGGGGTGGATGTTCTGGTCGTCACCTGCACGGGTGGCGAGCGGGGCAGCGTGCTCAACCCCAAGATGGACCGGCCCGACGTGTGGGCCAACATCGGCGACATCCGCCGCGCCGAGATGGACGCGGCCCGGGCCATCCTGGGCGTCGAGCAGGCCTGGCTCGGCTTCGTCGACTCGGGGCTGCCCGAGGGCGACCCGCTGCCGCCGCTGCCGGGGGGCTGCTTCGCCCTGGAGGACGTCGAGGTCGCGGCCGCCCCGCTGGTGCGGCTCATGCGCCAGTTCCGCCCGCACGTCGTCACCACGTACGACGAGGAGGGCGGCTACCCGCACCCCGACCACATCATGACCCACAAGGTGACGGTGGCCGCCTTCGAGGCCGCCGGTGACCCGGACCGCCACCCCGAGCTGGGCGAGCCGTGGCAGCCGCTCAAGCTCTACTACGACGTGGGCTTCTCGCGGGCCAAGATCATGGCCCTGCACGAGGCGATGCTCGCCGCCGGCCTGGAGTCGCCCTACGGGGAGTGGATGAAGCGCTGGGAGGATCGTCCCGACAAGGGCGAGCGGATCACCACCCGCGTCGACTGCGCCGAATACTTCCCGGTCCGCGACGACGCGCTGCGCGCCCACGCCACTCAGATCGACCCGGACGGCTTCTGGTTCCAGGTGCCCATGGACCTCCAGCAGCGCGCCTGGCCGACCGAGGACTTCCAGCTCGCCCGCTCGATGGTGGACAGCCCGCTGCCCGAGTCCGACCTCTTCGCCGGGGTGCGCGAGACGTGCCATGCCCGTTGATTCCCCGGCGGGCTACGCTGGTGGTCAGCCGCACATCGGAGGAACACCATGCTGACCACCGCCCAGGTGCTCGCGGAGAACAACTTCGGTGACACCCGCACGGGTGGTCTGGCCGGCCCGATGGGCCTCTTCCTCATCGTGCTGCTGGCCATCGTCACCGTCCTGTTGATCCGCAACATGAACGCCCGGCTGCGCCGGCTGCCCGACCGGTTTCCCCAGCAGGGCGGCCCGGCCGAGCCGGGCCGGACCGACGCGTCAGTCGCTGATCCGACAGACGGGACCGCCGCGCAGGATTCACCGACAGACGGCCCCAACGGCTCCCAGCAGCGCCGGAACGGCTGAACAGCGCGTGAATCACGCCGAAGCCGGTCGTCAACCCCTGTTGCGACCACCGGGTTTGGCTTAGCCTTCCGCCGGGGGGACCGAAAGGCCCTGAGCCGTGCGCGGAAGGGGGGCGCCGATGTCGATGGCAGCTACGGCCCCCGACCGTGCCCCGGGGCCGCCGCCTGACGGGGTGGGTCGGTGACCTCCGGCCGGGCCGGCGATCCCTCCGATCGGCTGGGCCTGCGCGGCACACCGGTCGGCGTGCTGCTGCTGACCTCCGCCGTCGCGGTCACCGCCGTGGTGGCCGCCGTGGTCGGTCTCACCGTCCCGGCGCACCTGCCGCCGGACGACCCGCTGCCCGGCTTCGTCCGGTTCGGCGTGGCCGTCGTGGCGTTCGGCGTCGCCCAGTTCGCCCGGCTGCGCTTCCGCACCGCCTCGGGCATGGTCAGCATCACCTGGGGCGAGGCGGCCCTCGTCGTCTGCCTCTACCTGGTGCCGGCCGGCTGGCTGCCGGCCGCCGCCCTGCTCGGCGCCGGTGCCGCCTGGACGACGATGTCGCTGGTCGCCGACCGCCGGCCCGTGCTGGAGCTGATCCGGATCGCCGGCTCGCTCACCGCCGCCACCGCGCTCGCCGCCGCGGTCGCCAGTGCGCTCGGCCGGCCGCTGCTGGCCGCATCCACCCCCGAGCTGGCCCTGGCGCTGAGCGCCGCCGCGGTGGTCTACCTGTTCACCACCGCCTGGCTGGGCGGCGCCAGCCTCGCCCTGCTCCACGGCATCCCGATCGGGCCGCCGCTGCTCGCCGCGCTCCGCGGCAAGCTGCTCATGTTCGTCGGCAACGTGGCGGTCGGCCTCGTGGTCGTCACCCTGCTGGAGGTCGACCCCCGCTGGCTGCTGCTCCTGCCGCCGCCGCTCTGGCTGCTCCAGCAGACCTACCGGCACCGGCTCCGGGCCGACCAGGAGCGGCGCACCTGGCGGGCCTTCGCCGAGGCCACGGCCGCGCTCAACCAGCTCGACGAGCGGGGCGTGGCGACCGCCGCGGTGACCGGGGTGCTCACCCTGTTCGGCGCCGAGCTGGTCGAGGTGGACGTGGCGCGGGGCGACGCCCGCTGGCACCGCTACCGGGCGGACACCGGCGCGCAGGTGCGCGACCGCGAGGTCGAACCACCGTCGGCCACCGGGGCGGGCGAGCACGAGCTGGTCCGTCGGCTCACCGTGGGCAGCGCCGAGGTCGGCCAGCTCCGGGTCCGGTTCGCCCGGTCCGCCCCGCCCACCGCCCGGGAACACGACGGCGTCGCGGCGTTCGGCGACGCGCTGGCCGCCGCCCTGCACGACGCCGCGACCCACCGCGAGCTGCGGCTGGTCACCGCCCGCTCGTCGTACGAGGCGGTGCACGACCAGCTCACCGGGCTGCTCAACCGGGCCGCCCTGCTGGCCAAGGGCGACCAGGCGTTGCGGCAGCGCGCCCACGACCACCCGGTGGCGCTGCTGCTGCTCGACATCAACCAGTTCAAAGAGGTCAACGACACGCTCGGCCACGCGGCCGGCGACCAGCTGCTGCGGCTCGCCGCGAGCCGGCTGACCACCCTGGCCCGTCCGGGCGACCTGCTCGGGCGGCTCGGCGGCGACGAGTTCGCCCTGCTGCTCACCACCGTTCCGGTGGTCGACGACCGGGCCGCCCCGCTGGCGTACGCGCTGCGCCAGGCCCGGGAGATCGCCGAGCGGCTCGCCGCGCCGACCGAGGTGGCCGGGGTGCGCATGTCGGTCGAGGTGGCGGTCGGCGTGGTGGTCGCCGACGCGGGCACCGCCGACCTGACCGAGCTGCTGCGCCGGGCCGACATCGCCATGTACCAGGCGAAGGAGGGCGGCGGCAGCGTCGCCGCGTACGACAGCTCCCGCGACGCGGCGAGCACCGATCACCTGGCGCTGCTCGCGGAGCTGCGGGAGGCCCTGGCGGCCGACGACCAGCTGGTGCTGGCGTTGCAGCCGGCGGTGGACCTGGCCACCGGCGCGCCGACCGGGGTGGAGGCGCTGATCCGCTGGCGGCACCCGCGCCGGGGCTGGCTCGGCCCGGCGGACTTCATCCGGCCGGTGGAGTACAGTGAGCAGCTCGGCACCTTCACCCGTTACGTGCTCGACAAGGCCCTCGCGGTGGCGGCCGACTGGGCGCGCGAGGGGCTGGACATCCCGATCTCGGTGAACCTGTCGGCGCGCAGCCTGCTCGACCCGCGGCTGCCGGCCGAGATCGGCGAGGCGCTGCGCCGGCACCAGGTTCCGCCGCACCGGCTGGTCCTGGAGATCACCGAGACGGTGGTGATGAGCGAGCTGGAGGTCATCGACGAGGTGCTGGCCACCCTCCGCGCGATGGGCGTGCAGCTCGCCGTCGACGACTTCGGCACCGGGTTCTCGTCGCTGACCTTCCTGACCCGGATCGCCGTCGACGAGTTGAAGGTGGACCGCTCCTTCGTGCTCCGGATGGCCGACTCGCCGGAGGCGGCCGCCATCGTGCGGACCACGGTCGGGCTCGCCCACGAGCTGGGGCTGCGGGTGGTCGCGGAGGGCGTCGAGACCGCCGAGCAGCGGGCCGCCCTGGCCGAGCTGGGCTGCACCGCCGCCCAGGGCTACCACTTCTTCAAGCCGATGCCCGCGGACAAGATCGGGGCGGTGCTCGGGTCGCTCACGGACACGGCGCGCGGCAACGTCTTCCCGCTCCGCGCCGACGGCGCCTCCTGACCGTCCCGCCCCGCCGGGGCCGCTCGCCCCGGCGGCGCGGACCGGTCGATCGCGTGGTCAGCCGCGGGGCAGCACGTCGTCGAGCACGGTGGGCAGGGCCGCCCAGTCGGCGGAGGCGATGCTGGCGTGCGCGCGGGCCAGCTCGGCCACCCGGGCCGCCGCCGCGTCGGCGTCGCCGGCGCCCACGGCCGGCGGGACGTTCTGCGCGTCGGTCATCACCAGCAGGTAGTGGTTGGCGTCGTACCAGGCGGTGTCGACGCCCCCGGTGACGTACGCCGTGGCGTCGCCGTCGAAGAGCACGAACCAGGGCCGCAGGCTCGCGTCGGCGTACCGGGTGCGCGGGTCGCCGGCCTGCGCCCGGTGCACGGCCGGGAACGCGCGGGCCGCGCCCAGCGTGCCGGCCGCCGCGAGGCCGGCCAGGTGGCGGGCGTACTCGACGTCGGTCCAGAGGGTGTCGGTCGGGTTGCCCTCCTCGACGGTGCCGGGGATCAGCTCGACGATCACCCGGCCGGCGAGCTGTGCCCGGCTGGGCCAGGCGTCGGCGCGCGCGGCGGCGTCCAGGCTCGCGCGGCCGCCGAGCAGGTCGGCCGGGCGGAACACCCGGTCGCCGAGCCGCGCGGCGAGCACGGCGTCAAGCTGGGCCGGCCCCTGCCCGGTACGGCCGCTGAAGCCGGTCTTCAGCTCCAGTTTGAGGACGAGCGGGCCGGCGTCGGGGTGGGCGCCCAGCCAGAGCCGGATGTCGTCCAGGCAGTGCTCCAGGCTCCGGTTCCGGGTGCCGGTGTAGAGCTGGGCGGCGCTCGTGGCGGCCACGCAGTTGTTGTCGTTGCCGAGCGGGTTGGAGTGGCTGACCCGCCACTGCCGGGTCAGCACGTCCGGCCAGACGTCCAGCTCGATCAGCCCGGGCCGGGCGTCGAGCGCCTGCGCCAGGTAGGGGTAGGTGCCGCGCTCGTACGCGTTGTGGACCCCGACGCCGGTGGTGGCGGAGAACCGGGTCTCCGGCGGGACCGCGGCGGTCGCGGTGCCGGGAGCCAGCACCGGTCCAGCGAGGGCGGCGAGGGCGAGCAGGGCGGGGAGTCTGCGCATGAACCGTCTCCTTCGGACGGCCCGGCGGCCGCCGGGCATGCGCTGATTTAAATCAACAAAGATGAATATCGGAAGGACGGATAGTGTCCCGCGGTCGCGTCGCCGACACCGGGCCCGAACGGGACACCGCAATCGACGGTCGTTCCCTAGCCTTTGGCGTGACGGCGCACGACCTGCGTCGCGCTTCATGTCCAACTACGGGGGAGGACAGCATGACCCGTTCCTGGCACCGATCCCTGCTCGCCGCAGCCCTGTCCCTGACCGCCGGCGCCGCCGGTCTGGTCGTCTCCACGCCGGCCCAGGCAGGCACGCCGCAGACCTGGTCGTTCAGCGTGGTGGGCGAGCCGGGCGATCCGGTCACCGCCGGCAACTCCTATTCGTACAGCTCCGGCAACCCCACGCCTGGCGACGAGATGAACGCCTGGGGCGACGAGAACCAGAGGTTCTTCGGGATGGAGTTCTGGAGCGACGCCGACAACTTCTGGCACCTGACGCTCTCGGCCCCGACGGGGGAGAAGCTGAAGCCGGGCGACACCTACCAGAACGTCGGCCAGCCGTACAGTGACGAGGCGGGCATCGGCCTGGACAACGCCGGCTGGGGACGGTCCTGCTCACAGAGCACCGGCTCGTTCACCATTCTCGATGTCTCCTGGGGGCCGTTCGGCTACCTGGAGCGGTTCGACGCGACGTTCGAGTACCGCTGCGAGGGCGCGACCGGAGGCTCCCACGGGGAGATCCACATCGGGAACCCGCCGCCGGTGCCCGCGCTCGACGCGACCGTCTCGGTGAACCCCACCGCCACGGTCAACAGCAAGGGCATCGCCACGGTGCGCGGCACGCTGACCTGCACCCGGGAGGACACTCTGAGCGTGTCCGGCGAGCTGCGCCAGCAGCAGAAGAAGGCGGGCCTGGTCACAGCCCTGTACTCCGCCTCGGTCCCCTGCACCCCGGGGCAGGAGGTCGCGTGGTCGGCGAGCACCTACCCGGCCGACGTCCATTTGGAGCGCGGCACGGCCGAGGCGGTCACCGAGGTGCCCATCCGGGACTTCGTCTACTGGCGTGAGTTCACGGTGACCGACACCTCGACGATCACCCTCACCCGCTGACGGGACGGCCGGGCCGGGGCAACGTCTCCGGCCCGGCCGTCCCGCTCGCGCCGCGCGGTCGCAGTGCGCTCGATATGGTCGTCAGGTGAACCGACTCGCCGACGCCACCTCGCCCTACCTGCTCCAGCACGCCGACAACCCGGTCGACTGGTGGCCCTGGTGCGACGAGGCGTTCGCCGAGGCGAAACGGCGCGACGTGCCGGTGCTCATCTCGGTCGGCTACGCGGCCTGCCACTGGTGCCACGTCATGGCGCACGAGTCGTTCGAGAACGAGGGCGTCGCCCAGCTCATGAACGACGACTTCGTCTGCGTCAAGGTGGACCGGGAGGAGCGGCCCGACGTCGACGCCGTCTACATGACCGCCACCCAGGCCATGACCGGCCAGGGGGGCTGGCCGATGACGGTCTTCGCCACGCCGGACGGCACCCCGTTCTTCTGCGGCACCTACTTCCCGCGGGCGAACTTCGTCCGGCTGCTCGGCTCGGTCGCCACCGCCTGGCGCGACCAGCGGGACGCGGTGCTCCGGCAGGGCGCCGCCGTGGTCGAGGCGATCGGCGGCGCGCAGGCCGTGGGCGGCCTGACCGCGCCGCTCACCGCCGAGCTGCTGGACGCCGCCGCCGACCAGCTCGCCTCCGAGTACGACGAGACGAACGGCGGCTTCGGCGGCGCGCCGAAGTTCCCGCCGCACATGAACCTGCTCTTCCTGCTCCGGCACCACCAGCGCACCGGCTCGCCCCGGAGCCTGGAGATCGTCCGGCACACCTGCGAGGCCATGGCCCGCGGCGGCCTGCACGACCAGCTTGCCGGCGGCTTCGCCCGCTACTCGGTGGACGGGCACTGGACGGTGCCGCACTTCGAGAAGATGCTCTACGACAACGCCCTGCTGCTGCGGGTCTACACCCAGCTCTGGCGGCTCACCGGGGACCGGCTGGCCCGCCGGGTGGCCCGCGACACGGCCCGGTTCCTCGCCGACGAGCTGCACCGGGCCGGCGAGGGTTTCGCCTCGGCGCTGGACGCCGACACCGAGGGCGTCGAGGGCCTCACCTACGTCTGGACCCCGCAGCAGCTGGTCGAGGTGCTGGGGGAGGAGGACGGCCGCTTCGCCGCCGACCTGTTCGAGGTGACCGAGCCGGGCACCTTCGAGCACGGCGCCAGCGTGCTGAGGCTGGCGCGGGACATCGACGACGCCGACCCCGCGGTGCGCCGGCGCTGGCAGGAGGTGGTGGGCCGGCTGCTCGCCGCCCGGGACACCCGGCCCCAGCCGGCCCGCGACGACAAGGTGGTGGCCGCCTGGAACGGGCTGGCGATCACGGCGATCGCCGAGTTCCAGCAGGTCGCAGCGCTCTACGCGGCACCGGAGGACGAGGATGCCAACCTCATGGAGGGCGTCACCATCGTGGCCGACGGCGCGATGCGGGACGCCGCCGAGCACCTGGCGGCCGTGCACGTCGTGGACGGCCGGCTGCGCCGGGTCTCCCGCGACAAGGTCGTCGGCGAGCCGGCCGGCGTGCTGGAGGACTACGGCTGCGTGGCCGAGGCGTTCTGCGCCATGCACCAGCTGACCGGCGAGGGGCGCTGGCTCGTCCTGGCCGGGCAGTTGCTCGACGTGGCGCTGGCCCGGTTCGCCGCGCCGGACGGCGGCTTCTACGACACCGCCGACGACGCCGAGCGCCTGGTCACCCGGCCGGCCGACCCGACCGACAACGCCACCCCGGCCGGCCGCTCGGCGATCGTCGCGGCGCTGGTCGCGTACGCGGCGTTGACGGGGGAGACCCGGTACGGGGAGGCGGCGGACGCCGCCCTGTCGACGGTCGCGCCGATCGTCGCCCGGCACGCCCGGTTCACCGGCTACGCGGCCATGGTCGGCGAGGCGCTGCTCTCCGGGCCGTACGAGATCGCGGTGGTGACCGACGACCCGGTGGGCGACCCGCTGCTGGCCGCCGCGCTCCGGCACGCCCCGCCCGGGGCCGTGGTGGTGGCGGGCCGCACCGACCAGCCCGGCGTGCCGCTGCTGGCCGACCGGCCCGCGCTGGGCGGGCGGCCCACCGCGTACGTGTGCCGGGGGTTTGTCTGCGACCGGCCGGTGACCACGGCCGAGGATCTCGTCGCCCAGCTCACGTGACCGGCTCCTCGCCCCCGGCGGCCGGCCGCAGCGGCTGGGGCAGCGCGTCGAACCACTCCAGCACCGCCCGCTCGTACGCCAGCCCGAAGCGCAGCGTGGCCACCGCGTACGGTTCGATCTCGTCCGCCTCCGGAGGGAGCGCCGCCGCGGCCGCCTGGTAGTCGGCGAGCCGCGCGGCGTGGGCGGCCCGGTGCGCGCCGAGGTAGCCGGCGAGCCGCTCCGGCGGGAGGTGCCGACCGAAGAGCACCGTGAGCAGCAGCGGGAACCGGATCGTCTCGTCGGCCGGGGGTCGGGCCGTCCACTCGGTGAAGGCCCGGCGCCCCGCCTCGGTGATCTCGTAGGGCTGCCGGTCGCGTCGGCCCCGCTCACCGGCCCGGACCAGCCCGGCGGCCGCCATCGCGGTCAGCTCCCGGTAGACCTGGCTCTGGGTCAGCGACCAGAACGCCCCGATCCGCTGCTGGGCGACGGTGACCAGGTCCCAGCCGGTCATCGGGCCGTCGTGCAGGAAGCCGAGCAGCGAGGCGGCGGTGGCGTTCAACGGCCGGTCCGGCATCGGTCGGTTCTCCTTTGCGAATCTCCTTGACATCCCATTGTGTCAGGTCTGATGCTGGACCCTATCGACCTCCCACATTGGGATGTCGCGGGAGGGGGACCCGTGCACACCGTTCTCGTCGTGCTCCACGCCGCCAGTGGCATCACCGGGCTGCTGCTGGCGCTGCCCGTGCTGCTCGCGCCGAAGCGTCGTGGCCGGCACACCCTGCTCGGCCGCGTCTACGCGGGGGCCGCCCTCGGCCTCAGCCTCAGCGCCTTCGGGCTCTTCGCCTACGACCCGGGCCGCCTGTGGGGGCTGGCCGTGCTCGGCGCGCTCACCCTCGGCTGGCTGGTCGGCGGCCTCTGGATCGCCCGGCGCCGGCCGCGCGGCCTCGGTGCCCGGGGCTGGCGGATCTGGCACCTCAACCTGATGGGCAGCACGGTGATCGCCTTCGTCACCGGGTTCGCCGTGCAGATGACCGGCGGGCACCTGGTCGCCTGGCTCGCCCCGACCGTGATCGGTTCGCTGCTGATCGCCCGGACGACCGCCCGCGAGATCGCCCGCGCCCCGCGCCGGATCGCCCTCTCGACTGCGACCTGACCCGCTGCTCCCGGCTGCCGAGGCAGGCGCCGCTCCGCTGACGGTCACGGCCAGAGCAGTTCCCGGCTCCACCCGTCGGCGGCCCGCCGGTACCGCAGCCGGACATGCCGGCGCTCCCGGTCGGCCTGCCAGAACTCGACGCTCGCCGGGGTCACCGAGTAGACCGTGTGGCCCTCGGCGACCAGCCCGGGATCGGCGGCCAGCCGGGCGCGTACCTCGGCCAGCTCCCGATCCAGCTCGGCGGGGTCGGCGAGAACGGCGCTCTGCCGGCCGGCCAGGGTCGCGATCCGGGAGCCCTCCGGCCGGGCCAGGAAGTCACGGCGGGAGACGGCGGGGTCGGCGGGCCGGGCGGTGCCGCGTACCCGGACCTGCCGGCCCTGCTCCCGCCAGTGGAAGCCGAGCGCGACGCGGGGATTGCCGGCGATCTGCCTGCCCTTGGCGCTGGTGGAGGTGGTGGCGAAGTGCCAGCCGGCGGCGTCCAGGTCCTTCAGGATCAGCACCCGCGTGTCGGGCGCGCCGTCGGCGTCGACCGTCGCGACCGTCATGGCGTGCGGCTCGTCCACGCCGGCGGCGACCGCTTCCGCGAGCCATTCGGCGAAGAGGGCGGTGGGCTCCGCCGGCGCGCCGGTCGGGTCGAAGGACGGCATGTCGTGGGCCAGCACCGGCAGGGCGCGGAGCAGATCGCGGGTCGTCATGACGGTGATCCTGTCAACCGGGCCCCGGTCCGCCCAGGTCCGGCCCTCGGGACCGGCGCCCGTCGCCGCCCCGATAGGCTGGCGGCGCTATGGATTCCCGTACCGGACTGCCTGTCGTCGGCATGGTGGGCGGTGGCCAACTGGCCCGCATGACCCACCAGGCCGCCATCGCCCTCGGCCAGTCGCTGCGCGTGCTCGCGCTCGCCCCGGACGACGGCGCCGCCCTGGTCGCCGCCGACGTCCAGTACGGCGACCACACCGACCTCGCCGCCCTGCGCACCTTCGCCAAGGCGTGCGACGTGGTCACCTTCGACCACGAGCACGTGCCCAACGCGCACATCCGCACCCTGACCGAGGAGGGCGTGAAGCTCTTCCCGCCGGCCGAGGCGCTGCTGCACGCGCAGGACAAGCGGGTGATGCGCGAGCGGCTCGGTGAGCTGGGCGCCCCGAACCCCGTCTGGCGCCCCGTCGAGACCCCGGCCGACCTGCTCGCGTTCGGCGCGGAGATCGGCTGGCCGGTGGTGCTGAAGGCGGCCCGCGGCGGCTACGACGGCCGGGGCGTCTGGATGGTGGACGACGCCACCCAGGCCGCCGAACTGGCCACCACCCTGCTGGCCGGGGGCACTCCGCTGATCGTCGAGGAGCGGGTGGCGCTGCGCCGGGAGCTGGCCGTGCAGGTGGCCCGCTCGCCGTTCGGGCAGGTCGCCGCCTATCCCGTGGTGGAGACGGTGCAGCGGGACGGCATCTGCGTCGAGGTGCTCGCCCCGGCGCCCGACCTGCCGGAGGAGCGGGCCGTCGCCGCACAGCAGCTCGCCATCGACCTGGCCACCGCGCTCGGCGTGGTCGGCCTGCTCGCCGTGGAGCTGTTCGAGACGCCCACCGGGCTGGTGGTGAACGAGCTGGCCATGCGGCCGCACAACTCCGGGCACTGGACCATCGAGGGGGCCCGGACCTCCCAGTTCGAGCAGCACCTGCGGGCCGTGCTCGACTACCCGATGGGGGACACCTCGCTCACCGCGCCGGTCGTGGTGATGGCGAACGTGCTCGGCGGCGAGCCGGGCGGCATCTCCATCGACGAGCGGCTGCACCACCTCTTCGCCGCCGAACCCGGGGCCAAGGTCCACCTGTACGGCAAGCAGGTGCGCCCGGGCCGCAAGATCGGGCACGTCACCGTGCTCGGCACCGACCTGGACGACGTACGGGCCCGGGCCGCGCGAGCCGCCCGCTGGCTGCGGGAGGGGCGCGAATGAGCACCGTCGGGCTGATCATGGGCAGTGACTCGGACTGGCCGACCATGAGGGCCGCCGCCGAGGCGCTGGACGAGTTCGGCGTGCCCTACGAGGTCAGCGTGGTGTCGGCGCACCGCACCCCGGTCAAGATGATCGAGTACGGTCGGTCCGCCGCGGACCGGGGCGTCAAGGTGATCATCGCCGGGGCGGGTGGCGCGGCGCACCTGCCCGGCATGGTCGCCTCGGTCACCCCGCTGCCGGTGATCGGCGTGCCGGTGCCGCTGAAGTACCTCGACGGCATGGACTCGCTGCTCTCCATCGTGCAGATGCCCGCCGGGGTGCCGGTGGCCACGGTGTCGATCGGCAACGCCCGCAACGCCGGGCTGCTCGCCGTGCGCATCCTGGGCGCGTCCGACCCCGCGCTGCGGGACCGGATGGCCGCCTACCAGGCGAGCCTGGAAGAGCTGGTCGCCGAGAAGGAGAAGGCCCTCCGCGCCTCGCTCACCTGAGCCTCCTCGCCACCCCCCGTCCGAGGGACGCCGATGGTTGGTGGCTACGTAGCGTTACGGCAGGCCTGTGGTTGCCCCGCGTGACGTTCTTTCCTCGAACCGATCCGGCGGTTCGCCGCCTTTGCTTTGCAGCCATGGACGCACCGGCACCCTGACCTGGAGGAAGTGAGGGGCGGGCGGCGAGCGCCGACCCGGACGCCGTAACAACCCGTCACCGCTGCGCCGATGGCTGCAGAGCAAAAGCGCTGCCGACCCTGCCGCCGCCCGGTCGGCGTATCACTGAACGTGACTGATTCTTGGCTGGTGGTGGGCGGCAGGCGGCGGGCTGGCGCCAGCGGTCGGCTGGTCCGACAGGGGAGGCCGCCGGCGCGGCGTAACCCCGGCGCGCTGGAACCCGGCCTCGATGGAGAGCCGTTACCTCATCCCGCGGAGGGCGGTCTGGAGGCGCTCCTGGGCGCGGCGGCGCCGCTCGTTGCTCGCGCCGAGCACCAGCAGGACGAAGCCGACCGGGATCAGCACGAGCCACGGGCCGAGGCTGACCAGCGCGTGCACCGCGGCGATCGCGGTGACCGTGGCACCCACGATCACCGGCGCCTGCTGCTGGCTCGTCGAACCGAAGATCAGCACCGCGACGGCACCGAGCAGCAGCAGCACCTGGCGCAGCATGCTGGACTCGGTGGCCAGCACGATGGCCAGCGTCGGCAGGAACGCGGCGACCAGCGCCGGCCCGTACGCCACCCAGCTCGACAGGTCGGGCCGGTGCCGCAGTTGCAGCACCCCGACCAGCAGGGCGAGCAGCGCGAACGGCAGGGTGTAGGCCTCGGGCAGCGCCACGTCGGCCGTCCGCATGAGGATCCACCAGGCGCTGATCTCGCAGATCACCACACCCCAGATGAGCACGTTCCGTTCCGCCGGCCGCCGGCCCGGGCGGCTGGCCGCCATCCCGAGTACGGCGCCCCAGGCGGCCAGCAGCGCGGCGATGTGCCGGGGCGAGTCGTAGGCCAGGGCCAGCGCGATGAGCGCGGCGGCGTGGCCGCTCCACTCCACGGTGGCCGCCTCCCGGTACGCCTCGGGCCGGCGCAGCCGGGGCAGGGCGGCGGCGAAGACCTGGAGCGCCGCCCCGACGGCCAGCACCCCGAACGCGGACCAGACCGCGGCGAGCCCGGCCACTAGGCCGAGCGTGAGCACGAAGAGCTGGGCCATCAGCGAGGCGAACAGCCAGCCGAGGATGCGGGCCCGCTGGGTGGTGCCGAAGAGGGCGGCGACCGTGCCCACGCCGACCGCGCCGCCCAGCGTGAACAGGGTCAGCTCCCGGGTGGCGAGGCTTCCGGAGAGCCCGGCGTTCCCGGCGGCCAGGCCGATGGCGAACACCAGCACCCGGGCGACCCGGATCGAGCGGGCCGGTTCGGCGAGCGCGGGCGGCGGGGTGAGCGCCAGCCCCAGCATCGAGACGGTGAAGACGGCCAGCCCGGCCATCGCGGTCACCGGCCAGCCGCGGCCGAGCGCCACCGGGGTGATCAGCAACGTGAGCGCCGCCCCGGGCAGGATCACCGGCACGGCCCGGGACCGCCGGCCGCCGCTGAACCCGACAGCGGCCAGCGCCGCCGTCGCGGTGAGCAGGAGCGCGGTGAGCACGTGCGTCGGGTCCACCGCCTCGGGTGGCGGGGTGAGCAGCCCCGGCGGGGGGCCCTGCCAGACCCGGGACACCACCTGGAGCGGCTCGACCAGCGCCACCACCAGCGCCGGCGCCAGCGTGGCCAGGGCCAGGGCGGTGGGCAGCGCGGCCGCGGCGAGCGCACCGGCCGCCGGGCTCACCCGCCAGCGCCGCTCGGTCGGGTCATCGGGCGCGGGGCGCAACGCACCGGTCAGCAGCACCGACCAGCGGCGGATCGGCTGCGCCGAACCGACCGGTGGCACGGTGGCGGCCCGGATCAGCTCGGCGAGCACGCCGAGCAGCGCCGCGGCGGCGGCGTACACCCCGGCGTTTAGGTGGGTGATCACGGCGGCGGCCGCGCTGACCGTCGCGCCGCCCACCACGGCCACGCTGGCGTACGGCAGGTACTGCGGGACCTGCCGGCGGACCGCCGCCACCGCGGCCAGGCCGATGCTGGACGCGGCCAGCGCGGCGGTGAGCACCACCTGCGGGGGGCGCTCGTACTCGGCGGCCAGGGCGGCCACCGCCCCGGGCAGCGCGAGCAGGGCGGCGCCGGCCGCCGCGCCGCCCACCTGCACGAGGTGTGGCGGCATCCCCTCGGTGCGGACGTCCTCCACGAGCGCCGGCGCGAGGGACCGGGCCAGGGCGGCCACCGTCACCCCGATCAGCGCGATGCTGCCGAGTGCCAGCGCGGTGGTCCACGGGCGCACCAGCCCGGCGCCGGCGGCGTGCAGGGCGACGACCCCGGCCACCGTGGCGCGGGACAGCGCCGCGCGCGGATCGGCCGCGGCCACCGCCGCCATCCCGAACACCGTGGCGACCATGGCGCCCACCAGCACCGGCGACCACCAGGGCAGGTCGAACGCGGCCGGCGCGCCGATGGTGGCCAGCACGGCGGCCGCGCCGGAGACGTCGTACCGCCAGGGCGCCGGCAGCAGGATGCCGGCGGCCACGGCCAGCAGCGCCAGCGCGACCGGCGCCTGCCAGGTGGACCCGCCGGTCGGTGCGGCCGGCCAGCCGCTCAGGTCACCCGCCCAGATCGGGCCCGGCGTGGCCAGCACGCCGACCCCGCCGCGCAGCGCGCTCCACGCCGCGATGAGGCCGATCAGCGCCCCGCCGGCCGCGATGCCGAGGACCGGGCCGCGCCGCCACTCCTCCGGCATCGCCCGTGCGGCGACGGCGACCACCGTGACCAGTGCGGCGGCCACCACGAGCTGGCCGCCGGGGGCCAGCACGGCCGCGATCCGGACCAGGGTGGCGATGAGCGCCACCGTGGTGGCGGCGAGGGCCAGGTCGGACCCGTCGAGGGACAGGTCGGCGCGACGGCCGGCGTCGATCCGGGGGGCCAGCGCCAGCAACGCGGCGGCGACCAGCAGCAGCCCACCCAACCAGGCGTCGGCGGTGGTGGCGCCGGGCGCGCCGAACGCGGCCGCCGCGACGGCCACCGCGCCCAGCACGGTGCCGAGCGCGTGCGGCATGGTGAGGTGCCGCTGGGCGACCTGGACGAGGGCGGCGTAGCCGAGCGTGACGCACACGCCGAGGAAGCTCGCCGCGAGGATCGGGACGGTGACCTCGCGCAGGTTCGCCGTGGTGGGGGCCGGCACGGTGGGCACCGTGGCGGCGACGAACGCGGCCACCGCGCCGGGCAGCGCGAACGCGGCCCCGCCGGCCGCCCAGGCGCAGACGGTGTCCGCCGCGGCGGCGGCGATCCGGACCCGGGGCGCCAGCGAGACCAGCGCGCCGGCCAGGAACAGCAGGGTCAGCGCGGCGGCGCTCAGCGCGGGCCGGGCGAGCGCGGCCCCGGCCCCGATCAGCCCCAGCCCGGCGGCGGTCACCGAGTGGGCCATCGCGGCGCGCTCGGTGCCCGCGGTGAGCCCGAGCACGCCGATGGCCACCGCGGTCAGCAGCATGGGCCAGCAGGCGGTGGCCCAGCCGAGCCCGAGCGAGGCCGGCACGGCGAGCGCGGTCAGCCCGGCGCCGACCACCGCGAACTCGCGCCGGATCTCCGCCGGCAGGGCCACCACCGCGGCGACGGTGAGCAGCAGGGCGCTGGCGGCGAGCTGCCAGCCGGTGGGGCCGACCGCCGCGGCCAGCTCGGCGTGCCAGTCGCTCAGGTCCGCCGACCAGGCGGGCAGCGCGGCGCGGACCGGCGCCAGCCCGGCGCGCAGCGCGCCGCCGGCCACGACCAGGCCGCTGACCGTGAGCGCCACCGCCGAGGCGAGCTGCGGACCCCGCCGGGCCGCCTCCGGTACGCCCCGGACGGCGAACCCGGTGAGCGCGATGACCGCGGCGATGAGCAGCAGCGACCGGCCGGGGAAGGCGACCGAAGCGACCCGGCCCAGCGCGCCGATCACCGCGAGGGTGACGATGCCGGCGCCCACGTCCGGCAGCGGCGGCCGGCGCAGCACCAGCGTCCCGGCGAGCCCGACCAGCGCGGCGAGCAGCAGGACGGCCCCCGCCCCGGCGGCGGTCGGCACGGTGGTGGCGCGCAGCAGGGCGGTGACCGCGTACGCCAGGGCGACGGCGACCGCCGCCCCGTGCAGCAGCCAGGTCAGCTCGCGCAGCCAGGGCACCGGCCGGGCCGGCGGGACCCGTTCCGCGCCGGCGGGCGGCTCCGCGCCGAGCACCTCGCCGGACTCCTCCGGGTCCGACTCGGGCCGGCTGTCGGCGGCGCGCTGCCGGGGCGGGGCGGCCTCCGGCGGCGGGCTCGGCAGGTCACGCCGGACGGGACGTTCGACCACCACCGCCGAGCGGGCCAGCGCGAGGTCGGCCACCGCCACCACGGTGAGCACCAGCGCCCAGCCGGCCGGCCCGGTGATCCGCTCGTACGCCAGCAGCGGCAGCACCGGCTGGGCGGCCAGCACGGTGGCGAAGCGGGGAGCCCGCAGCCCGGTCCAGTACGCGTACCCGAACGAGACCACGGTGGTGACCAGGAAGATCGACCCGGAGAAGGCGGGGCCGGAGGTGCCGCCGCCGACCCGGTCGACGGCCCAGAGCGCGTACCCGGCCAGCGGCAGCAGCAGCAGGCCCACCGCGGCGATCGTCTCGGCGGTCGAGGTGAGCCCGCGCCGGGCCACCACCGGCGGGGCGAGCAGCATCAGCACCGTGGCGACCAGCAGCACGCCGAGC